>NZ_JBEPBM010000003.1:0-377401 GCF_040299205.1 Streptomyces sp. NPDC000983 | reverse complement strand
GCAGCGACTTGGCGCCCTGCTCCCCCATCACCCAGCCCCCGCCGCCCCGGCAGGCCCCTACACCAGCCCAGGCCCCCGCACCGGAATCGACGTGAACGTAGGCGCCGGCGCCGGATCCTGGAAGAAGTCGTTCCCCTTGTCGTCAACGACCACGAACGCCGGGAAGTCCTCGACCTCGATCTTCCACACCGCCTCCATCCCGAGCTCCTCGTACTCGACGACCTCGACCTTCTTGATGCAGTCCTGCGCGAGCCGCGCCGCGGGCCCGCCGATGGAACCGAGGTAGAAGCCGCCGTGGGTGCCACAGGCATCCGTGACCTGCTTGCTCCGGTTCCCCTTGGCGAGCATCACCTTGGACCCCCCCGCCGCCTGGAACTGCTCGACGTAGGAGTCCATGCGGCCGGCCGTGGTCGGCCCGAAGGAGCCGGACGCGTACCCCTCGGGCGTCTTCGCGGGCCCCGCGTAGTACACCGGGTGGTCCTTGAGGTACTGCGGCATCTCCTCACCCGCGTCCAGCCGCTCCTTGATCTTGGCGTGCGCGATGTCACGCGCCACGACCAGCGGCCCGGAGAGCGAGAGCCGGGTCTTGACCGGGTACTTGGTCAGCTCGGCGAGGATCGTGTCCATCGGCTGGTTGAGGTCGATCCGCACCACGTCGTCGTCGCCCGAGGAGAGGTGCTCGTCGGTGGTGTCGGGCAGGAACCGCGCCGGGTCGGTCTCCAGCTGCTCCAGGAAGACCCCCTCGGCGGTGATCTTCGCGACGGCCTGCCGGTCGGCCGAGCAGGAGACGGCGATGGCGACGGGGCAGGACGCGCCGTGCCGCGGCAGCCGCACGACCCGCACGTCGTGGCAGAAGTACTTGCCGCCGAACTGCGCGCCGATGCCGATCCTCTGCGTCAGCTCGAAGACCTTCTCCTCCAGTTCCTTGTCCCGGAACCCGTGGCCGAGCGGCGAGCCCTCGGCGGGGATCTCGTCGAGGTAGTGCGCGGAGGCGTACTTCGCTGTCTTCAGCGCGTACTCGGCGGAGGTGCCGCCGACGACGATCGCCAGGTGGTACGGCGGGCAGGCGGCCGTACCGAGCGAACGGATCTTCTCCTCCAGGAACTTCATCATGGAGGCCTCGTTCAGGACGGCCTTGGTCTCCTGGTAGAGGAACGACTTGTTGGCGGAGCCGCCGCCCTTGGCCATGAAGAGGAACTTGTAGGCGCCGCCGTCGGTGGCGTACAGCTCGATCTGCGCGGGCAGGTTGGAGCCGGTGTTCTTCTCCTCCCACATGGTGAGCGGAGCCATCTGCGAGTAGCGCAGGTTGAGGTTGAGGTACGCGTCGTAGATGCCCTGCGACAGGGCCGCCTCGTCGCCGCCCTCGGTGAGGACGTTCTGGCCGCGCTTGCCCATCACGATCGCCGTGCCGGTGTCCTGGCACATCGGCAGGACGCCCGCCGCCGCGATGTTCGCGTTCTTCAGCAGGTCCAGCGCGACGAACTTGTCGTTGCCGGACGCCTCCGGGTCGTCGATGATCCGGCGCAGCTGCGCCAGGTGCGCGGGGCGCAGGTAGTGCTGGATGTCGTGGACGGCCTCGGCGGCGAGCTTGCGCAGCGCCTCCGGCTCGACCTTGAGGAACGTGCGCCCGTCGGCCTCGAAGGTGGAGACACCCTCGGAGGTCACCAGCCGGTAGGGGGTGGTGTCCTCTCCCATGGGGAGCAGATCGGTGTACGCGAACTCAGGCATCGGTGCCATTCCTCACTCGACTGATGGCGACTGTCCTCCATTGGGCAGCGTCCACCAGCGTAGAACCTGCCGTCGGCGGCGGGCTTGTGAGGTAAGGCTCAGTTCGGACGGGGAAGGGCTATCGCGATCTATCGTGTTTGGGTACGCTGCTCTCGTGGACCTTGAGAAGCAGACCGCGCCCGCCGCCGACATGCGCGCCTCCGACGCCGACCGCGACCGGATCGCCGACATCCTGCGTGACGCGCTGGCCGAGGGCCGCCTCACGCCCGACGAGCACGGCGAGCGGGTCGAGGGCGTGCTGAACGCCAAGACGGTGGGCGAGCTGGAGGTCTTCATCAAGGACCTGCCCGCGGCGCACGGCCCCCGCACCGGGCCCGCGCACGCCTCCGTCCCGAACCGTCCCTCCGACGTCCTCGCCGACCCCGACGACCACGCCGTGGCGATCTTCAGCAGCGCCGTCCGCAGAGGCCGCCGGCGCGCCGGGCGCCGGATCCACGCGTACGCGGTCTTCGGCAGTGTCGAGATCGACCTCAGCGAGGCGATCTTCGAGTACCAGCAGGTCGTCATCAAGGCGTTCGCGGTCTTCGGCAGCGTCGAGGTGCGCGTCCCGGAGAACGTGTCGCTGCGCGGCGCCGGCGGCGGTGTCCTCGGCAGCTTCGAGGTGGACTCGCTGGACGCCGAGGACCCGGCGGCGCCGGTGGTCTACGTCGACGGGTGGGCCGTGCTGGGCAGCGTCGAGGGCAGGGCCCGGCGCGGCAAGCTGGTGGCGGACATCCTCGACCGGGTCCACAGCAAGGTCGACCGGAGTCTGCGCAAGCACCTGGGCCGCTGACGGTCGGCGGACACGGACCCGCGGCGCGGGCGCCCGTCCCGCCCCGGCGGCGCCCGGAGTGCGGGGGAGCGTGGGGGAGTCCGGCGGAGTCCAGCGGTTCGGAACCGACTGCATAGGCACGCGTACAGCGGGTAGACCTTGCGCATCGTCTCTCGCTCGCGAAGCCGTCGTCAGGAGTAGACCGTGCTGCAACCGCCGCATTCGTCCCTGCAGGTAGCCGCCGTTCCGGCCCAGCGGGTGCCAGTGCGAGACAGGGACCAAGAAGCCCCGTGGCACACCGAGGCGGTGTGCCGACGCGACGAGGCCGGCCTGTTCTTCGCCCCTTCCAAGGAGCCCACAGCGGCGCGGCTCTCCCGCGAGGAGGCGGCCAAGCGGGTCTGCGCGCGCTGTCCCGTCATGGTCGAGTGCCGGGAGCACGCCCTCCTCCAGCCCGAGCCGTACGGTGTCTGGGGCGGCCTGACGGCCGCCGAGCGCCGAGTCGTCCTGGCCCGCAGGCGGCGCCGGGACGTGGAGCTGAAGAAGGCGGCCGGGGCCGGCCGCATCGCGCAGGCCGGCTGACCCGCAGGACAGGGAAAAGGGCGCCCCCACCGCACCGGGGGCGCCCCACTCCTCTGCCGCGCCGCACCGCGGCCCCCGTGGCGGGGCGCTACTTGGCCCGGTCGAAGTCGATCGCGCTGTAGGCCCGAAGCTTGCTCAGCCGGTGCTCGGAGTCGATCCGCCGGACCGTACCCGACTTGGAGCGCATCACGATGGACTCGGTGAGTGCCGTCTCCGAGCGGTAGCGCACCCCGCGCAGCAGCTCGCCGTCGGTGATGCCGGTCGCGACGAAGAACACGTTCTCGCCGGTGACCAGGTCCTCGGTGGTCAGCACCCGGTCCAGGTCGTGCCCGGCGTCGACGGCCCTGGCCCGCTCCTCGTCGTCCTTCGGCCACAGCTTGCCCTGGATCGTGCCGCCGAGGCACTTCACGGCGCAGGCCGAGATGATCCCCTCCGGCGTGCCGCCGATGCCGAGCAGCAGGTCGACGCCGGTGCCCTCGCGCAGCGCGTAGATCGACCCGGCGACATCGCCGTCGGAGATCAGCTTGATGCGCGCGCCGGCGTCCCGGATCTCCTTGATGATGCCCTCGTGGCGGGGCCGGTCGAGGATGACGACGGTGACGTCCTCGGGCGTGACGCGCTTGGCCTTCGCGACGCGGCGGATGTTCACCGACACCGGCGCGTTGATGTCGACGAAGTCGGCCGCCTCGGGGCCGGTGACCAGCTTGTCCATGTAGAAGACGGCCGACGGGTCGAACATCGCCCCGCGCTCGGTGGCCGCGAGGACCGCGATCGCGTTGGGCATGCCCTTGGCGGTCAGCGTGGTGCCGTCGATCGGGTCGACCGCGATGTCCACCTCGGGGCCGGTGCCGTCGCCGACCCGCTCCCCGTTGAAGAGCATCGGCGCCTCGTCCTTCTCGCCCTCGCCGATGACGACGATGCCGTTCATCGACACGGTGGAGACGAGGGTCCGCATCGCGCGCACGGCGGCACCGTCGGCGCCGTTCTTGTCGCCGCGCCCGACCCAGCGGCCCGCGGCCATCGCGGCCGCCTCGGTGACCCGGACGAGCTCCAGGGCGAGGTTGCGGTCGGGAGCCTCGGAGGGGACATCGAGTTCGGACGGCAGTTGATGATTTTCGGTCATCGGAGCGCACCTTTCTGATACGACGACGGCCGGATGAGGGTGATGGCCCCGACTCTATCGCCAGGTCGACAAAATGAGCAGGGGGCCCCACGGATGAGCGGACCAGGGCACCTGCGACGATAGGGCGCGTGGCAGGTACGAACGCTAAGAAGCAGTCGGTCCGGAACATGGTCCTCTCCCTCGCGGTGACCATCCTCGCGGCGGGGGTCGTCTACCTCTTCATCCCGCACGACGACTCCGCTCCCGACGTCCCCCGGGTCGACTACCGGGTCGAGCTGCTCACGGCACGCCGCGCGGCCTCGTACCCCGTGGCCGCCCCCGAGGGGCTCGCCCAGGAGTGGAAGGCGACCTCGGTGCGGTTCCGGGGCGACCAGGCCGACCTGTGGCACCTCGGCTACCACGCTCCCGACGGGGAGTACGTCCAGGTGCAGCAGTCCGCTCAGGAGAAGACCAAGGTCTTCATCGACGAGGCCACCCAGGGCGCCAAGGAGACCAGGGCGACCCAGCGGATCGGCGACGAGACCTGGACCCGCTACACCGGCGGCCGCTACGACGCCCTGGTGCTCAAGGAGGACGGCGCCACGACCGTCGTCGCGGGCACGGGCTCGTTCGGGCAGCTCGCGCAGATGGCGGGCGCGCTCAGGACGCAGTGACGCGCGTTCGCGCGCACGCGGACATGACGAAGGCCCCCGGCTCGATCGCCGGGGGCCTTCGTCGTGCCCGGTGCTCAGACGGTGGTGATGACCTCGTCGTACGACAGGCGCGGGGAGCGCGGGAACCAGGCGTCGTCGCCCGGCTTGCCGATGTTGACGACCATCAGCGGGGTGTGGTCGTCGTCGAGGAACTCCTTGCGCAGGCCCTCGAAGTCCAGACCGGTCATCGGGCCGGCGGCCAGGCCGGCGGCGCGGACGCCGATGATGAAGTACGCGGCCTGGAGGGCGGCGTTCATCGCGGCGGAGCCCTCGCGGACCGGGCGCTCGCTGAAGAAGGCGTCCTTGGCCTGCGGGAAGTGCGGCAGCAGCTGCGGCAGCTCCTCGTGGAACTCGTTGTCCGCGGAGAGGATCGCGACCAGCGGGGCGGTGGCGGTCTTTGCCTGGTTGCCCTCGGCCATGTGCCGCACCAGGCGCTCGCGGGCCTCGGGGGAGCGGACCAGGGTGACGCGCAGCGGCGACTGGTTGAACGCGGTCGGGCCGAACTTGACCAGCTCGTAGATCGCCTGCACCTGCTCCTCGGTCACCGGCTCGTCGGTGAAGGTGTTCGCGGTGCGGGCCTCGCGGAACAGCAGGTCCTGGGCGGCGGGGTCAAGAACGAGAGACATACGTGAACCTTCTCGGGTGGAGCGTCGGATCCGGGGTGCCGGATCGGCTGACACCTTGACCATAGGCGATTGAAGTTCAATGTTCAACAAAAATCGGAGCATGGTGATCCCCTTCACAGGGTGAACCATGACCACCGTGCCGGACGCCGCTCACGCCCCCAGGGCGGGGAGGGCTACTCCCCGCCCTCCCCGCCCTGTGCGGACTCCTCCTCGGCCAGCGCCGCGTCCAGCCGGGCCCGCGCGCCGTCCAGCCAGCGCCGGCACACCTTCGCCAGCTCCTCCCCGCGCTCCCACAGCGCGAGGGACTCCTCCAGCGTCGTACCGCCGGCCTCCAGCCGCCGTACGACCTCGATCAGCTCGTCCCGCGCCTGCTCGTAGCCGAGCGACTCTTCCACCTTGCCGGTCATGACCTCACCCTAAGCATCGACTCTGACAGCGAACTCGCCCTCGGCGACCCGTGCCCGCAGCACCTCGTCACCGCTCACCTCGTCCGGATCGCGCACCACATGCCCGTCGGCCCGCTGGAGCACGGCGTAACCGCGCTTCAGGGTCGCCGCCGGGGACAGCGCCACCACGCGCGCGTGCGTGTGCGTCAGCTCCGAGTCGGCGCGGTCCAGGAGATGGCCGAGGGTGCGGCGGCCCCGCTCCAGCAGGGCGGCGACCTGATCGGCACGCTCGTCGATCATCCGGTGCGGATCCTGTATCGACGGCCGGGACAGGGCGTGCGCGAGCCCGCGCTCCTCCCGCTCGACGACGGCCCCGACACACCGCCGGGCCCGGTCGCGCAGCATCCGCACCCGCTCGTACTCCTCGCCCACGTCCGGCACGACCTTCTTGGCGGCGTCGGTGGGCGTGGAGGCGCGCAGGTCGGCGACATGGTCCAGCAGCGGGTTGTCCGGCTCGTGCCCGATCGCCGAGACCACCGGCGTACGGCACGCGGCGACCGTCCGCACCAGCTGCTCGTCGGAGAACGGCAGCAGGTCCTCCACGCTGCCGCCGCCGCGCGCCACGATGATCACGTCGACGTCGTCCATCGCGTCGAGCTCCTTCACCGCCTGCACCACCTGCGGCACGGCGTGCACGCCCTGCACGGGCACGTTGCGCACCTCGAAGCGGACGGCGGGCCAGCGGTGCCGGGCGTTCTCCAGCACGTCCCGCTCGGCGGCGGAGGCCCGGCCGCACACCAGCCCGACGAGCTGCGGCAGGAACGGCAGCGGCTTCTTGCGCTCCGCCGCGAACAGCCCCTCCGCGGCCAGCGCCTTCTTCAGCTGCTCCAGCCGCGCCAGCAGCTCGCCGACGCCCACCGGCTTGATCTCGGCGGCCCGCAGCGACAGCTGCCCGCGCGGCGCGTACCACTCCGGCTTCGCCAGCACGACGACCCGCGCGCCCTCGCCCACCACGTCCGAGACGGCGTCGAACACCTGCCGGTAGCAGGTCACGCTCACGGAGATGTCGTACGAGGGGTCCCGCAGCGTCAGGAACACCACCCCGGCGCCCGGCCGCCGCGAGAGCTGGGTGATCTGCCCCTCGACCCACACCGCCCCGAGCCGGTCGATCCACCCACCGATGAGCCGCGACACCTCACCGACGGGCAGCGGCGATTCCGCGGACGTGTTGAGCGCCATGCCGGTGAGCGTATCCGCAGCCACCGACATCGAACCGCGCCCCGGCCCGCGCCCTTCGCCCGCCGAACGCGGCCTTACGATGGGACGCATGACTGCTTCGCCTGGCCGCCGTGTCCTGCTCGCCGCCCCCCGGGGCTACTGCGCGGGCGTGGACCGCGCCGTGATCGCCGTCGAGAAAGCCCTCGAGCAGTACGGGGCTCCGATCTACGTCCGGCACGAGATCGTGCACAACAAGTACGTCGTGCAGACCCTGGAGAAGAAGGGCGCCATCTTCGTCGAACAGACCGAAGAGGTCCCGCCCGGCAACATCGTCATGTTCTCGGCACACGGCGTGGCCCCCGTCGTCCACGACGAGGCCGCGCGCGGACAGCTCGCCACCATCGACGCCACCTGCCCGCTCGTCACCAAGGTCCACAAGGAAGCCGTCCGCTTCGCCGACGAGGACTACGACATCCTGCTGATCGGCCACGAGGGCCACGAGGAGGTCATCGGCACCTCCGGCGAGGCCCCCGACCACATCCAGCTGGTCGACGGCCCCGAGGACGTCGCCAAGGTCGAGGTCCGCGACCCCTCCAAGGTCGTCTGGCTCTCCCAGACCACCCTCTCCGTCGACGAGACGATGGAGACCGTCGACGCCCTCCAGGCGAAGTTCCCGCAGCTCATCTCGCCGCCGAGCGACGACATCTGCTACGCCACGCAGAACCGCCAGCTCGCCGTGAAGCAGATGGGCGCCGAGGCCGAGCTGGTCATCGTGGTCGGCTCGCGCAACTCCTCCAACTCCAAGCGCCTGGTCGAGGTCGCCAAGCTGGCCGGCTCCCGCGAGGCGTACCTGGTCGACTTCGCCAGCGAGATCGACGAGGCCTGGCTGGAGGGCGTGACCACGGTCGGCGTCACCTCCGGCGCCTCCGTCCCCGAGGTCCTCGTCGAGGAGGTCCTCCAGTGGCTCACCGAGCGCGGCTACGGCGACGTCGAGCTGGTGAAGGCCGCCGAGGAGTCCATCGTCTTCTCGCTGCCCAAGGAGCTGCGCCGCGATCTGCGCGAGGAGGCCGCGGCCCTGATCGCGGAGCGTACGGGCGCCTCCCGGGAGTGACGGTGAGTCCACCGTCGTAACGTAGGGCCATGCAGATCTTCGGTGTGGACATCGGCGGCTCCGGCATCAAGGGCGCCCCTGTGGACCTGGACAGGGGCGACCTCGCCCAGGAGCGTCACAAGGTGCTGACCCCGCACCCGGCGACGCCCGACGCGGTGGCCGACGGCGTCAAGGAGGTCGTCGAGCACTTCGGCTGGACGGGTCCGGTCGGCCTGACCTTCCCCGGCGTGGTGACCGGCGGATCGACGATCCGTACGGCGGCCAACGTCGACAAGAGCTGGATCGACACCGACGCCCGGGCGCTGTTCGGCGAGCGCCTGGGCGGCCTGCCGGTCACCGTCGTCAACGACGCGGACGCGGCGGGCGTCGCCGAGGTCGCCTTCGGCGCCGGACGCGACCGCCCCGGCACGGTCATCCTGCTGACCTTCGGCACCGGCATCGGCAGCGCCCTCTTCGTCGACGGCGTCCTGGTCCCCAACACCGAGCTGGGCCACCTCGAGCTGCACGGCCACGACGCCGAGAAGCGGGCCTCCAGCAAGGCCCGCGAGGACGGCGAGCTGACGTGGGAGCACTGGGCGCACCGGGTGCAGAAGTACCTCGCCCACGTGGAGATGCTGTTCTCGCCGGAGCTGTTCGTCATCGGCGGCGGCGTCAGCCGCAAGGCCCACAAGTTCCTGCACTACATCGAGGGCGTCAAGGCGGAGATCGTCCCCGCGCAGCTCCAGAACAACGCGGGCATCGTCGGGGCGGCGATGCGCGCGGCGAAGTCCTAGGCTCCTCCGCTCAGGAGGCGGGGCGGCGTCGCGAGGCGACCCGGTGGGCCATCAGCCGCATCCGGCGCGCGGTGACCAGGACACCCGCGATCAGCGTTCCGCCGTACAGCCAGCCGGCCTCCGTGGCGAGGGCGGTGAACAGGCCCATCAGCCGGTCCCCGGTGCCGCCGCCCCCGCTGTCGGCGACCGGCACCAGCCCGACCGCGAAGGCGATCGGCACGATGATGACCGCGGTGACCAGGTCCGCCCTGCGCACCCACACCGCGGTCAGCGCGCACACCGGCAGGAACAGCACGCCGTACACCGTGAGCGAGGCCCCGAACAGCAGTGCGGTCAGGGAGCCGAGCGTCAGCATCAGGACCGTGCAGAACAACCCGACGCCGAGTCCGGTGAGACGGGGGTTGGGCAGCCGGCCGAGGGCGTGCGGCACCGGAGGCCCGGGCCGGCGGGCCGCGGCCGGCGCGGTGGCGGGTCTGCGCGGTGCGCCCTCGCGCGGAGGCTGGGGGCCGCGGGGCCGCACCGTCCGGGGCGGGGCGCCGTCCGTGCCCCGTCCGGCCGTCGCGCCGCCTGAGCGGGCCGCCTGCGGAGGCAGGGGCGAGCCGCCGCGTCGCGGTCGGTCCTGGGCTGGTCGCGTCCTGTGTTGCTCCACTGGACCAACTTAGGTCTGTTTATGTGCCGAATCGCCCTTCAGACACGCCGAGGGGACGACCTTGGCCAAGCGTTCGATACGCAGCCGGTGCCGGGCGGGTCACGCCGTAGACTGGTGGATCGGCCCCCTCAGCCCCCAGTCCTCTCCTCTCACGTACGGGAAACAACGTGTCGCTCACGATCGGAATCGTCGGTCTGCCCAACGTCGGCAAGTCGACCCTGTTCAACGCCCTGACCAAGAACGACGTGCTGGCGGCCAACTACCCGTTCGCCACGATCGAGCCGAACGTCGGGGTCGTCGGCGTCCCCGACGCGCGTCTGACGAAACTGGCCGAGATCTTCTCCTCCCAGCGGGTGCTCCCGGCGACCGTCGACTTCGTCGACATCGCGGGCATCGTGCGCGGCGCGAGCGAGGGCGAGGGCCTGGGCAACAAGTTCCTCGCGAACATCCGCGAGTCGGACGCGATCTGCCAGGTCATCCGCGCCTTCAAGGACGAGAACGTCGTCCACGTCGACGGCAAGGTCTCGCCCAAGGACGACATCGAGACGATCAACACCGAGCTGATCCTCGCCGACCTCCAGACCATCGAGAAGGTCCTGCCGCGCCTCCAGAAGGAGTCGCGCATCAAGAAGGACATCGCGCCGAAGGTGAAGGCCGTCGAGGAGGCCAAGGAGATCCTGGAGAAGGGCGACACCCTGTTCTCCGCGGGCATCGTCCAGGGCTCCGGCAACGAGGAGCTCCTGCACGACCTGCACCTGCTCACCACCAAGCCGTTCCTGTACGTCTTCAACGTCGACGAGGACGAGCTGGTCGACGACGACTTCAAGGCCGAGCAGCGCGCCCTGGTCGCCCCCGCCGAGGCGATCTTCCTCAACGCCAAGCTGGAGCAGGACCTCGCCGAGCTGGACGAGGAGGACGCCATGGAGCTCCTGGAGTCGGTCGGCGCCGAGGAGCCCGGCCTCGCCACCCTCGCCCGTGTCGGCTTCAACACCCTGGGCCTGCAGACCTACCTCACGGCCGGCCCCAAGGAATCCCGCGCCTGGACCATCAAGAAGGGCGCCACGGCCCCCGAGGCCGCCGGAGTCATCCACACCGACTTCCAGAAGGGCTTCATCAAGGCGGAGGTCATCTCCTTCTCCGACCTGGTGGAGACCGGCTCGGTCGCCGAGGCCCGCGCGAAGGGCAAGGCCCGCATGGAGGGCAAGGAGTACGTCATGCAGGACGGGGATGTGGTGGAGTTCCGCTTCAACGTGTGACCGGGTGACGTCGGAAAGGGCCGGGCTCTTGTGAGCCCGGCCCCTTCGTTCATCGTGCTGGATCCGTGCTGGATGCTCCGACCTGGCGTCAGCGGCGTTCAGGTGTCGTGGACCGTGGAGCGATGCCCGACCTGCACCGCACACACCACGAGTTCGCCGTTGTCGATCGTGTGGAGTACGCGATGGTTGCCCACCCGTAGGCGCCGACGGTCGGGTTGGGACATGAGGGCGGTGGTGTTGAAGCCCAGTGGATCGGTCTCCAGTTCGGTCAGCTTGGCCAGGATGCGGAGAGCCGTGTCGCGCGGGATTTCGCGGAGTTCGGCTTGAGCCTCGGGCCGGAAGACGGTGCGGTACTCACTCACTGCGCGCCAGCGTCTCCCTCATGATGTCCTCGATCGGGACGCCGGGCGCCGGGTTGGCCATGCGCTCGTCGATGATCCGGTTGATCTCGCGCTCTTCCCACTCCTGGTATTTGCGCAGCACATCGATGGAGACCACGGCGGCGACCTGCTTGCCGCGCCGGGTGATGACGGTGGGCACCTCGTCCCGCTCGGCTCGCTCCACGACCTCGGCCAGATGTGCCCGGACATCGCGGATGGACTCTATGGGCATGGGCTGCGTTATGCGCCCAAAGGTACCGAGTGTCTCATGTGTACACAATGGGAGGGCTGGGCGGGACTTCGGTGCGGTGGGCTAGTCCGAGGCCACCGCCGCTGCTCCTTCGTCCGTTTCCTTCTTCTCGTTCTCGATCTCCGCCGTGCGGCGGTCGATGGCCGGGGACAGGGCCAGGACGCCCAGGGGGGCCAGGACGCCGGCCACCGCGCAGAACCACCACACGTACTCGGGGCCCGCGTGGGCGTAGACGGCCGTGCCCGCGGTCAGGGCGACGAAGCGGGACGAGCCCCACAGCCACTGGAAGGCTCCCTGGTAGCGGCCCCGTGCGTGTTCCGGGGCGATGCTCTGGACCGTCGCCGAGTGGATGCCGCCGATGGCCGCCTCGCCGAGTGACCAGACCGCGACGGTGACGCCGTAGCTCCACATGCTGTCGGCGAAGCCGGTGAGGGCGACGCCGACCGCTATGAGGCCGGCCGCGAAGGTGTAGACGAGGAGCGGGCGGGCCTTGGCGAGGACGGTCGTGGCGAGCGGCTGGAGGACGACGACCAGGACCGCGTTGAGCGTGGCCATCACGCCGAGGACCTTCGGGGAGAGACCGTCGTCGCGGATCGCGAGCGGCAGGCCCGCCTCGGTCAGCGAGTAGATGGCGAGGGTGACGCCGAACAGCGGCAGCAGCGCCCGCATCAGAGGGTCGCGCAGCACCACGCCGTAGCCGCCGCCCTGGCCGGCCGGGGCCGGAGCGGACCGCTTGCCCGCCGGGAGCAGGCACACCGCGATGACGGCGAAGGCGAGGGAACTGCACGCGTCGACCAGGAAGAGCAGCCAGTACCCGTTCTCCGCGAGGAAGCCGCCGAGGATGCCGGCGCCCGCGCTGCCGATGTTGACGGCCCAGTAGACCAGCGAGAACGCGTTGCGGCGGCGTTCCGCGTCGACGGACTCGGCGAGGAGCGCGTTGGCGGACGGGCTGACCATCGTGCCGCAGACGCTGAGCACGGCCGCCGCCAGCGCGAGCGTCACCAGGTTCGGCGCGGCGTAGAGCAGACCGTGCGCCACGGCCGTGCCCAGCAGCCCGGTCACCATGGTCGAGCGGCGGCCCCAGCTGTCCGCGAGCACCCCGCTGAGCAGCGGCCCGACGAGCGTGCCGATGCCCAGACAGCCCAGCACGTAGGTGACTTGGGACGTACTGACGTCCCGTGAGCCCAGGTAATAAACTAGGAACGGCACCACCATGAAGCCCAGGCGGTTCACGATCACGCCGCCGAAGATGACCCAGGCGGTGCGGGGCAGACCCTTGTACGAGGAGAACATGGCCGCATGATGTGCGGTCCGGGTGGGCCCGACAAATGATTCAGTGGTGACTGAATGGTGGAGGGGATCCGCACTGGCGGAGATGGAGTTCTCGGCCAGCGACCTGGCGCGGATGAGGTTCGCGATCTCCCCCATGTGGGAGGTCGTGACGAGCTACCGCCTGCTGCGCTCCGCGCGCCCCGCGGCGGTCCACGTCCCCTGGGCCGAGCAGGTGCTCCCCCGGCTCGCCGCGGCCGAACTGGACCGCGGCTGGCTCGCGGCGCTGATCCCGCCGACCGGTTACCTCCCGGACTTCCTCAACCCCGCCCCAGCAGGCCACGCCCCTTCGCTGGGTGAGGAGTTGGACGCCGTACGGGGGGCCTCCGCGGATGTGGTGCGCCGGGATCTGGGCCATCTGGAGCGGCATGTGGGCGGGCCCTCCGCGCGGCGGCGGTCCCTGGAGTCCGATCCCGAGGAACGGCTGGCCGAACTCGCGGCGGAGATCGAGCGGTACTGGGAGCTGGCGCTCGCGCCGTACTGGCAGCGGATGCGCACGGTCCTGGACGCCGATGTCTTCCACCGGGCCCGGCAGGTCGCCGAGCACGGCGCGGAAGCACTCTTCAACGGGCTCCACGAAAAGGTCAGTTGGGACGACAACACGCTGCGCCTGGTGCGCCGGCCGGAGACCCTGAACCGGGCCACCAAGGGGGCGGGGCTGCTGCTCATCCCGTCGGTGTTCGCCGGACCGGGACTGCTGACCGTGGTCCGGGACGCCGAACCGCTCCAACTCGCCTACCCCGCACGGGGGGTGGGCGTGCTGTGGGAGCGGTCGGCGCCCTCGCGGTCCGACGCGGTCGCCGCCGTCCTCGGCCGCTCCCGCACCCTGCTGCTGACCGAGCTTCAGGCGCCCGCCTCCACGACCGAACTGGCCCGCCGCACCGGCATCTCACCCGCCGGGGTCTCCCAGTTCCTCACCGCGATGCGCGACGCGGGCCTGGTCAGCGCGCACCGGGTCGGCCGCTCGGTGCTGTACGCGCGGACCTCGGTCGCCGACGAACTGCTGGGTACGCGCCCGGGTTGAGCGGGCGTGGGCGCTTCCGCGTCCGTATGCGCCCGGGCCGACTCGGGCGTGCCCGGCTACTCCGGGCGGTACGGGCCCGGGCCGGCCGGGGCCGGAGGTGGGGCGGTACGCGCCCGGGCCGCCCCTGCCGCGACCGGTGCTCCCAGGTCGGCACGCGGGCTCACCCGTGCCGGGACCGGTGCGCCCAGGGTCGGCCCGCGCCCGGGCCGGCCGGCACCGGGAGCGAAGCCGTACCCGTCCGGGCGACCGGCCCTGGTACCGGCCCGGCGCTCCCGGATCACCCCGGGCGTACCACCACCTTGCCCGACACCTCGCCCCGTTCCACGCGGCTGAAGCCGTCCGGGACCAGGCGGTCCAGGGGGATCACGTCGTCGAGTGCCGTCGTGGCGATCTCCGGGTGTGCGTGGAGCAGGGCCAGTGCCTCGGGGAGGTCCTGGTCGCAGATGTGGACCTTGGAGGTGTCGAGGGTGATCTCCTCCAGGACCAGCCGTGTCAGGTCCAGCGGCGAGGGGTCGCGGTGGAGGCCGACCAGACGGACGTGCCCGCCCCGGCACACCGCGTCCATCGCCGTCGCCAGACCGGCCCTGGCGCCCGACGCCTCGATCACCACGTCCGCGCCGTGCCCGTCCGTGGCGGCCCGGATCGCGGCGGCGGCGTCCTGCCGCGAGGCGTCCACGAGCAGCCCGGCGCCGGCCCGCCGGCCCGTCTCCAGCCGGCCCGCCGTGATGTCGACGCCGATCGTCTCCACCCCCCGCGCCGCGCAGGCGGCCACCGCGAGCGCCCCGATGCTGCCCAGGCCGATCACCACGACCGTACGGCCCGGCTCGGGGTCGATGCCGCGTACCGCCCGCAGCGCCACCGCGAGCGGCTGCGCCATGATCGCGACGTCCGGGTCCAGGCCGCCCGTCGAACGGCTGATCCGTGCCGGGACGTTGACCCGCTCGGCGAGACCGCCGTCGACGTGCAGACCGAGCGTGAAGTAGCGGGCGCAGACGTTGGTCCGCCCCCGCACGCACCAGCGGCACTCCCCGCAGGAGACCCCGGAACCGGGGACGACCAGGTCCCCCGTCCGGAAGGCGTCGACACCGGGGCCGGTCGCGACCACCTCGCCGACCATCTCGTGCCCGATGACCAGCGGCCCCCGGTGGCCGCTGGCGAAGTGCGGCGCGGCCAGCGGGATGAGGTGCGGACCGGAGGCGAACTCCTCCACGTCCGTACCGCAGATGCCCGCCCGCACCACGGCTAGCTGGATCTCCCCGGGCCCGGGGGCCGGCGGGTCGGGCCACTCCTGGACCCGGATGTCGCGCCGGCCGTGGAATACGGCTGCTCTCATGACGGTGGTCTCCCTGGGACGGCGCGGCGGACGCGCCGCGCTGCGATGGGCGGGCGGGCGGTCGGGGTCTCGGGTCAGGCCGAGGAGGCCGGTGCCTCGTGCAGGAGCGCCCCGACGTGGGCGCCGTTGGCGACGTTCACCACCACGTCGCCGGCGGCGGACGGGATGGCCCGCACACTGCCGCCGATGAAGCCGTTGACGCCCGTGATGATCCCCCACACCGGACGGAACCGGTCCACCCCGCCGCCCGGGACGGGCACGGTCTCCTGTGCGGGCCGCACCCGGCGCTGCAGTACGTGCGGGCTCTCCAGCGCGGCCAGCACATGGGCCCGCCACGCCTCGGCGGTGAGGTCCTCCGCCCAGCCGAGGACGACGCCCTTGCCGCCGGAGAGGGAGGTCGGCTTGAGGACCAGGTCCTCCGCGTGCGTGAGGGCGTACTCGACGAGGTCGACGCGGTCGCCGTTCTCCAGCGTGACCTCCTCGCGGCGCACCCGGCGGGTCCAGGGCAGGATCCGGTCGAGGCTCTCCAGCACCTCGGGCGCGAACAGGTGGCGGTTGCCCTCCTCCGAGAGCAGCGACAGCGCCGCCTTGCTGGCGTAGGCGGAGGTGTCCAGCGGCGTGAAGATCTTGACCTCGCCGCGGCGGGCGGCGTCGAAGACCGGGCCGGTCAGGGCGGGGGCGTCGGGGGTGATCACGTCCCGGATGAGGAAGGTGCGCACGATGATGTCGACCGGCCGGTCCGCCAGCCACACCCTGCCGTCGCGCACATCGAGCTGACCGAGGTGGCAGGGGGTGGCGTCGAGGCCCAACTCGTTCCAGCGCTCGCACAGTTGCGTCATGTAGGGCAGCTCGTCGGAGAATGCCGTGGGCCATTCGGTGAGCGCGACGACCGGGTGGTCCCCGGCCGAGAACCCGGTCTCGGTGAGGATGTTGTGGACCTGCTCGCGCAGGGAGTCGACGAAGGTGAGCCCGTGCCGCTCGGCGAACTCGGCGAGGACCGGGACCTCCAGCAGTTCGCGGCAGACGTCGACGTTGTCCACACCGCCGATCGCGCTGCCGATGTTGAGTTCGAGGAGCTTGAAGCCGGTCCCGTCGCAGACCAGGTCGGCCCGGCTCTGCCGCGTCATCCGCTCGCCGCGGTTCTGCAGCACCGCCTCGACCTGCGGCTCGCTCAGTCCGACGGCGCGTGCGAAGGCGCCGAAGTCACCGCCGAACAGCTTCTCGGGGAGGCTGTCCAGCGCGGACAGCAGATGGTCGAGGTCGCCGGCGAGCCGGGCGAGCTCCTCGCCGCCGAGGAAGACCGGGCGGGCGAGCCACAGGCCCATCCCGTTCGGCTTGTCACTGTTGAGGATCTTGTTCTGCGGCAGGCCGCCGAGCAGCTCCTCACTCGACAGCCCCGCGGACTCCAGCTCCGCCAGGTATGCCTCGGTCAGGGTGACGCGGTCCATGTCTACTCTCCAGATCGTGGTGCGGGGGCGGGTGGCCCGCCGTCGTCGTGGCCCTGTGTCGGGCGCGGGGTCGGGGTCAGGCGGAGGCGGTGGGGGCCGGCTTGGCGGGCGCCGGCGCGGGGACGAAGGTGACCGCCTCGGCCGGCAGGCGCCGCTCCAGACGGACCATCAGCAGCGAGCCGAGCGCCGCCGTGGCCGCCACCAGCAGCCAGGGCAGCCGCCCGTCGACGGTGAGCAGCGCGGTGAACACCGTCGGGCCCAGGGCGTACGCCAGCGACCAGGACAGCTGGTAGGTGGCGAGGTAGCGGCCGCGCAGCTCCGGGGGCGCGGCGAACTGCGACAGCGCGCCGGAGGACGGGCTGTAGAGCATCTCGCCGACGGTCATCACCAGCACCGCGCCCAGCAGCCCGGCCAGGATCAGCGGCACGCTCTGCGGGCGTACGGTGCCGAGCGCGGCCTGCGCGAGGAAGGCGACGGCGAAGAGCGCGGCGCCGGCCGCCGCGGCCCGGGTCCGGGTGGTGAACCGGCGCCGGGCGAGGGCGGCGACGGGGACGCCGAGGGTCGCGCACACCACGGTGTTGAGGAGGAAGGCGCTGCCCAGGAGCCCTTCCGGCAGGTCCAGCCAGCCCGTCGCGTACAGCGGGAGCAGCGCGGTCAGCGCCGAGAAGCCCAGGGCGACGAGGAGGTTGGCGCAGACGAGGGTGAGGAAGGGCCGGTCCTTGGCGACGACCCGGTACCCGCCCCCACGGGCCCGCGGCGGCGCCGGCGCCCGGGGCGGCGCGGCCGGGGTGCGGGAGGCGAGGAAGCCCGCGGCGAGGAAGCTCGCGCCGTTGACCCAGGCGGTGACGGTGTAGCCGAAGTCGCCGGCGGTGGCGATGACCACCGAGGCGATCAGGGTGCCGGCTCCGAGGCCCGCGTTGCTCAGACTGCGGCTGAGCGCCTGGAGCCGGTCGCGGTCGGTGCCCTCGGCGAGTTCGGCGAGCCGGGCGTCCTGGGCGGGGCGGAAGGCACGGGTGCCCACCGAGGTGAGCAGTGCCACCACGACGAACAGCGGGAGCGTGTCGGCGAGCGGGAAGCAGGCGAAGCTGACGCCGCGCACCACGTACAGGGAGATCTGGGTGACCCGGGCGCCGAACCGGTCCACGACGATGCCCACCAGGGGGACGGCGGCGATGCCGACGAGCCCGGTGACGGTGAGGACCAGGCCGATCAACGGCAGCGGCAGGCCCGTCACATGGGCGAAGAACACCAGGCTGAACGGCACGTACATACCGGAGCCGACCGCGTCCACGGCGATTCCGGAGACCAGGGCACGTTCGCCCGGGAACCGGGGGCGGAGGAAGGACATACATCTCCCAAGAGCGAGCCGGGGCGCCGCCGGCTCGGTGAATAGGTGCGGGTCAGGCGGGCGGGACGGTGATGGCGGCCGGTGGGGTGGTGGCGGCCGTCGGCGGGGCGGTGGTGGCCGTCGACGGGACAGCCGTGCCGCCCGCCGGGACAGCAGCCGCGCCGCCCGCCGGGAAGGTCGTCGCCGCCGCCAGGAACGCGTCGTTGTCGGCCGGCAGGCCGAGGGTGACGCGGACACCGGCACCCGCCACGGCCCGTACCGAGACACCCGCGCCCGCGCAGTGCGCGCCGAACGCGGCGGCGCCCCCGCCCAGCGGCAGCCACAGGAAGTTGGCCTCGCTCGCCGTCACGGGGTGCCCGTGCGCGGTGAGCGCGGCGGCCACGCGAGCGCGTTCCGCCGTGATGACGTCCGTCCTCCTTCTCACCTCGTCCCCCGAGCGCAGGGCCGCGATCGCCGCCGCCTGGGCGACACCGCCCGCGCTGTAGGGCAGGTACGCCCTGCGCAGGACGCCGATGACCTCGCGGTGGCCGGCCGCGTAGCCGATGCGCAGTCCGGCGAGCCCGTACGCCTTGGAGAAGGTGCGCAGGACGACGAGCCGCGGCCGGCCGGCGAGCAGGGTCAGGCCGTCGGGGACGTCGGGGTCGCGGACGTACTCGTGGTACGCCTCGTCCAGGACGACCAGGCAGCCGGGCGGCACCCGGTCCAGGAACTCCTCCAGCTCGGCGCGCCCGACGACCGTACCGGTCGGGTTGTTGGGGTTGCAGACGAAAACCAGCCGGGTGCGGTCGGTGATCCGCTCCGCCATCGCCGCGAGGTCGTGCCGGCCCTCGCGCAGCGGCACCTCGACGGAGGTGGCCCCGGCGAGCCGGGTCAGCAGGCGGTACGCCTCGAAGGACGGCCACGCGTAGAGGATCTCGGTGCCCGGTTCGGCGACCGCGGTGAGCAGTTGCTGGGTGACGCCGACGGAACCGCAGCCGAGCGCGATGCCCTCCGGGTCGAGCCCGAACCGTTCGGCCAGCTCGGCGACGAGCGCCCGGCCGCCGTTGTCCGGGTAGCGGTTGACGCCCTGGACCGCCTCCCGCACCGCCTCGGTCACCGCGGGCAGCGGCCCGAACGGCGTCTCGTTGGCGGCGAGGGCGTAGGAGCGGCCGTCGGGGGAGCGGGCCGGCTCCTCGGGCCGGTAGCCGGTGAGCCCGTCAAGTGCCGTGCGGAACCCGGGGGGTTGGTGCGTCGTGGTCATGCGGGAGGTGTCCTCTCCAGGGTTCTCGGGCAATCGGGCGGTCAGACGGGGCGCAGGGCGTCGCGCAGCGCGGTCGCGGGGTCGGTGGCGGCGGGTACGTCGACCGCGCAGCCCTTGGCGAGGGCGCGGCGGGCCTGCACCAGGTCACGGGGGCGGTCCACCGCGAGCAGCGCGCACAGCCGGTCGCCGGCCAGCCACAGCACGGTCCAGGCCGGGTCCTCCGGCGAGCCGCGCAGCACCACCCGGTCGGCGTCCCGGTGGTCGCCCGCGTACTGCACGGTGCGGCCGAACTGGTCCGACCAGAAGTACGGGACCGGGTCGTGCCGGACGTCCTCGCCGAGCAGGGCGGCGGCGGCCTGCTCGCTCGCCTTCAGCGCGGTGTCCCAGTGCTCGACCACCAGGTGCCGCCGGTAGCGCGGCGACCACCACTCCGCGCAGTCGCCGAGCGCCACCACCTCGGGGCGCGCGGTCCGCAGGGACGCGTCGACGACGACGCCGCGCGCGATCTCCAGTCCGCAGCCGTCGAGCCAGCCGACGGCGGGGCGGGCGCCGACGCCCACGACCACCACGTCGGCGGCGAGGAACTCCCCGTCCGCCAGGCGCAGTCCACCGGTGTCGACCGAGGCGACGGCCGTCCCGCAGCGCAGGGTGACGCCGGCCGCCGCGTACCAGGGGGCGGTGAGGGCGCCGATCCCGGCGCCGACCGCGGCGGCGAGCGGGGCGGGGCCGGCCTCCACCACGGTGACCCGGCACCCCCGGGCGGCCGCGACGGTGGCCACCTCGGCGCCGATCCACCCGGCGCCGACCAGCGCCAGACGGGCGTCCGGGCGCAGCAGCGGGCGCAGCGCGCGTACGTCGTCCAGGGTGCGGACCAGGTGCTGCCGCCCCGTGCCGGGCAGCCGGACGGGTTCCGCGCCGGTGGCGAGGACCAGCCCGTCGAAGGCGAGGGAGCCCGAGGTGGTCTTCAGGACGCCGCCCGGCAGGCGCTCGTGCAGGTCGAGGGTCTCGGCGCGCTCGCCCAGGCGCAGGTCGACGCCGAGCGCCGTCCAGTCGGTGGGGAAGGCGGTGTCCTCCTCCGTACCGGCCAGCACCGCCTTGGTGAGCGGCGGGCGGTCGTACGGCGGATGGGGTTCGGCGGCGACGAGGGTGAGCGTGCCTCGGTGGCCGCGGGCGCGCAGGGCGGCGGCGGTGTGCGCGCCGGCCAGCCCGCCGCCGACGACGACGATGTTCTCCAGGGTCACGGTGACTGTTCTCCGTGGGTCGGTTGCAGGGGCCCGGCGCCGTCCCGTGGTGGGCGGCGCCGGGCCCTGAGCGGTCAGCCGAGGCCGAGGGCGGCGTGCATCGGACGGAGCTTGGCGCAGGTCTCGGCGTACTCGGCCTCGGGGTCGGAGCCGGCCACGAGCCCGCATCCGGCGTACAGCGCGGCCGAGGCGCCCTGGACCAGCGCGGACCGGATGGCCACCGCGAACTGTCCGTCGCCCGCGCCGTCGGTGAAGCCGACGCCGCCGGCGTACCAGCCGCGGTCGAAGCCCTCGTGGCGGGCGAGCCACTGAAGGGCCTCGGCCCGGGGGTGGCCGCCGAGCGCGGGGGTCGGGTGGAGGCGGGCCGCGAGGTCGAGGACTCCCTCCGCCGAGCCCTCGGGCAGCCTGCCCCGCACCGGGGTGGACAGATGCTGGACGTTGGCCAGTTTCAGCACCCGCGGTTCGGCGTCGGCCGTGACCCGGACGCAGGACTCGGCGAGCGCGTCGCTCAGCATCCGCACCACGACCTCGTGCTCGTGCCGGAGCTTCGCGCTGCCGGACAGTTCGCCCTCCAGTGCCCTGTCCTCCTCGGGGGTGGCCCCGCGGGGTGTGGTGCCGGCCAGGCCGAGCGCCTCGACCTCCCGGTCCTCGACCCGGACCAGGTACTCGGGGGTCGCGCCGAGGAACGTCGTGGCGCCGTGGCCGAGCGCGAACACGGTCGTGCCGGTGTACGTCTCCAGCAGCCGGCGGACCGCGGCGGGCACGTCGAACTCCCGGTCGGCGGTGACGTCCAGGCGCCGGGCGAGCACCACCTTCTCGAAGTCGCCCGCCCGCATCCGGTCGGTGGCGCTGCGCACGAGGGCCTTCCACTCCTCGGCGGCGGGCGTCTCGACGCTGGCGAGCGGGCGGAGCGCCGGGCGCGGTCCGCCGCTGTCCCGGGCGGCGAGGCAGCGCTCGGCCCGTAACGTCAGTGTCTTCGCCAGGAGTTCGGGATCGTCACTGCCGTCCACCAGGGCGTTGAGCCGCAGTTCCGCCGTGGCGGCCGGGCCCGTGGAGCCGTCCGGGGCCGACAGACGCAGCTGCATCAGGGGCACCCACAGCAGGGCCTCGGGCAGGGCGCCGGGGCCCGCGTCGGTGGGGCCGGCGAAGGCGAAACCGCCGACGGCGAGGGGCCCCTGCCCGGGGCCGCCGCCGGTGACCGTCTCGCGCACCAGCGCCGTCCAGGCCGAGCGGATCGCGGGGAGCCGGCCCGCCCCGGTGCCGCGCAGGTCGTGGGCGCTGCCGAAGGCGAGGACGGTCGTGCCGTCCCACCCCGACCGCCAGTAGAGCGACCGTCCGGTGCGGGTGCGGGCTCCCGCCCAGATCGCGAGCGGATCGGCCGGCTCGCAGGGCCGGGCCCAGCTCACCAGCGCGTGGCGGCCGGTGGCGCGGGCCCGCTCGACGCCGGCGCGGCAGACGTCCACCAGGTCGGTGTGCTCGGCCGTGGTGAGGGTGAACTCGGCGGGTGCCGCCGCGGTGTCGACGGTCATGCCTAGTACACCCCCTCGATGACGGTCCGGCCGCTGTCACCGGCGTGCACCTGGATGTCGGCGAGCCCGTCCTGCGGGTAGCGCTCGGTCGGCGCCACCCGGACGAGCGAGTCCCGCTCCAGCGTCCAGGGGACCAGCAGGTCGCGGGAGAGGAGGCTGATGCGGGCCTGCCCGCGCTCCCCGTGCGCCACTTCCTCGGTCGGCCGCTCGGGGTGGACGACCTTCACCCTGCTGTACGGGTGGAAGGGGACGAAGACGCACGGGTGGGCGTCGCCGCTCTCCCGGGGCCGCTGCGGGGCGATGCCCATCATGGTGTTGCCGTACAGCCCGACCACGGCCGCGTCGGGGAACAGTTCCTCCTCGAAGGCGCGCAGGGTCTCCGGGCTGACGCTGGTGCCGGCCCAGACGATGCCCCGCACCTTGCGCTGCACGAGGTCGAGGAGGGCGTCGTCGGCGCAGAGCGCCTCCAGCACCGGCGGGGTGGCGAAGAGCACCGAGACGGGCTGGGTGGCGAGGATGTCGCCGGCCTGCGCGAGGATGTGCCTGACGTAGCGTCCGGCCTCCTCGCCCCGGCCCTCGCGGACGCAGTTCTTGACCCAGCGCGGGTCGAAGTCGATGTAGTGGCAGAAGGTCGCGCGCAGTTGGGCGAGGAGTCCGACGGACCGGCCGACGATGTGCGGCCCGGTGGGGCCGATGTGCAGCCAGTGGCCCGCGCCGTGGCCCGGGACGCCGTGGTCGGCGAGGACCTCGCTGACCCAGTGGACGCCGTTGCGGCGGGAGCGGGACTCCACGATGCGCTTGGGCGATCCGGTCGTGCCGCCGCTGTCGAAGACCTGGAAGTCCCAGGGTTCGGCGGCGGTGCCGGCCGGTACGAGGTCGTCGACGGGGACGGCGCGCCACTCCTCGCTCACGTCGGGGAAGCGGTCGAGGTCGTCCCAGGTGCGGATGTCGGTGAGCGGGTCGAAGCCGAGGTCGCCGGCGCGCTTGAGCCAGAACGGGGATCCCGTCTCGGGCGAGAAGTGCCAGCGCATCGCGGCGGGCACGAACTCCTCCGGGGCGAGGTCCGCGGTGAACGGGTCGTGGGTGGGGCGAGACATGCTGGGGTCTCCAGTCGGGTGTCAGGCCGAGGCGAGGGAACCGGCGGGGTGGGCGGTCGGTGCGAGCCTGCGTCCCACGGCTTCCAGGAGCGGGCCCAACTGGTCCATCACGGTGGCGAACTGGGCTCCGTCGAGGGCCTGGGCGCCGTCGCAGAGCGCGGCCCGGGCGTCGTTGTGGACGTCGATGATGAGTCCGTCGGCCCCGGCGGCGGCCGCGGCCAGCGACATCGGGCCGACCAGGTGCGGCTTGCCCGTGCTGTGGCTCGGGTCGACGATCACCGGGAGGTGGGTGAGGCGCTTGGCCTCGGCGACCGCGCCGAGGTCCAGGGTGAACCGGGTGCTGCGGTCGTAGCTGCGGATACCGCGTTCGCACAGGACGACGTCGTCGTTGCCCATGTGCAGCAGGTACTCGGCGGCCAGCAGCCACTCCTCGACGGTGGCCGACATGCCCCGCTTGAGCAGGACCGGCCGGCCCGCCGCGCCGACCTCGCGCAGCAGCTCGAAGTTCTGCATGTTGCGCGCGCCGATCTGGAGCATGTCGCTCTCCTCGGCGACGCACTCGACGTCCTTCGGCGTGACGACCTCGGTGACCACCGGCAGTCCGGTGCGTCGTCGCTGCTCGGCGAGGAGCGCGAGCCCGGCGAGGCCGAGCCCCTGGAAGCTGTACGGGGAGGTGCGGGGCTTAAAGGCACCGCCGCGCAGCATGATCGCGCCCGCCGCCTGCACCAGGTCGACGATTCCGGTCATCTGTTCGGGGCTTTCCACCGCGCAGGGGCCGGCGATGACCACGAAGTCGTTTCCGCCGAAAACTGCTTGAACGTTTTGCCCGACCCTGACGCGGGTGTTCTCCTCGCGGAAGACGCGGCTGGTGAGCCGCTGGGACCCGGGCACCCGCAGCACCCCGGCGACATCCGGAAGATCACTGAGCTCGCTCGCCAGCTCCGGGGTGCCGGCGCTCTCCGAGACGAGTACCGCGGCCTTGTCGAGAACCGTTAAGAAGGCGTCGATTCCGTTTCTCGAAAGGGTATCGGCGACTATGTCGGCACTTTCTCGGGGTGCCGTCGAATCCATTATCACGATCACGGAATTGACCTTCCATGAGCTAATTGCAGGTTTCCCTTATTGAGCCGTCGGCGACAGTAGCCGAGCCGGTTGCCGCCCCGCAAGCAGGAATCCGACACGGAGCGAAGTGGAAGGATCAGGCAATCGAGACATGTAGCTCATCGAGGTATGAATGGGTATCCCTGCGCGTATACCGGCGTGAAGGTGTAAAGAGGGTGTCTCCTGGCAGACCAACCGCCCAAGTGGGGCGTATAGGTACAAAATTTTGCTGGAGTAGTAAAGGAAACGTAATAAGGTCGAGGAGATAGGTAAAAGCTAAACCAATATCGCACCTCAATGCGGGGGCCACGTTGCCGGAATTAAAGAATCCCCATTCCGTTGAACGTTCAGTCAATTTATCGCTCTGGAGTTTTCTGTCGGGCGTGCTACCTTCTCTCCGGTCCCGTCGTCCCGGCGGGATTAATTTCGCTCAGGTGACGGAGTGCGGTGTGGAGCTGATCGACATTAGTCAGGGCTGGTCCGAGGGCATGCCCTCGTACGACGCCGCGTGGTATCCGAAATTCCACATTCGGCGCGCCATGACGCCGGAGTCCGACCCCTCCGGGATCGGTAGGACCTTCTCGAATCTGGACATATTCCCGCACAACGGGACGCATGTGGAGTCGGGTTACCACTTCTTCGAGGACCGGGAGAAGATCGACGAGGTGCCGCTGAGCACCTTCGTCGGCCGCGCCGTCGTCGCCGACCTCTCCCACAAGCGCGATCTGGACCCGGTCACGGGCGAGGACCTGGAGAAGGCGGTGCGCGACGTGTGGCAGGAGGGGGACCGGCTGCTGATCCGCACCGACCACCCCGACCGCTACCTCGGCCGCGACGACTACTGGGACAAGCCGCCGTACCTCACCGTCTCGGCGGCCGAGTGGATGGCCGAGAACGGCACCGTGCTGGTCGGCATGGACTGCATCACCGAGCGGCCCGACGACCGCAGCGGCCAGGTGCACCGCGCCCTGCTCTCCGCCGGCATCCCGATCCTGGAGAACATCCAGAACCTCGGGCGCGTCACCAACCCCGTCGTCCAGCTGATGGCGCTGCCGATCAAGGTCGCCGACGTGGAGGCCGCGCCGGCCCGCGCCGTGGTCTTCGACGGCTGGCCGTTCTGACCCGACCGTAACTGCGGTGTCTGCCGGTCGTGTCGGTGCCGCCGTATCCGCGGCGCCCGTCGATCGCGCCGGTGCCGCTGCACCTGCGGCGCTTGCCGGTCGTGCTGGTTCCGCCGTATCCGCGGCGCCTGCCGGTCGTGTCGGTGTCGCTGTACCTGCGGCGCCCGTCGATCGCACCGGTTCCGCCGTATCCGCGGCGCCCGTCGATCGCGCCGCACTCTCCGCGTCCGCCGGTCCCGGCCCGACCGGGGCCGGCCGACGCGACACCGGACCGAGCCCGGCCTCAAGGAAGTTGATCGCGTGCTGTTACCCGTTCCCGCTCTGCGCGCCGGGGAGGAACGCACCTCCCGCGACACCCGCGTCCTGCGTGCTGTCACCGGCGAACCCCTGGCGACCGTGCACGAGGTCCCGCCCCTCGTGGCCCGGCTGACGGTCAAGACCATGCGGCGCTCACCCGAACCCGGGCCCGCCGAAACCCTCGCCGTCCTCGCCGAGGCCGGCCGGCTCTTCGCCAAGGCGACCCTCGGCGGCCAGAGCCCCGAGGAGTACTGCCGGCTCCAGGCGCTCGCCTCCGGCGTGCCCGTCACGGTGGCCCGCGGTGTGCTGGAACGCGTGGCCCGCGACGGGGAGTCGCTCGGCGAGGCGGTCCGGCGGCAGATACCGGCCGGCGCCGGAGCCACGGCACGCTGGGTACGCCGCGGCAGCGTCCTGTCGGTCGTCGCGCCGAGCAACCACCCCGGCACCCACGGCGCCTGGCTCCAGGCGCTCGCCATGGGCTACCGCGTCGCCGTACGCCCCGGCGGCCGTGACCCCTTCACCCCGCTGCGCCTGGTCCGCGCGCTGCTCGCGGCCGGCCTCCACCCCGACCGGATCGGCCTGCTCCCCGGCGGACACGCCACCGCCGACGCCCTCACCGAGGCGGGCGACCTCGCCCTCGTCTACGGCGGCGAGGACACCGTCGCCCGGCTGCGCGGCAACGACCGGGTGCTGGTGCGCGGGCCCGGACGGAGCAAGATCCTCGTCGACACCGAGGTCGACGACGCCGTCCTCGACCACCTCGTCGCCGAGATCGCGGGGGACGGGGGAGTGCGCTGCACCAACACGACCGCCGTCCTGACCACGGGCGACCACCGGCTGCTGGCCGAACGGCTCGCCGCCCGCCTGGCCGCGCTCCCCGCCCACCCGGTCACCGACTCCCGCGCGGTGCTGCCGGTGCGGCCCCGTTCCGAGGCCGAGGCGCTGCGCGCGGTCGCCGCCTCCGCCGCCGGTACGGCTCCCGACCTCGTCGCGGCGCACCTGCCGGACGGGCCGCTGACGCCCGTCGGCGGGGAGGCCGTCGCCCTGCACCCCGCCGTGTTCGCCCTCGACCGCCCCGACCACCCGGCGCTCGCGACCGAACTCCCCTTCCCCTGCGCGTGGGTGGCGCCCTGGCGCAGGTCCGACGGCATGGCACCGCTGGACGACTCGCTCGCCCTCGGCCTGCTCACCGAGGACGCCTCGCTCGTCGAGGAGGCACTCGCGCTGCCCGGGGTGCGGACCGTCGTCGAGGGCCCGGTCGACCGGTGGTGGCAGGACCCGTACCTGCCGCACGACGGCTACCTCGGCCAGTTCCTCAACGAGGCCCGCGGCCATGCGCGCGGGTGAGTGCCGAGCGCCTGCGGCCGGGTGGGTGCCGGGCGCCCGCTGCCGGGTGGGTGTCGAGCCTCCGTCCCTGAGCCGGCGCCGAGCCCCTGCTCAGGGGTGGGCCGCAGCGCCCGCTGTGAGCGAGGGCCCAGCGCCTGCCCTGAACCGGCGCCGGGCCTGCTCGTCAGCCCACGCCGGGCCTGCTCGTGAACCGGCGCCGGACCCGCTCGTAGGCGGACGCCGACCGCCCCGCCCCTTCCACCGTTCCACGCCATGACGTACCGAGGTGTCTGACATGTCTGCTGCCTGCCCCGACCTCCCCCTCGTCGTCCTCCCCGCGAACAACCTGGTCCGCGCGCTGTCCCGGCCGGCCGCGCCCGTCGAGGCGGCCCTGGACGAAGCGGTGACCGCCCTGGAGGGCCTGCACGGCGAACTGCTCAACCCGCGGGGCGCCCGCCCGGCGGAGATCCGCGCGGCCCTGGAGGGCGCCGTCACGGCCACGGACCGGCTCGCCGAGCTCGCCCAGGTGGCGCCGATGGACGCCGAGGCGCTCACCCCGATCGTCCCGAACCACGACTACTTCGGGGTCCGCACCGCCCCCGTGGACGACGCCCGCCTCGTCTCCGAGGTCACCGTCGTCCTCGCCCGCGCCCTGGCCGACCTGCGGATCGCGCGTCTGACGCTGAACCAGCAGGCCGCGGAGGTCCTCGCGGTGATCCAGGTGCTGCGCGGCCTCGCCCCGAGGGACGCGGAACGCGACCCCGCCTCCCCCTCGGCCCCCGCCGGCCCGGCGCCCGCCGTGCCCGCCGAGGACGAGCTGACGCGCTGGGTCATCACCCACCACTTCTACTTCGTGCTCAACCTCGCCGCCGCCGACGCGGTGACCCGCGCCCTCGCCCACAACAAGGAGGGCGAGACCGACGGCGCCCGGGACGCGCTGCGCGAGGCGGCCGTGTACGTCCGCGCCTTCACCGCCGCGATGATGCACTCCGGCGACATGTCCGCGCCCTGCTACGACGCCGAGGTCCGGCCCACCATGAGCCCGCCCGCCGTCCCCGCCGCGCTCACCGGACGCACCCAGCCGGAACACAAGGCGTTCCGCAAGGCCATGCGCACCCTGGCCAGGACCTGGACCGACTCCTTCGACAAGCTCGCCGCCAACGCCCCCGAGGTGGCGCTGGCCCGCGACGCGCTCCTCGAAGCCGACCTCCAGGACATCGAGCAGCACATCACCATCACCGCCACCCTGGTCGGCGACGACAGCTCGATCATCGCGGCCGACGACGCGGCGGGCAGCGCCATCGCCATGCTGCGCACCATGCGCCACTCCCGCGCGGGCGAGTACCGCCCGCTGATGCGCTTCGGCGACAACGTGACACTGCTCGACCGCTGACCGGCCCGGCACAAGCCGGCCTCCCCCACGGGGAACAGTCCCACGAGGACCGGACCCCACGAAGAACAGATCGGAGAGGTACGACAGATGGCTCCGCGTATTGGCCTGCTGGGCGGGCGCCCGAGCGTGCTGAGGTCCGCGGCCGAACTGGGCTGCGAGATCGTCCAGTTCGCCAAGGCCGGCATGTACGACCCGAAGGTCTCCGCCCGCTGGTGCGCCGAGGTGGTCGAGGTGGACCTGGGTGACCGGGAGGCGCTCCTGGCGGCCGGGCGCGCGCTGCACGCCCGGCTGCCCGTGGCACGGTTCTTCTCCCCGGCGGAACTCGGACTGGTCGCCGCGGCCACGCTCAACGAGGAGTTCGGGCTCGGCGGCAACTCCCTGCGCACGGTCACCCTGCTCAAGGACAAGGCCGCGATGCGCGCCCGGCTCGCCGAGGTGGGCCTCTCCCCGGTGCGGTTCCGGGTCGTGCGCGACGCGGCCGAACTGGCCGCGTTCCTCGACGAGATCGGCGGGCCCGGCATCGTCAAGCCCCTCGACTTCGGCGGCAGCCGCGACGTGCACAAGGTCGACGGCCCTCACCAGGCCGCCGGGACCTGGTCGTTGGTCGAGGCCGCCGGGCGCGCGCAGATGCTGGCGGAGGAGTTCCTCACCGGCCGCGAGGTGAGCGTGGAGGGCTTCTCCGCCGACGGCGCGCACACCGTCGTCGCCGTCACCGACAAACTCCTCGGCTCCGGCTTCGTGGAGACCGGTCACTCCGTCCCCGCGACCGTCGACGAGCCCACCCGCCAGGAGATCGCGGAGCTGACCGGACGGCTGCTGGACGCGGTCGGCCTGGTCGAGGGCCCCTCCCACACCGAGATCATGATCACGCCGGGCGGGCTGCGGATCATCGAGTCCCACAACCGGGCCGGCGGCGACAACATCCCCGAACTGGTCCGCCTCGCCTACGGAGTGGACCTGGTCCGGGCCGCGGTCGCGGTCCCCCTCGGACTCGAACCCTGGAAGGGCGAGGTGCCCGCCCCGCTCGGCGGCGCGGCCATCCGGTTCCTGTCCGCGGAGCCGGGCGTGGTGACCGAGGTCGACCTGCCCGCAGACGGCCTCGACGGCGTCACCCTCGGTGTGACGGCGCGGCCCGGCACGGTGATACCGCGGGTCACCTGGTCCGCCGAGCGGCTGTGCGGCGACGTGATCGCGGTGGGCCGGGACGCCGCCGAGGCCGTGGACCGCGCCGAGGCCGCGGCCGCCCGGGTGCGGATCCGGACCCGCCCCGCCGACTGAGACCCGCGTCCCGAGCCAAACCACCCGTGAGGAACCCATGAATGCTGCGAGCGCCCCGGTGGTCGTCATCGTCGACGCCTACGCCAGTGCACGCTGTCTCGCGCCGCTCTTCCGCCGCCGCGGCCACACCTGCGTGCACCTGCAGAGCACCCCGGACATCCCCGCGAACTACGCACGCGGCTACCGCCCCGAGGACTTCGACGCACACCTCGTCCACCGGGGTGACCTCGACGAGACGCTGCGGGAACTGACCGCGCACCGGCCCGTCGCCCTCGTCGCCGGCGTCGAACGCGCGGTGCTGCTCGCCGACGCCCTCGGCGAACGGCTCGGCCTGCCGTCGAACGGCACCGCGCTCAGCCCGGCCCGCCGCGACAAGTACCGCATGATCGAGACGGTCCGGGCGGCCGGCCTGCCCGCGGTCGAGCAGCTCCACACCGCCGACCGGGACGAACTGCTGCGCTGGTACGAGAAGGTGGACGGCGGGCGGGTCGTGCTGAAACCCGTCAGCAGCGCGGGCAGCGACGGCGTCTTCTACTGCTCCGGCGCCGAGGAGGTCGAGGCGGCCTTCCAGGCACTGCACGGCACCACGAGCGTGCTCGGCCAGTCGAACGACGCCGTCCTCGCGCAGGAGTACCTCGTCGGCCACGAGTACATCGTCAACACGGTCAGCCGGGACGGCGTCCACCGCGTCTGCGACATCTGGCGGATGCACACCCTCAGCGCCAACGGCGTCGCCGAACTGGCGGCCGGAGCCGAGCTGCTGACCCGGCGCGGACCGGAACAGGACAGCCTGGTCGAGCACACCTTCCGGGTGCTCGACGCCCTCGGCATCGCGCACGGGCCCGCGCACACCGAACTGAAACTCACCCCGAACGGCCCGCGGCTGGTCGAGACGGGCGCGCGGGTCTGCGGGGCCGACGTCCACGTACCGGTGACGGCCGCGCTCGGCACCAGCCAGCTCGACCTCACCGTCGACGCCTGCACCGACCCGGACGCCTTCCGCGCCGCGGCCGGCGAGGACTACCGGGTCGGCCGCCACGCCCGCATCGTCAACATGGTGGCCCCCCGCGGCGGCACCCTGAAGTCCTACCCCCGGCTCGCCGAACTGCGCGCCCTGGACAGCTTCCACGACGTACTGTTCCGCACCCACCCGGGCGACACCGTGCACCCGTCCACCGACGACTGGACCTTCCCGATGCGGGTCTACCTCCTGCACGAGATCGCCGCCACCGTCGCCCGCGACGCCCTGACCACCCGCTACCTCGACGGCGAAGGCTTCTACGAACTGGCCTGAGCCCGGGGCCCGGCCGGACCGCCCCCCTGGTGGTGCCCCAGCACGTGCAGCGCGCTGTGCGCCGCCGCCACGACCGTGCGGGTCTGATGACGGACCTGCGCGGCGACGGGGACCCGGCGCAGGTTCAGGGACCGCTCGAAATCCGTGCACCAGGTGGTGAAGAGCCCGTCGAGTTCGCGGTGGAGCGCCGGGGCGGAGCGGTCGTCCGACTCCTCCAGCAGTCGCAACAGCAGACCGGCGGCGCGCAGGGGCTGGCGGCGGGCCACCACGTCGAGGGCGCAGATCTGGGCCCTCGACAGCCGGTGCGGGTCGGTGGTGGGCTCCGCGGCCTGCCGGGCCAGGGGTTCCCAGGACTCGGCGACCAGGTCGTAGAGGTCCTCGGCCATCCACTCCAGCACCCGCCGCGGAGGGCTCTCCTCGGCCGGGGGCAGGAAACCGCGCGCCCTGTCGAGTACGGCGGTCACCTGTCGTCCTCCGTCGCGCACCAGGGCGGACAGGCCGTGCAGGGCGTTCGCGGCGTCCGGGTGCGGGGACGGGTCGTCGGCCAGGTCCGTCGCCCACATGGGCACTTCGATGATCGCGGTGGCGCCGCCGTACCGCACCGGCGCACACCAGGTGGACCGTTCGATGTCCTCCGAACCGGCCGCCAGACGGGCGGTGCTGTCCGCCGGGGGCAGGACGTGGATCGCGGGGCTGGGGTTGTCCCAGTACAGGGCGTCGTACGTGCCGTGCTGGAGCGGGATGCCCAGCTCGGCGGCTGATTCCCCGAAGGGAGTGGCCAGTCCGGGGAGGTCGCGGGTCAGCTGGATCCAGCTGCCGCCCGCGTCGACGCTGTGCAGCGAGCACTGGAGGAAGGGCCGCAGCTCGTCGATGACCCGCAACAGCGCCTGGCTCTCGGGGAGTCGACGCGAGACGATCGGCGCCCACTCCGGTTGCTCCGCCGCCACCGGGCGGAACGCCGCGCGGTAGTAGTCGGCCAAGGTCGGGGCGGCCGTGCCGGAGGTCGTCCGGGCGACGCCCTCGCTCAGCGCGGCGCCGTCCGGGTCGAGGCAGAGCAGGATGTCCCAGGTGGCGAACGCGGGGTCCGTCGCGTGGGAGGGGCCGTCGCCGCGGGCGACCAGTTCGGCCACCGCGAGCACCGTCGCGCCGCCGACCGGCTCGTCGGGGTGCGGCCGGCCGACCAGGAGGACATGGCGCGGCCCGTGTCCCACGGACAGCATCAGCAGCGGACGGCCCGCCCGGGACGTCCCGACCCGGCGCAGGCGGCCGGTCCCGGGGAACCGGTCCACCAGCCGCCGCGCCGACTCGGTCACCTCCGCGACCGTGGGGTAACGGTCCATCGGCCGTGTCCGGTCAGGAGCCGCCGTTGCCGCCGGAGTCCCCGGTGGTCTCCTTCTTGTCCAGCGGACGGATCTCGATCTTGTTCGGCATACCGTGTCCCTTCGGCGGGGGTGGGCGTGCGGTGATCGGTTGCGCTCTTGCCAGCGTTCGCTCTACGGGACACCGTTGTCAACGTGCTTTGTCGCTGGGTGGTTGGGACTGACGAGAACGGCTCGAAGGCGACGGTGCGGGTGATGCGGAGACCTCGGATCGGTGGCCATGGCCGACCTGACGGAGGCCGGGTACGTCGAGGACGCCGGCGCCGCACCGCCCGAGGAGCTGACCGAGCGGGAACGCGAGCGGTACGGCAGGAGCACGACCCTGCCGCGCCGGATGGATCTGCGGCCCGGAAAGAGTGCCTGGGAGCCCCGGCTGCGCCTGCGCCGACCCCGGGTCCTGCTGGTCGGTGTCGGCGGCACCGGCGGAGCCGCCGCGCGTGACCTCGTCGCCTCCGGGGTGGGGCGGCTGCACTGCGTCGACCCGGACGTCGTCGAACTGCCCAACCTCAACCGGCGTACCTTCCGCCGCGAACAGGACTTCGGCACCCCGAAGACCGATGCCGCGCCGGCCGCGCTGCGCGCCCTGAACTCCGACACGACCGTGACCGGGGAGCGCCGCGAGGTCCGTGGGCCCGGGGACCTGCTGGACCTCCTGACCGGCAGCGGAACCGTCGGTAATGGAGCGACCGGTACCGAACGACCGGCACGGGAGCACCCGGTGGCGGCCCCGCCCACGAGCTACTGCTGCTCGCCGCCGATCGGCCCGGCTCGATCCGCCGCCGGGCCGACCAGGTCTGTCTCGTCTTCGGCACCTCGTGGGCCCGGCGGGCAACGCCGACTCTGTCGCCGTTCTGGTCGTACCGGGCGGGATCAACGTGCTGTGGCTGGTCACCTGGCTGCGCAACCGCCGCTCACTGCGGTCCGGGAAGTGAGGCGCCGCGCCGGGACGCGCGGCCCGGGAGCGGCGGCCGGCGCGGGCCGTGACGGGCCGGGGCGACGGCCGGTCACTCCGCCGTCGCCTCCGCCGCCGTCGTCACCTCCGTCAGGTCCGCGAGCAGCTCGGAGGCGGTCACCGGGTCGAGGCCTGCGAAGCTGAGGCGGCCGCGGTCGCCGCTGCGCCAGTAGTCGTCCGGGGTGGTGTTCAGCGAGACGGCCTGGAAGGTCTGGTCGCCGAGCATGTCCACGGCGCCGACGGTGATCCCCGGGTCGAGGTCGACGACCAGATGGCGGCCCTCGTCGATACGCCGGTGGAACCAGCGCTCCACGCCCGCGTCCTGGGGCTTGCCGCGCTCCCAGCCGCGTCTGGTCAGACCGAGCAGCCTGCCGACCGGCACGACGGCGCCCTCGAACCGGGCCAGCCGGTGGCCGGCCGCCTCCTCGGCGGTCAGGGCGTGCACGGCCCGGCCCAGTTGCGGGAAGGGCTGCACGATCCCCTCGCCGGCGAACAGCTCGGACCACGCCTCCAACTCGCCGCCCAGGTCCAGCGGATGGGCGAGCCCGACGCCCGCCCCCTCCGGCAGCGCCAGCACCTCGCCCCCGACGTCGGCGAACGTACGGTCCGCCACCACCCGGAAGGCCGTCACCGTGCCGTCGCTCTCGCGCAGCCACACCAGCCGCCGCACCAGATGCCACAGCAGCGGATGCGCGACGAACAGCTCGCGGAACTCGGCGGCCGTCCAGGACCGCCGTGTCACCATCGCCGCCTCCAGCCGGCGCACCTGGTCCCCGGCGACGGCCCGGACGTCCTTCTTCAGCGCCGCGAACCGCTTGCGTTCCGCGGGGGCCAGCTCCGGGTCGTCCTTGGCCGCCGGGGGCGGCAGCGCCTTGCGCGGCCTGCCGTCGGCGTCCTGGACGAAGGGCCGCAGCTTTTCGTCGAACCCGACCCGGAACCGCCGGGTGCCGTAGTCGATGACGGTGCCGCCGTCCGCGTCCAGACCGCAGTCCGGGACGAGCCGGTCGCCCAGCTGCTCCGCGGTCAGCCCGAGCCCCTCGGCGACCTCGGCGATCTTCTCCTGGGCGCGCAGCTTCAGGGCCTTGAACGGCACCCGCTGGGCGAGGGTGTGCAGATGCAGCAGCGCCACGTCCGTACCGATCGACGCGAGCACGGCCAGCCCCTCCACCGCCCGGTGGTGGGCGCCCTCGCCGGGCCAGGCGCGCAGCACGGGAGTCAGTTGCCGCACGGTGTCGTCGTCGCCGAACCAGCCGAGCGCGTGCAGCGCCCAGCTCTCCTTCGGGGGCATGCCGGCGAGCAGCCACAGCTCGAACAGGCCCCAGGAGAACGCGGCCAGCGACTCGGCCGTGCAGGCCTCCGTCAGTACGTCGAGCCCGGGGTAGACGTCGCCCGGCTTGGACAGCGCGAGGACCGTCAGCGCGTGGTGCACCGCCTCGGCGGGCAGCGCCCCGCCCTCCTTGAGGACGAGCTGCGGCAGCAGCGCGGGCTCGGCCCAGGCGCCGACCGCCGGCAGCCGCGCCGGGAGGGCGCTCACCAGGGGATCGGCGGCCAGCGCCGCCGCGACGAGGTCCGCGGCCTGCGGACCTGACCCGGCGGCGGCCGCCCGTACCGCCTCGGCGCCGTGCGCCTCCGCGAGCAGCCGCAGCGCCCGCTCGGCACCCCGCCGGGCGTGCCCGGCCCTGCCCACCGCGTGCGGGACGAGATACGGGACGGTGGCCGTACCGTGCCGCCTCAGCCAGGCGCGGCCCGCCGCGTCCGCGGACTTCAGCCGGGCCAGCCAGTCGGCGACCAGACCGGCCAGTTCGACACTGAGGAACGGCATGACCAGCACGTTCAGGGTGGCGGGCTGCCGGGCGGCGCCGCTCAGCAGCAGCGGCAGCGCGTCCACCCCGAACCGGGCGGCGACCGGCTTCAGTGACGCCTCGCCGTCCCAGTAGTCCTCGGGGGCGCAGTGGGCGAGCAGCGGGCGGACCACGTCCTCGGGCGCGGTGACGAACAGCAGCGCCTCCCGGACGTCCGACAGCCGGCCGCCGCTCCGGAGGTGCGCGATCTCCTCCCGCCACTCGTGCCCGCCCCGCCAGGACGCGTACCAGGAGGTGACCGCGGACCAGGACTCCCGCTCCCCGGGCAGCCAGACGACCCGCGGTTCCGGCACGGCCGGCGGCTCGGCGGCGACCCGCGCCCGGACCGCCTCGCGCGGCCGCGTCCACGGCGGGCTGACCAGCAGCTCCGGCAGGGCGTCCGCCGGAGCCTCGGCCACCCGGTCCCGGAGGGCGAGCCGCGGCGCCACGAACTCGGCCACCTGAGCGGGCAGTTCGGGCAGGACCGCCGCCGTCAGCTCCGGGTGTGCCGCGATGTGCCCGACCAGCAGCCGCTCCACCGTCGAGGTGCTCCCCACCGAACCGGCCGCAGCCGCACCACCCGCCGACGCCCCGCCCGCCGCCGCACCACCTGCCGACGCACCGCCCGCCGCCGCGCCCATCAGCCGCAGCGCCCGCACCGGCCACCGCCGGGCCGCCTCCATCAGGGACGGCCGTACGTTCTTGTCGTCGGCGCGCTCCAGCAGGACCCGGAAGGCGTCGTCGGTCGGCAGCTCCACCAGGGCGCCGGCGAACGTGCGTACCCGGTCGGAGTCGTGGGCGGCCTCGATACCCCGCCGGAGCACGGGCGCGATGTCCGGGCCGACCCCCTCGGCGAGGGTGGCGACCAGGGACATCGACCAGTCGGCGTAGGCCAGCTCGAAGTCGGTGCCGAAGGGCACCAGTTGGGCGGGGGAGTGCAGCGAGCACAGCAGCATCGCCCGCAGGGTCGGGTCGAGCCGGTCCGCCTCCGCGCAGGTCTCGGCGACCCAGTCGCGCTCACCGGGGACGAGGTAGGAGACGACGACCCGACGGCGGGTGCTGGTGCGGCACTTCGACAGCATGGCGACGGTCCGGCGGTAGGTGTCCTCGTCGGCCACGGCGAGCAGGGCCCGCATCCGGTCGGCGAACGGCCGGGTCCAGTGGGCGTCCGTCGGAGCCGTAGCGGGGCGGAAGCCGATCCGGGCGTTCTCCCGCCGCGCGCCGTACTGCGTCCAGTGCGCCTCGACGTCGAAGTACTCCAGCACCGCCCGGGCGGCGAACACCGGGCCGTGCGCGCGGACCCAGGCGTCCACGAAGACGGCCTCGGGGAGCTGGTAGTGCAGGGTCATGGGGGTCAGGGCCGCCGCGCCGAGCGGGCTCGGACTTCCCTTCAGCTGGGCGCGGATCGCGTCCACGATCTCCGGTTCGCTCCGCGGCGCGGCGAGCATCTCCTCGATCCACTCCCGCTCCTCCCCGAGCCGCCCGGCGAGCAGGTCCCCGGCCTCGGCGTGCGGTTCGGGGACGGTCCGGCGCACGCCACCGCGCCGCGGCTGGACCAGACGCCGCCAGGCGACGGGCAGCACGAAGCCGTCCTCGTCGGGCCGGTCGACCCCCGCCCCGCCCGGCGCCCGGTCGGCCCCCGTGGCCGCCACCTCGTGATCACCGCCCGGTTCGTTGCGCACGGTGACCGCCGCCCCCGCGGCTTCCCCCTCCCCGCGCTCCGACGAACCGTCACCGGCGGACTCCCAGCGCTGCACAGGCACTCCCCTCCGCCCGGCCCCCCGGCCGGTGATCACTCGATCCACGTGGCTGCCACCGTAGCCGCCGCCACTGACAGTGACCGTCCGAAGGCCGCGGAGGCGGCGTTGTCAGTGGCCGCTGCCATGATCCGCACAGGCTCCGAGAGGCACGCCCGATGAACCTCGCCGCCCGGCTGATGAACGCGCTGACCGACCCCGACTCCACCTTCGACGACCCGTCGCCCGACGTCTCGATGATCGACGACGCGGAACTCGGGCTCCTGTGCGCCGAGTTGGAGGCGGTGACCCGGTGGACGGGCGCGGCGGCCCGGGCCCGCGCCGTCATCGAACGGGCGACCGAGTCACGGCAGCCGCGCTACACGCCCGAGGCGTGCCGCCGCATGTTCGAAGCGCTCCTCGTACGGACCGGGTCGGGCACCGCCGCCGACCTCACCCTGGGCCTGACCGCCGTCGAGCAGTGCACGGGCCCCCTGCCCGACCTGGCCGAACCCGTCCGCGCCCTGGTCGGGTCGCGGCTCGCGGAGGACAAGGTGCGCCAGCCGTACGCGCTGCTCGCCCTCGCCCGGCTCGGCGGCGAGGAGACACTGCGCGCCGCCGAGGACCGTCTCGCCCGGGACGCGGGCCCCGTCGTCGCGGACGAGACGGCGGTGGTCGCGGCCCTGCCCCTGGCGGAACAGATGCCGCTCGCCGCCATCGACCGCGACTCCGCGTTCGGCACCCCGCCGCCCCCGGACGCCTGGCGCAGATCGGCCGGCAACTCCGCCTACGTCGCCTTCGCCCGGCGCGCCCTGGAAGCCGCGGCGGCCCGCACCGACGCCATCCGGTCGGGCGAGATCCCCTACCGCGCGGACAAGGCGTTCACCGACCGGGAGGTCCTCGCCGTCGGGCAGGCCGCCCGCGTGGCCCTGCTGCGCGACGAGCCCTGGCTCCCCGAGCTGTTCGACCGGCTGCTCCCCGGCGTCGCCCTCGCCCCCACCGAGGCCAGGACGCTCCCCTCGCAGGCGATGCTCTACGAACTGATGCGCGCCGCCCAGGACTTCCCCACCCCCGAGCTGATCACCACGGTCCGCACCGTGCGCGGCAGGGTCCGGCACGCGGGCGTGCCCAAGCAGCTGGACAAGATGCTCAAGAAGGCGGAGGCGGCCCTCGCCGAGCGCACCGACGTGGCACTCCGGCTGCCCCGGCTGGACTTCGCCGACGACGGCGTCCTGCGCAGGCCCGCCGGCGAGTACACCGCGGTCGTCACGGTCACCGAGAGCGCCACTCTGACCTGGGAGAAGGACGGCCGCCCGCTGCGCGGGACCCCGGCGCCGGTCCGCCGCGACCGTCCCGCGCTGCTGAAGGAGATGCGCGAGCTGGTCAAACGGGTGGACGCGCAGCTCCTCACGCTCGCCCGCGCGCTGGAGGGCTCGTTCACCGTGGACTCCGCGCACCCGTACGGCTGGTGGCGGCGCGAGCTGGCCGGGCACCCGCTGGCCCGGGCCGTGGTGGCCCGGCTGTTCTGGGAGATCGAGGTGGCTCCCGGCGACTGGCGCGCCGTACTGCCCGCGACGGCGGACGCACTGCCCGACGCGCCCGACGACGCGGCCGTACGGCTCTGGCACCCCCTGCGGTCCGACGCCGACACCGTGCGCGGCCGGCGGGACCTGGTGACCGAGGCGGGACTGCGGCAGCCGTTCAAGCAGGCGTTCCGGGAGACCTACCGGCCGACCCCGGCCGAGGAGGAGACCCGCGTCCACTCCAACCGGTTCGCGGCGCACATCGTCCACTACCGGCGCCTGTTCGCGCTGTTCCGCGCGCGTGGCTGGTCCAGCCGCCGGCTCGGACCGTGGGACGACGGGGACGGCGACGCGGCCGACCGGGTGCTGGCGGCGGGGGAGTGGCGGATCCGCTTCCACCACCACTGGTCCGACCGGTCGGGCGAGGACGAACTCGCGGTGACCGACCAGGTGCGGTTCGACCGCCGCACGGACGACGCCGACCGGGCGTACGGCGGCCGTGCGAACACCGGCCGGGCGTACGGCGGCCGGGCCGGGGACGGCTGGCGCGAGGTGCCGCTCGCCGAGGTGCCCGAGCTGGTGTTCAGCGAGGCGATGCGGGACGTGGACCTGTTCGTCGGCGTCACCTCCATCGCCACCGACCCCGACTGGGCCGACGGCGGCCGTGAGCGCGCCTACTGGGAGCGGGCCTCCTTCGGCGAGCTGACCCCGACCGCCGAGGCGCGCCGCGAGGTCCTGGAGCGGATCGTGCCCCGCCTGGGGATCGCCGACCGCTGCTCGCTGGACGGCCGTTTCCTGGTGGTCCGCGGCGACCTGCGCACGTACCGCATCCATCTCGGCTCGGCCAACGTCCTGATGGACCCGGACGGCGCCTACCTGTGCATCGTCCCGGCCGCCCGCGGGAGCCGGGGCGGAGGCCGCGGGGCGTTCCTTCCCTTCGAGGACGAGCGGCTCTCCCTGATCCTCAGCAAGGCGCTCCTGCTCGCCGCCGACACGGAGATCGCCGACGAGACCATCAGCCGCCAGATAGGCCGCGGTTGACGCCGCCTCGCACCCGGCGCTCCCCGCCCCCGCCGAGCGGCAGCCGAGTGGCGCGCCGGAAGTGATGACGCGTCATGTCGGCTGTATGGCACGTGTGTTACGTCCGTGCAGGACCCTTGTGGAATTCCTGTGGAAGCCTCAATCTTTCGGCGGGTGCACAGAGTCCGCACAGCACAGTTGACATGATCACGCCCATTCTGGGCGGGCTCGGGCATGCCCGCACCACCCCCCACCAGCGCACCACCGATTGAGGAGGATCCCTCAGATGGCAGTGACGCGTTCCACCCGGCGAAGACTGGCCGCGATCGGCCTGACCGCCTCCGCGGTACTCACCGCGGGCCTCGTCTCCGCTCTCCCCGCCGGCGCCTCCCCGACCGCCGGAGAGGGTCGTGTCCAGTACGCCGGCGCGGCGAACGCCGTGGCCGAGAGCTACATCGTGACCCTCAAGCCGGAGGCGGCCCGCGCCGGTTCCGCCGAGGGCCGGGCACTCGCCCAGAAGTACGGGGCCGACATCGAGCGCACGTACAAGAAGGCGCTCAACGGCTACGCGGTCGAGGCCTCCGCGGCCGAGGCGAAGAGGTTCGCCGCCGACCCGGCCGTCGCCTCGGTCGTGCAGAACCGCACCTTCAGCATCACCGGCACGCAGCCCAGCCCGCCCTCCTGGGGCCTGGACCGCATCGACCAGCGCGCCCTCCCGCTCAACAGCTCCTACACCTACCCCGACTCGGCGGGGCAGGGCGTGACCGCGTACGTCATCGACACCGGCGTGCGCATCACCCACAGCGACTTCGGCGGCCGCGCCTCCTACGGCTACGACGCCGTCGACAACGACAACACCGCCCAGGACGGCCACGGACACGGCACGCACGTCGCCGGAACCGTCGCCGGCAGCGCGTACGGCGTCGCCAAGCAGGCCCGGATCGTCGGTGTGCGGGTGCTGAACAACTCGGGTTCCGGGACCACCGCGCAGGTCGTCGCCGGTATCGACTGGGTCGCCCGGAACGCGGTCAAGCCGGCCGTCGCCAACATGTCCCTCGGCGGCGGCGCCGACACCGCGATCGACACCGCGGTCCGCAACGCCATAGCCTCCGGCGTCACCTTCGCCGTCGCGGCGGGCAACGAGTCCACCAACGCCTCCACCAGGTCCCCCGCCCGGGTCACGGAGGCGATCACCGTCGGCGCCACCACCTCGACGGACGCCAGGGCCAGCTACTCCAACTACGGCACCGTCCTGGACCTGTTCGCGCCGGGCTCGTCCATCACCTCGGCGTGGAACACCAGCGACTCCGCCACCAACACCATCTCCGGCACCTCGATGGCGACCCCGCACGTGGCCGGCGCGGCGGCGCTCTACCTGGCCGCCAACCCGACGGCCACCCCCGCGCAGGTCTCCACGGCGCTGACGACCGCGGCCACCCCCAACGTCGTCACCGGCCCCGGCACGGGCTCGCCCAACCTGCTGCTCCACGTCGGCGGCGGCACCACCACCCCGCCCGGACCGCGCTTCGAGAACACCGGCGACTACACGATCAGCGACAACGCCACCGTCGAGTCCCCGGTGACCGTCTCCGGCGTGAGCGGCAACGCCCCCTCGGCGCTCGCGGTGCAGGTCAACATCGTCCACACCTACATCGGTGACCTCCAGGTCCAGCTGATCGCCCCCGACGGCTCGGCGTACACGCTCAAGGCGTACGGCACCGGCGGCAGCTCGGACAACATCAACACCACGTACTCGGTGAACGCCTCCTCCGAGGCCGCCAACGGGACGTGGAAGCTCAGGGTCAGCGACAACGCGAACCTGGACACCGGACGGATCGACGCCTGGGCGCTGCAGTTCTGACGCCCTGACGCCGGCCTCCCACGGTCAGCCGTACGCGTACTCGCCCTCGTCGAGGGGTCTGGGTCAGCCACCCAGCCCGCGGCGGGGGCGAGCCGCGTTTCCGGCAGAGCGGAAACCGCGTTCCGTCCCCGGCCGCGCCCCGCATACCATGCGTGCGTTCCTTCGTACGTCAGTTCCCGTGCGCGGGTTCCCGTAGGTCAGTTCCCGCCGCCCGAACCAGGAGCACGGTAGTCGTGTCCATACCCCCGCCCCCCGGGCCCCACCAGCCGCACGGGCCCCAGGAGCCCCCGGGGCCGTACGGACCGTACCCGACGGGCCCCGCCCCGGTGCCGGGCCCGTACGCGCCCTACCCGTACCACCCCTTCGGCCCGTACGGCGTGCCCGCGCCGGTGAACGGCCTCGCCATCGCCGCGCTGGTCCTCGGCATCCTCTGCTTCCTGCCGGCCGTGGGCCTGGTCCTCGGGCTGGTCGCGCTGGCCCAGATCCGCAGGCGGGGCGAGCGCGGCAGGGGGATGGCGATCGCCGGGGCGGTGGTGTCCGGCGTCGGGCTCGTCCTGTGGACGGTGGTGCTGTCCACCGGCGTCGTCTCGGACGTCGCGGACGCCTTCGAGGAGGCGGCGAGGGGCGAGGGCACCGCCTACGCGCTCGCCAAGGGCGACTGCTTCGACTCCCCGGCCGACTCCCTGGAGGGCGTCACCTACGACGTGACGGAGGTGCCCTGCGCCGGGCGCCACGACGGCGAGGTCTTCGCCGTGGTCGAGCTGCCCGGCGGACGCTTCCCCGGCGACGACTCGGTGACCCGGACCGCCGAGGACAAGTGCTACGTCCTGGAGACCGAGTACGCCATGGACTACTGGGCCGTCCCCGAGGACGTGGGCGTCTACTACCTCGTGCCGTCCCGCGACAGCTGGGCCTTCGGCGACCGCGAGATCACCTGCCTGTACGGCAGCCTCGACGACAAGGGCACCCTCACCGGCTCCCTGCGCAGCGACCGCACCACCCTCGACGACGACCAGGTCGCCCTGCTGGAGGCGCTCAACGCCGTCGACGACGTGCTCTTCGAGGAGCCGGAGGACTATCCCGAGGACGACCTGCCCGTCAACACGGACTGGGCCAAGGACGTCGAGGCCGTGCTCGCCGAGCAGATCGAGGCGCTGGAGGGGCGCGACTGGCAGGGCGGGTCCGGCAAGGCCGTCACCGCCCTGGCCGAGGACATGGAGGACGCCCGCTCGCACTGGGCGAAGGCCGCCGCCACGGACGACGTGGACACCTTCTACGAGCACTACGACGCCGGCTACGACTACGTCGACGGCTCCACGACGGTCACCGCCCGCAAGGCTCTGGGCCTCGCCACCACGGTGCCGTCCTACGAAGGGGAGTACGAGGAGGGCGGGGAACTCGATGTGTGATCGCCGCGAGAACGGGGAGAAAGTGCCTGCGTAGGGCCCGCCGCAACCACAAGTCATCACATCGAGTGATTCTCTGGCCTTTGCTTGCATGGCACAACCCACGGTTGCCACGCTGTTGCTGTCTGTACAACCTGATGGGAGCGGCCAGTGACATTCGGTGAGCAGCCGGCGTACCTGCGCGTCGCGGGTGATCTCCGCAAGAAGATCGTCGACGGTTCACTGCCACCGCACACCCGGCTCCCCTCACAGGCCCGGATCCGCGAGGAGTACGGCGTCTCGGACACCGTCGCCCTGGAGGCGCGCAAGGTGCTGATGGCCGAGGGGCTCGTCGAGGGCCGCTCGGGATCGGGCACCTATGTGCGCGAGCGCCCGGTGCCGCGCCGCATCGCCCGCTCAGGGTTCCGCCCGACCGGCGGGGCCACGCCCTTCCGGCAGGAGCAGACCGACGGCGAGTCGCGCGGCACCTGGGAGTCCAGCAGCTCGCAGACGGAGGCGGTGGTGTCGGTCGCCGAGCGGCTCGGCATCAAGCCCGGCGACCGGGTCATGTGCACCAGATACCTCTTCCGCGAGGCCGGCGAGGCGATGATGCTCTCCACCTCCTGGGAGCCCCTCTCCGTCACCGGCCGCACCCCCGTGATGCTGCCCGAGGAGGGCCCGCTCGGCGGCATGGGCGTCGTCGAGCGCATGCGCGCCATCGACCTCGTCGTGGACAACGTCACCGAGGAGGTCGGCGCCCGCCCCGGCCTCGCCGAGGAGCTCCACGCCCTGGGCGGTGTGCCCGGCCATGTCGTCCTCGTCATCCAGCGCACCTACTACGCCTCCGGGCGCCCCGTGGAGACCGCCGACGTGGTCGTCCCGGCCGACCGCTACCGGGTCTCCTACCACCTCCCCGTGAAGTAGCGCACAACTCCGGGCCGGTTGCCCCCGGCGCCGACTCAACCGGAGTCCCGCCGACCGGGGTTGGAATCTGGTCGTTCTCGCAGGTCGTCCCCGATGCGTCCGGCACGCCGCTGACCGGACGCATCGGCCTGCCCGGACGGCGCGTTCGCTGCCGTGCGCCCCCTGTGCCCTGGCCGGTTGCGTACCTCTTTGTGAAAAGCCGTATTCGCTGCGTAAAGGTTGGGCGTAGGCTCGGGCATATGCGGATTGCGGTTTCCTTATCGGACGGGGCACGGCACAGGCCGCGAGCGACGCGAGACGGGGGTCCCCCCGGCCGAAGGCTGGGGGCGGGACTCGGGCGGCCTCGGGCGGGAAGGAGCGATGGGGCGTGATGAACGACGGCACGATCACTCTTCCCTGGCTCGTCATACGACAGGACGACAACGGCAATCGCTACCGCGTGGGCCGGTACGCGACCCGGGCGGAGGCCCAGAAGATCGCCGACAGCCTCGACTCCCGCGGGCACAAGCAGCTCTACTGGGTCGAGCGGATCGTCCAGGGCGGCACCGAGACCGCCAACTGAGCCGCCCCGGGCTTCCCGTAGGCTCCGGCGCATGAGCGAACCGATCGTGGTGGTGGGGGCCGCCCTGCTCGACGGCGGCCGCCTCCTCGCCGCGCGCCGCAGCGCGCCCCCCGAACTGGCCGGCCGCTGGGAGCTGCCCGGCGGCAAGGTCGAACCGGGCGAGACCCCCGAGGCGGCCCTGGTCCGCGAACTGCGCGAGGAACTCGGCGTGGAGACCGAGGCCGTCGAGCGCGTCCCGGGGGAGTGGCCGCTGCGCTCCCCGTACGCCCTGCGCGTCTGGACCGCCCGCCTCCTTCCGGACTCCCCGGCCCCCGAGCCGCTCCAGGACCACGACGAGCTGCGCTGGCTGACCCCGGACCGGCTGTGGGACGTGCCCTGGCTGGAGCAGGACGTTCCGGCGGTCCGCGAGGTGGCGGCCCGCCTGAAGTGACACCCGCCCGAAAGCGGGCCCGCCCCGGGTGAGGGCGCGCGGAGCGTCACGCCGTGTGCGCCGTTCACGCCACTGTGCGCCCGCCCGGCGATACAGGCCCCTGAATATCGGGTATGTGCCCATTAACCCCACGAAACCGGACATCGGTGGGTCTGCTGCCGGGAAGTGATCGGTGTGTTCGACACCGAAGGCGACTGTGTCGAGTGGACCTTCTCCGCCGAACCCGGTGCCGTCCGTGCCGCCCGGACCGCCGTCCGCGGCCGGCTGCGCGACTGGGAGCTGGACGCTCTCGCCGACATCGCGGCACTCCTGGTCAGTGAACTCGTCACCAACGCCCTGCGGCACGCCACCGGCCCCATCGGCGTCCGGCTGGTCCGCCCGGCCCGGCCCGGCGACGTACTGCTGGTGGAGGTGTCCGACCCGCTCCCGGACCTGCCGCGCGAACGCGTCGCCCGGCCCGAGGACGAGAGCGGCCGCGGACTGCAACTGGTGGCCCACTCCTCGCGCCGTTGGGGTACCCGTCCCGGAGAGGCCGGCAAGACCGTCTGGTTCGAGCTCGCCGTGCCCTGAGAACCGCCCGCCCGCGCTGTACGTCCGCGGTGACCCTGTCGAGCGGCTGGTTCAGGCCACTGGCAGTTGTCGAAGAGCGTGATTCGACAGCGTGTCGGCTGGTTAGAAGACTGGAAGTGTTTCCACGGTCCGGTCCAGAAACGATCGGGAACGTGCTGTGATCGTGAACACCGTGTTGTGCGGCGCCGTAGTGCTGGATACTGCGGGCAGCCGCCTTTCGGTGACCGGTGCCGGACGCGGTGAGCTGGAGGGGACGGTTCGCGTGAGCGAGATACCAGCGAAGGCCACGGAGTCCGAGGACCCGTCGGACGGCGCGAGGGCGGAGTCCGCGGCGGCCACCGCGGCCGATGCGACGCGCGCCCACGGCGACCGCGGGGTGCCGCTCGCCGACGCCATGTGGCAGAGCAGTCCGCCCGGCTCCATGTACGACTACATCCGCGTCGCGTCCTTCTCCATCGGCCCCGACGGCCTCGTGGACCAGTGGAGCCTCCGTGCCGAGCAGCTCTTCGGCATCCCGGCCGACCGCGCCGTCGGCATGGACCCCATCGCGGCGTTCATCGACCCCGACCGGCGCGAACAGGGCCACCGCAAGATGGCCGAGATCCTCGACGGCCGGGAGTGGACCGGCGTCGTCCCCTTCCGCAAGCCGGAACCCGGTGCCGATCCCGGAGCCCTGGGGGAGGAGGCCCTCGCCGAGGTCTACGTCATGCCGACGCGGACCGAGGAGGGCGAGAAGGCCGCCGTCTGCATCGTCGTCGACGTGCGCACCCTGCGCCGGATCGAGACCGACCTCGCCGCCTCGCAGGCCATTTTCGGTCAATCTCCGTTCGGGTTCCTGCTGATCGACAGCGATCTGCGGGTCCGCCGCGCCAACCAGCGGTTCGCCTCGCTGTTCGGCGGCAGCCCCGACGACCACCGTGGCAAGGGCGTCCACGACTACCTGCCCAGGCCGGAGGCGGAGCGGGTGACGGCCACCCTGCGCCGGGTCCTGGAGACCGGCGAGTCCATCACCGACATGCACGTCACCGGTTTCCTGCCCGACTCCGACGAGCGCCGGCACTGGTCGATCAACCTCTACCGGGTGCACAGCGGCTCCGGCCGCCCCATCGGCATCGCCTGGCTCGGAACCGACATCACCGCCCGCCGGGCCGCCGCCCGCGAGGCGGCCGCCGCACGGCGCAACCTCGCCCTGCTCAACGAGGCGGGCGCCCGGATAGGCAACTCCCTCGACCTGGAGACCACCGCCCGCGAACTGCTCGACGTCGTCGTCCCCGGCTTCTGCGACCTCGCCACCGTCGACCTCTACCAGGGCCTGCTGGCCGGCGACGAGACCCCGCCCGGGCTCGCCGACGGCAGCGCGGAACTGCGCCGGGTCGCCTACGCCAGCGCGGTCTCCGACGCCCCCTTCCTCGGCGGCGCCGCGTCCGTCGGGGTCGGCGCGGTCCACCACTACCCCTTCAACTCCCCCTGCGCGGACGCCCTGCGCACCGCGCGGCCGCGCTTCGTGCCCGCCGAGGAGGGCGGTCTCGTCCAGTCCACACTGGCCGTGCCGATGGTCGCCCACGACACGGTCGTGGGACTCGCGCAGTTCTCGCGCACCAAGGGCAGCGAGCCCTTCGGGGACCGCGACCGCGACCTCGCCGTCGAGCTGGCCGCCCGCGCGGCCGTCTGTATCGACAACGCCCGGTTGTACCGGCGCGAGCACGAACGGGCGTTGATACTCCAGCGCTCCCTGCTGCCCCCCGGCGACCCGGTCGCCTCCGGCCTGGACATCGCCTGCCGCTACCTGCCCGGCAACGCCTCCCCGGACCGGCCGAGCGAGGTCGGCGGGGACTGGTTCGACGTCATCGAACTGCCCGGTCACCGCACCGCGTTGGTGGTCGGCGACGTGATGGGACGCGGCCTGCGGGCCGCCGTGGCGATGGGCGAACTCCGTTCGGCCGTACGCACCCTGGCCCTGCTCGACCTCGAACCGGCGGAAGTGCTCAGCGCGCTGGACGAGATCGCCCGCGGCCTCGGCGCCCCGGGCGGCGTCCAGCAGGCGACCCGGGCGGCCCGCCGCCCGCGCGAGGCCGACCTGTCCGAGGTCTACCTGGCCACCTGCGTGTACGCGGTCTACGACTCGGTGACCCGCCGCTGCACCTTCGCCAACGCCGGCCATCTGCCGCCCGTCCTGGTCGAACCCGGCGAGGACGCGCTGATGCTCGACGTGCCGCCCGGGATGCCGCTCGGCGTCGGCGGCGAACCCTTCGAGGAGGTGGAGGTCGAACTCCCCGAGGGCGCCCTGCTCGCGCTCTACACGGATGGACTGGTCGAAAGCCGCGACCACCCCCTGGACGAGGGCCTCCAGGCGTTCGTCGGGGCGCTGACCGATCCCGGCCGCCCGCTGGAGGACGTCTGCGACCACGTCCTCAACACCCTCGACACCCACCACGGCGAGGACGACATCGCGCTGCTCATGGCCCGCGTCCAGGGCCTGCCCGCCGGGTCCGTCGGCGACTGGACGCTGCCGCGCGAGCCGCGCAGTGTGGGCCGCGCCCGCGAGCACGCCCGCCGCCGGCTCCTCGACTGGGACCTGGAGCCCCTGGTCGACACCACCGAACTCCTGGTCAGCGAGCTGGTCACCAACGCCCTGCGGTACGGCGAGGGAGACATCCGCCTCCGCCTGCTGCTCGACCGCACCCTGGTCTGCGAGGTCTGGGACGCGGGCCTCGTACAGCCCCGCCGCCGCCGGGCGCGGGACACCGACGAGGGCGGCCGGGGCCTGCAACTCGTCGGCCTGCTCAGCGCGGCCTGGGGCTCACGCCGTACACCGCGCGGCAAGACGGTCTGGTTCGAGCTGCCCCTCCCGGACGGCGAGACCGGCCTCACCGACCCGGCGGAAGCCCTCCTGAGCCTCTTCTGACCGAAGGACCCGCCCGAGCTCCGACCGAAGGACCCGCCCGACCGAAGGACCCGCCCGAGCGGCAGGCCCGCCACCGCCCGGGCCGACGCGGCCCGCCCGCGCCGCCCGCCCGTGCCACCCGGCCCCCGGTCACTGCCGGCGGGCCCAGGTGCGGGGGCCGCCGTAGGAGGCGACCCCGGCGGGCTCGGCGGCCCCCGCGGGCTCGGCGGGCGTACGGGTGTCCTGGGCCGCCAGTTCCCGGGCCCGGCGGGCCAGCGCGTCGGCGGTGAGCAGATCGGTCAGGCCGGGCCCGGCGGCCAGCAGGCGCCGCGCCTCGGCGAGCCGGGTGCGGGGCGCAGCCCCCACCGTGCCCCGGTGCGTGGCGATGTGATCGTCCGCGGCGGCCACGGACGCATGGGCCACGAGGGAAGCGGCGGTAGTCAGCACCCCGGCCCGGCCGTCCGCGACCGGTGCGACACCGCGCACGATCCGCCGCAGCGCCTCCAGCGGGTCGTACGGCCCCCCGCTCACCTCCTCGCGCACCCCGGCCAGGGCCTCGTCGGCATGCCCGATCCGGGCGTCCGGCGCCTTCCCCGGGCCGCCGGCCGCCCGCGCCCCGGCGATCTCCGCCTCGGCGCCGGTCAGGGCCGCCGCCACCAGCGCGTCCGCCGCCGCCAGCTCCCCGGCCAGCCGCTCGACGGCACCGACGAACACCGCGGCCCGGGCGACGGCCCCCTCGGCGGTGCGCAACTGCCGTACCGCCTCCGCGGTCTCGCCGCGGTCGGCCGCCTGCCGGGCCTCGTTGAGCCGGGACGTGGTGAACATCAGCCGGTCCATGGCCTGTTCGGGATACCCGGCCACCCCCGCGGTGCTCGCCGGCCCGTACCGCCCGGTCAGCTCCACCAGCAGGGCGTCCGCGCCCGCCGTGCGCGCGGCGAGGTCCCGGAACCGGCCCTCGGCGACCGCGACGGCCCGCGTCAGGTCCGCTTCGAGGCCGCGCAGTTGGTCGAACCCCGCCGCCTCCGCGTCCAGCCGCCGGCCCGCCTCCTCGCACCGCCCGACGATCCCGGCCAGCGCGTGCCGCCGTCCCGCCTCGTCCTGCGGCAGCCCGTCGTCGTACCGCTGCCGCATCCGGAAGGCGGAGGCCAGCTCGGACCGCGCCTCCCGCAGGGCCCGCGCGGCGGGGGCCGCGGCCCCCGGTCCGGACAGCTCCTCGGCGAAGGACAGCTCCTCGCCGCTGGTGCGCACCCAGTCGTCCGCGGCGACGAGCAGGCCGCGGGCCCGTCCGTCGAGATCGGTCCCGGCGGGCCCGGCCGCCGGCCCGGCCGGGCCGCCCGGCGTGGTGCGGGTGCGGGCCCTGCGGCTGCGGCGCAGGTACACGTACCCGGCGACGGTGACCGCGGCCACCGCCACGACCAGCGGAAGCACCAGGTCCGCGGCGTCCGACCCGGCCGGCTCCTCCTGGGCGGCGGCACTGGCCACGGGCCGGTCGGGCGCGACCGCGACCGGGGCGTCCGTCCCGGACGTCATTCCCGGCAGCACCAGCCACACGACGGCGATCACCACACCCACCACGGCCTGCGCCGCCAGCACGGATATGTGCCCGGCGGCCCGCCGGGGCCGACCCCGGATCAAGGATGACGTCACATTTCGGAGCGTATGAGCAGGAAACCGAGGGCGCGACCGGGGTCGCGCCGTCGGAGGGGCGTCCGGGCCGTGGAGCAGGCCGGCCCGGGCGAGGCGGACGCGCCCGGCCGGGCGCGGTGGACGGCCCATGGCCCAGACGTCATGTGGGCTTCAACTCCGCGCACCCTCACGTTTGTTGTGGGTGGGCTGTGCGCGACCTACGGTCCCGGGATGCGAACGTCCAAGACCCGCAAGGCCGCCCGGCGCGCCCTGAGCCCGATCGTGTCGCTGATCGACCAGCGCATCGAGCGCGAGGTCCGCCGGCATGTGGAGATCGCCTCGAAGGACTCGCTCCAGAAGGAGCTGAGAACGCTGCGCAACCGCCAGCGCCCCCTGGAGCTGTTCTTCGACGGCACCGGCCGCGGCGCGTCCCGGCTGCCCTCGGCGCCCCACCTCGACCGCACGATCTCGGAGCTGGTCGAGGTGACCGGCGCCGACCGCGAGGACGCCGAGCGCACCGTGGCACAGGCGTTCCGGCTGCTCATCGCGCTGGAGGCGCTCGGCGTGGGCCGGATCGCCGGCGGCACGATGAGCATCGTCGGCAAGCTCTCCGCCGTCCCCCTGCTCGATCCGCCCGGGGAGGAGATCCTGGAGATCGGCACCCTGTACGGGATGTTCGGCGCCGCCCTCATCCGGATGATGCAGCGCGCCGGACGCGAGCCGAACCTGACCATCGTCGACCCGCTCGCCGGGACCCAGCTCCAGCCCGGCGCCACCATGGGCGGCGACGCCACCGGCACCCCCGTCGACCTCGCGGCCGTACGCGTCAACCTGAGCCTCGCCGGAGCGGCCGGCGAGGCCACCCGCATCCAGCAGGGCTTCTCCGAGGACCCCGAGGTACGGGCCCTGGTCGCCGACCGCGCCTACGCGGTGGTCGTCGTGGACGGCGACCACTCCGCCGCCGGAGTCGCCGCCGACCTGGAGTGGGCGGAGCGGATCGTGGCGCCGGGCGGGATCGTCGTCCTCGACGACTTCGGGCACCCCAAGTGGCCCGGGATCAAGGAGGCCTTCGAGAAGCACATGACCACCCGGACCCGGTTCGGGTTCCTGGGTCAGGTCGCCCACTCGGGCTACCTGCGAGCCGCCCCGGCCTGAGCCGGGCCTCAGCCCCGGCCTGAGCCGGGCCTCAGCCCCGGCCCGACCCGCCCCGCCTCCTCACCCCGACCCCGACCGCCTGCGGATCTTCGACCCCAGCCACACCAGCGGGTCGTACTTGCGGTCCACGGCCCGCTCCTTCAGCGGGATCAGCGCGTTGTCCGTGATCTTGATGCCCTCGGGGCAGACCTCCGTACAGCACTTGGTGATGTTGCAGTAGCCGAGACCGTGTTCGTCCTGGGCCGTGCCCTTGCGGTCCAGGCCGGACTCGGCGGCCGCGTCCAGCGGATGCATGTCCAGCTCCGCCACCCGCATCAGGAACCGCGGACCGGCGAAGGCCCGCTTGTTCTCCTCGTGGTCGCGGACCACGTGGCAGGTGTCCTGGCACAGGAAGCACTCGATGCACTTGCGGAACTCCTGCGAGCGGTCCACGTCCTCCTGCATCATCCGGTACTCGCCCGGGGCCAGCCCCTCGGGCGGCACGAAGGCCGGGACCTCGCGCGCCTTGGTGTAGTTGAAGCCGACGTCGGTCACCAGGTCCCGGATGACGGGGAAGGCCCGCAGCGGGGTGATCGTGATGGTCTCCTCGCGGTCGAACACCGACATCCGCGTCATGCACATCAGCCGCGGCCTGCCGTTGATCTCCGCCGAGCACGAACCGCACTTGCCCGCCTTGCAGTTCCAGCGGACGGCCAGATCGGGGGCCTGGGTGGCCTGGAGCCGGTGGACGATGTCGAGGACGACCTCCCCGTCGTTCACCTCGACCGCGAAGTCCTCCAGACCGCCGCCCCCGACATCACCCCGCCACACCTTGAAGCGGGCCTCGTAGCTGCTCACTCGTACAGCTCCTCTTCGGCGAGGTACTTCACCAGCTCCTCCTTGTCGAACAGGGCGAGCAGGTCGGGGCGGATGGGGTCGGTGTGCTCCCGGGTCAGGTCGATCCGGTCGCGTTCCGGGTCGGCCGCCGCCGAGACGGCGGTGTGATCGGCCAGCCGGCACAGCAGATTGACGTTGCGCCAGGAGCGTTCCATCGTCGGGCGGTCCTCCCGGGTGTGGCCGCCGCGCGACTCGGTGCGCTCCAGGGCGGCCCGCGCCACGCACTCGCTGACCAGCAGCATGTTGCGCAGGTCCAGCGAGAGGTGCCAGCCGGGGTTGAACTGCCGGTGCCCCTCCACCCCGGCCCGGCCGGCCCGTACCCGCAGCTCGGCCAGCTTCTCCAGGGCGTGCTCCATCTCGCCCTCCCGGCGGATGATGCCGACCAGGTCGTTCATGGTCTGCTGGAGCTCCTGGTGCAGGGTGTACGGGTTCTCCGGCGCGGTCCCGTCGGTGCTCTGGGCGGAGAAGGGGCGCAGCGCCTCGGCGGCCGCGGTGTCGACCTCGGCGTCGTCCACCGCGGGGCGTTCGAAGGCGAGGGCCGCCGTGTACTCGGCCGCGTGCCAGCCCGCCCGGCGTCCGAACACCAGCAGGTCGGAGAGGGAGTTGCCGCCGAGCCGGTTGGAGCCGTGCATGCCGCCGGCGACCTCCCCGGCCGCGAACAGCCCCGGCACCCCGCGGGCCGCGGCGGTGTCGGAGTCGACGGCGATCCCGCCCATCACGTAGTGACAGGTCGGCCCGACCTCCATCGCCTCCGCGGTGATGTCGACGTCCGCCAGCTCCTTGAACTGGTGGTACATCGACGGCAGCCGGCGTTTGATCACCTCGGCGGGCATCCGGGTCGAGACGTCCAGGAAGACCCCGCCGTGCGGGGAGCCGCGGCCCGCCTTCACCTCGGAGTTGATGGCGCGGGCCACCTCGTCGCGGGGGAGCAGCTCGGGCGGACGCCGGTTGTTGTCCGGGTCCTCGTACCAGCGGTCGCCCTCCTCCTCGGACTCGGCGTACTTCTCCTTGAAGACGTCCGGGACGTAGTCGAACATGAACCGCTTGCCCTCGGAGTTCCTGAGCACCCCGCCGTCGCCGCGCACCGACTCGGTGACGAGGATGCCCTTCACCGAGGGCGGCCAGACCATGCCCGTCGGGTGGAACTGCACGAACTCCATGTTGAGCAGGGGAGCGCCCGCGAGCAGCGCCAGCGCGTGGCCGTCGCCGGTGTACTCCCAGGAGTTCGACGTCACCTTGAAGGACTTGCCGATGCCCCCGGTGGCGATCACCACGGCCGGCGCCTCCAGGACGAAGAAGCGCCCCGTCTCCCGGTCGTAGGCGAAGGCGCCCGAGACGCGGGGGCCGTCCTTGAGGACCCGGGTGACGGTGCACTCCTGAAAGACCTTGAGCCGGGACTCGTGGTCGCCGGTCTCCTTGAAGTCCTGCTGCTGGAGGGCGACGATCTTCTGCTGGAGGGTGCGGATCAGTTCGAGGCCGGTGCGGTCGCCGACATGGGCGAGCCGCGGGTACTCGTGGCCGCCGAAGTTGCGCTGGGAGATCCGCCCGTCCTTCGTGCGGTCGAACAGGGCGCCCCAGGTCTCCAGTTCCCACACCCGCTGCGGGGCCTCCTGCGCGTGCAGTTCGGCCATCCGCCACTGGTTGAGGAACTTGCCGCCGCGCATGGTGTCGCGGAAGTGCACCTGCCAGCTGTCGTGTTCGTTGGCGTTGGCCATCGCGGCCGCGATCCCGCCCTCGGCCATCACCGTGTGCGCCTTGCCGAACAGCGACTTGCAGATCACCGCCGTACGGGCGCCGCGTTCGCGTGCCTCGACGGCGGCGCGCAGGCCCGCGCCGCCCGCGCCGATCACGACGACGTCCCACTCCTGCCGGTCCACCACGGACATCAGAACAACCTCGGATCGTCGAAGGCACCGGACGCGACGAGATACACGTAGAAGTCGGCGAGCGCGACGCTCACCAACGACGACCAGGCGAGCAGCATGTGACGGGCGTTGAGCTTCCCCACCCACTGCCACATCCGGTAGCGGACGGGGTGCTTGGAGAAGTGCTTGAGCTTGCCGCCGACGATGTGCCGGCAGGAGTGGCAGGAGATCGTGTACGCCCAGATCAGCACGATGTTGACGAGGAACACCAGGGTGCCCAGGCCCATGTGGCCCCACTCGTAGTGCTCGTCGCGGAAGGTCAGGACGGTGTCGTACGTCAGGATCCCGGCGACCGGGATCGCGGCGTAGAAGAAGTACCGGTGGATGTTCTGCAGGATCAGCGGGAAGCGGGTCTCGCCGGTGTACTTCGCGTGCGGCTCGGCCACCGCGCAGGCGGGCGGGGAGGCCCAGAAGCCGCGGTAGTAGGCCTTGCGGTAGTAGTAGCAGGTCAGCCGGAAGCCGAGCGGGAAGATCAGGATCAGGATGGCGGGCGACAGGCCCCACCAGCTCCCGAAGATCTCCCAGTTGGGGCCGCCCTTCATCGGCTCGCAGTTCTCCGCCAGACAGGGGGAGTAGAACGGCGAGACGTAGGGCGCCGCGTAGTAGTCGGCGTTGGAGAAGGCGCGCCACGTCGAGTAGACGATGAACGCGAACAGACCGGCCGCGGTGGCGGCGGGCGCCAGCCACCAGCGGTCGGTCCGCAGATGAGGGGCGGCGATCGCGGCGCGCGAGCGGGTGTGCACGCCGCGGGGCGGATGGGAGTCCGTGTCAGGGGGTTCCGTACCAGTGGCCAAGGTGTGACTCCGGTCGGTTCGGATTCAGGGGGCTCGCCGGTCCCTGGCGCCCAGACCCTCGTCGTCCGTGTCGATCCACAGAGAGTCGTCGTAGGGGGTGTCGGGGATGGTGACGAGGTCGGGGGGCTGGGGTGCCACCGAGGGCGCGGAGGCCGCGGCACGCAGCAGTGCCACGCTCTCGCGCAGGTGATCGCAGTCGGTGCGGACGCGGCGGATGTCCAGACCGCCACTGCCCATCTGCTGTTCCAGACGGCTCACCGACCGGTTCAGGTCGTCGAGACACCGCTGGACTGACATCAGGTCGTCGTACACGGACATGACGTGACCTCACTTCCGTCGGCCGTACGGCCGTGGGCGGCAACGCTCATGCGCCTGCGAGTGTTGCGCGTCACACCAGTCGCTGTGAAGGGATGTGCACCGATTGGCCGAGGCGCGTGGGTGCGTTCCGTCGTGCGTTGCGCCGCCCGAGTGGGCTTCAGGGTGTGCCACGCCGTGTCGCGGCCCGTTGCCGAACCCTTTCCTCTTCAGTGGCCGCATAGATGTGATCAGCTCCATATACCACCAAAAGTGATCGTAACCCCCGCGGCTCCCGGAGGTAAGCAGATGTCCCACGACGGTCCAGGACCCCGCGCGGTGATGCGCTCGGTCGCCTTTCTGACCGCGGGCGCGCTCGCGGTGCCCGCGCTGGCCGGCTGCGCCGCCGAGGACCCGGCGGGCAAGCCCCTCGCGGGTCAGGACATCGCTCCCGCCGCCCGTTCCCTGGTCGCCGACGGCGGCACCCTGCGCTGGGCCGTGGACGCGGTCCCGGACACCCTGAACACCTTCCAGGCGGACGCCGACGCCACCTCCGCCCGGGTCGCCCAGGCCGTCCTGCCGTCGATGTACCGCCTCGACGGGTCCGGCCGGCCGGAGATCAACGCCGACTTCCTGGAGTCGGCGAAGGTCGTCGAGACCGAGCCCCGCCAGGTCGTGCTGTACAAGCTGAACCAGCAGGCGGTCTGGAGCGACGGCCGCGAGATCGGCGCCGCCGACTTCGCCGCCCAGTGGCGGGCCCTGTCGGGCAAGGACTCCGCGTACTGGACGGCGCGCAACGCCGGGTACGAGCGGATCGAGCGGATCGAACGCGGGGCCAACGACCTGGAGGTCAAGGTCACCTTCGCCCGGACTTACGCCGACTGGCGCTCGCTGTTCTCGCCGCTGTACCCCAAGGACGTGATGGGGACCCCGGACTCGTTCAACGACTCCGCCCGCCGCAAGCTCAAGGTCACCGCCGGCCCCTTCGCCGTACGCAAGGTCGACCGCAAGGTCGACCGCAAGGACGACGAGATCGTCCTCACCCGCAACCCGCGCTGGTGGGGCAGCCCCGCCAAGCTGGACAAGATCGTGCTGCGCGCCGTGGAACGCGACCGGCGGGTCGAGGAACTGGCCGCCGGGAACCTGGACCTCGCCGAGGTCGACCCGCAGGCGGTGAGCCGGATCAGGTTCGCCGCCCGGGGCAGCGCCTCGCCCACGGCGGACGCGGACTCCAAGCGGCGTGCCGCGGTCACCGAGGAGAACTCCGGGCGGGCGGCGCTGAAGGGCTTCGAGGTCCGTCGCTCGCTGGAGCCCGCCTACACCCAGCTCGCCCTCAACGGCGCCGACGGCCCCCTCGCCGACGAGCGGGTCCGCCGGGCGGTGGCGCGGGCGCTGGACCGCAAGGAGCTGGCCAGGGTCGTCCTCAAGCCCCTCGGACTGCCCGTCGAACCCGTCGGCAGCCATCTCGCGCTCTCCGGCCAGGCCGCCTACGCCGACGGCAGCGGCGCCCTGGGCGGCCAGGACACCGCGGAGGCGCAGGCCCTGCTCTCGGACGCCGGCTGGGTCCGCGGCGGCAAGGTGAAGGAACAGGGCGAGAAGGCCGCGGGGGCGGAGGACGAGGACACGAAGAAGGGGGACAAGGCCGGGAAGAAGGGCGCCGAGGGCTCCGAGAACTCCAAGGGGACCGAGGACTCCAAGGACTCCGGCGCGGACGACGACGGGACGTACATCGTCGGCGAGGACGGCAAGGCCCCCGCGGAGGCGGACCGGGAGAAGAAGGCGCACGAGCTGCGGCAGGGCGGCGTGCCGGGCGCCTACGCCCCGAAGGGCACCGCCGCTCCGGCCGGCGCCGCGGCCGGGTCGCTGGCCAAGGACGGCAAGCCGCTGACCCTGCGCTTCGTGGTCCCCTCGGGCCCGGGCTCGAACTCCCTGCGGACGGTCGCCGAGCGGATCCGGCGCATGCTGGACCGGGTCGGCATCCGCACCGAGCTGGCCAAGGTCTCCGACGAGAGCTACTTCAAGGACCACGTCGCCTCCGGCGAGTACGACCTGGCGCTCTACTCCTGGCCGGCCTCCGCCTTCCCCGCCACCGACGCCCGCCCGATCTACGCCAAGCCGGTGCCGGCGGCCGACGGATCCCTGAACGTCGAGCAGAACTACACCCGCGTGGGCACGGACCAGGTGGACCAGCTCTTCGACCAGGCCGTCTCCACGCTGAACGAGAGCGAGACCAAGAAGCTGATGCGCAAGGCGGACGCGCGCATCTGGGCCGCGGCCGGCTCCATCCCCCTCTACCAGCGGCCCCAGCTGACGGCCGCCCGCAAGAGCCTGGCCAACGCGGGCGCCTTCGGCTTCCGGACCCCGGTCTACGAGGACATGGGCTTCCTGAAGAAGGGTGCGCGTCCCGCCGCGGGGTCGTCGAAGAAGTAAAAGCCCAGGTCAGGCGCTGTTCCTCGGGCTGTGTCCGGTCGGCCGGACACAGCCCGGCGCGCTGCCGCACGAGAGGCCCCGTACCATGGGGTGAGGCCGTGGCGCGTCAAGCCCGGCAGGGCCCGCGTCACACGGACGTACGCGCAGGCCACCCTCACACTCCGGGAGAACGCCTCACTATGGCCACGCGCCACGACATCCGCAACGTCGCCATCGTCGCCCACGTCGACCACGGCAAGACGACCATCGTCGACGGAATGCTGAAGCAGGCCGGTGCCTTCGCCGCCCATCAGCTCGACTCGGTCGACGACCGCATGATGGACTCGAACGACCTGGAGCGTGAGAAGGGCATCACGATCCTCGCCAAGAACACGGCGGTCAAGTACCACCCGAAGGACGGCGGGGACCCGATCACGATCAACATCATCGACACCCCCGGCCACGCCGACTTCGGCGGCGAGGTCGAGCGCGGTCTGTCGATGGTCGACGGTGTCGTGCTGCTCGTCGACGCCTCCGAGGGCCCGCTGCCGCAGACCCGCTTCGTGCTGCGCAAGGCGCTCCAGCAGCGGCTCCCCGTCATCCTGTGCATCAACAAGACGGACCGCCCGGACTCCCGGATCGACGAGGTCGTCAACGAGACCTACGACCTGTTCCTGGACCTCGACGCGGACGAGGAGCAGATCGAGTTCCCGATCGTCTACGCCTGCGGCCGTGACGGCATCGCCTCGCTGACCAAGCCCGAGAACGGCACGGTCCCCGCGGACTCCAACAGCCTGGAGCCGTTCTTCTCCACGATCCTGGAGCACATCCCGGCCCCGACCTTCGACGAGGCCGCCCCGCTCCAGGCGCACGTCACCAACCTGGACGCCGACAACTTCCTCGGCCGTATCGCGCTGCTCCGGGTCGAGCAGGGCGAGCTGCGCAAGGGCCAGACGGTCGCGTGGATCAAGCGGGACGGTTCGATCAGCAACGTCCGCATCACCGAGCTGATGATGACCGAGGCGCTCACCCGCAAGCCGGCCGAGGTGGCCGGCCCCGGTGACATCTGCGCCGTCGCGGGCATCCCGGACATCATGATCGGCGAGACCCTCGCCGACACCGAGAACCCGGTCGCGCTGCCGCTGATCACGGTCGACGAGCCGGCCATCTCCATGGTCATCGGCACCAACACCTCCCCGCTGGTCGGCCGCGGCGGCACCGGCAAGGGCGCCGACGCCAAGTCGGCCGTCAAGGACCGCAAGGTCACCGCCCGCCAGGTCAAGGACCGCCTGGACCGAGAGCTGATCGGTAACGTCAGCCTCCGGGTCCTGGACACCGAGCGCCCGGACGCCTGGGAGGTGCAGGGCCGCGGTGAGCTGGCGCTGGCCATCCTGGTCGAGCAGATGCGCCGCGAGGGCTTCGAGCTGACCATCGGCAAGCCCCAAGTCGTCACCAAGGAGGTCGACGGCAAGACCCACGAGCCCGTCGAGCGCATGACCATCGACGTGCCGGAGGAGCACATGGGCGCCGTCACGCAGCTCATGGGCGTCCGCAAGGGCCGGATGGACAACATGTCCAACCACGGCTCGGGCTGGGTCCGCATGGAGTTCGTGGTGCCCTCCCGCGGTCTGATCGGATTCCGGACGGAGTTCCTCACGCAGACCCGCGGCACGGGCATCGGCCACTCCATCCACGAGGGCTTCGAGCCCTGGTTCGGCCCGCTCCAGACCCGTAACAACGGCTCCCTGGTCGCCGACCGCGCCGGTGCCGTCACCGCGTTCGCGATGACGAACCTCCAGGAGCGCGGCGTGCTGTTCACGGACCCCGGCACCGAGGTGTACGAGGGCATGATCGTCGGTGAGAACTCCCGCTCCGACGACATGGACGTGAACATCACCAAGGAGAAGAAGCTCACGAACATGCGGTCCTCCTCGGCCGACTCGTTCGAGGCGATCGTCCCGCCGCGCAAGCTCTCCCTGGAGCAGTCGCTGGAGTTCTGCCGCGACGACGAGTGCGTCGAGGTGACCCCCGAGGCCGTTCGCATTCGCAAGGTCAACCTGGACCAGCGCGAGCGCGCCCGCGCCGCGAGCCGCGCCAAGCACGGCTGACGAAGCCCTCACGGCCCGGTCTCCCCGCTCGAACGGGAGGCCGGGTCCGTCGGCATGTCCGGCGCCTTGAACGGCCTCGTACGGGCCACCACGGCCCGGCGCCCTCCCCGGTCAGGGGGAGGGCGCCGGGCCGTCGTGTCAGGGGGGTGTCCGAGGGGCGGCGGACGTGTCCGTACGCGGCGTTTGTGGTGGTGTGCCGCGACTCTCGGAGGTCCTGTTCGGATATCGGTGTATTGCCGATCAAGTTTCGGACATGTAAACGAAATTTAAGACCTAAATGTCCAAATTGCCGGTTAGTCTCCGCACCTGTCAAGCGCGCGCAGGTGTCAATCTTTGCAATTTTTGTTCAAAATATCGACGGTAGGGAGATCCCTATGTCTTCCGCTCTTGACGCGCGTTGACCCGTTTGGCGAAAGTTCCCCCAAACCACAGAACCTGCCGGTATCTGTGCTGCGCTCAACTCTCCAACCCCCCGGGGGAAGAACACACATGACCAGTCCGACGAAGGCCGAGGGCTCCGGGTCCGCGGTCGCCTTGGACCCAGAACTCGAAGCGACCTCCGAGGTCGCCGAGAAGCCAAAGAAGCTTGAGGGTCGCTCTCCCGGGCAGTTGATGTGGCAGCGCTTCAAGCGTGACCGTACAGGGATGTTCTGCGCCGGCGTAGTCATTTTCTTCTTCGTCGTCTCGCTGTGCGCGCCGCTGCTCACCGCGATCAGCGGCACCGACCCGTACACCCTGTACGGCCAGGACCCGACGTACGCGGACAAGCCGGTCCTGGACGACTTCGGCCTCCCGCTCGGCTACTTCGGTGGCCTCTCCGCCGACCACTGGTTCGGCGTGGAGCCGCAGTACGGCCGTGACCTGTTCGCCATGCTGATGTACGGCATGCGGACCTCGCTGTTCATGGCGCTGGGCGTCTCGGTCCTGCTGACGGTCACGGGCGTGATCATCGGTCTGGTCGGCGGCTACTTCGGCGGCCGCACGGACTACTGGCTGGGCCGGGTCACGGACTTCTTCCTGTCCTTCCCCTCGCAGCTGTTCTTCATCGCCTTCATGCCCGTGGTGACCTCGTTCTTCGTGGACCCGCGGGAGGAGACGCCCACGTACTTCCGGGCGGTGGCGATCCTGATCGTGCTGTGGGTTCTCGGCTGGATGGGCATGTCCCGTCTGGTCCGCTCCGTGGTACTGGCGCTGCGCGAGCGCGAGTTCATCGAGGCCGCCAAGGTCTCCGGGGCGTCGCCCGGCCGGATCATCCGCAAGGAGGTCCTGCCGAACATCGTCACCCCGGTGCTGGTGCAGTTCACGTACCAGCTGCCCAGCACCATCCTGACCATCGCGTTCCTCTCGTTCGCGGGTGTCGGCTTCGTCGAGCCCACCCCGGACTGGGGGCGTCTGTTCGCCGCCGGCGCGCAGTACACCCAGCAGGACCCCGCGTTCATCTTCTTCCCGGGTGTGCTGCTCGTCATCTTCATCCTGTGCTTCAACCTCCTCGGAGACTCGGTACGGGATGCCTTCGACCCCAAGTCCGGGCGCTGAGCCGTCCGTTGGTGGGGGGTGACTGCCGCCCCCAGTCGGCCTACCAGCCGCGTCAGGCAGTACACACGGATAACAACCGACAGGTAGGTGCTTACACCGCTATGAAGTCGTTCACCTCGCGCAGAGCGCGCGCCATCATGGTCGCCATCGCGGCCGGCTCCCTCGCGCTCACCGGCTGCTCCGAGAACACCGGTAGCACCGGTGGGGACAAGGGCGAGAGCCAGGAGAAGGCCAAGGAGCAGTCGCAGGGCGTCGCCTACCTGGACGAGAAGGCCTCGGCCGGTCCGGCCGCGGAGGTCACCGGGGCGAAGCCGGGCGGCACCGTCACGGTCTACCAGGAGTCGGCCCTGTCCCACATGGACCCGGGTCAGATCTACGTCTCGGACGCGGGTCAGTTCGCCAACCTGGTCTTCCGCGGTCTGACCAACTTCCAGGAGGACGGCAAGGGCGGCGTCTCGGTCGTGGGTGACCTCGCGACCGACTCCGGCAAGGCGTCCGACGACAACAAGACCTGGACGTTCACGCTCAAGGACGGCATCAAGGACCAGAACGGCAAGGAGATCACCTCCGCCGACGTCCGCCACTCCGTCGAGCGCCTGTACGCCGAGTTCATCTTCGACGGCCCGACCTTCCTGCAGACCTGGCTGAGCGGCCCGGACTACCGCAAGGCCCTGCCCGACGGCGGCTTCGGCAAGAAGCACCTGCCGGACTCGGTCCTGGAGACCCCGGACGACAAGACGATCGTCTTCCACTTCGACACCCCGCGTCCGGACCTTCCGATGACGCTGGCCATGCCGGGCTACTCCGTCGTGCCGGAGGAGTCCGACACGAAGGAGAAGTACGACACCGCCCCGGTCGCCACCGGTCCTTACAAGATCGCGGAGTTCAAGGCGGGCAAGACCCTCAAGCTCGTCAAGAACGAGAACTGGGACGCCAAGACCGACCCGGTCCGTCACCAGTACCTCGACGGCTTCAACTTCGAGTTCGGCATCACCGAGTCGACCCAGACCAAGCGTCTGATCTCCGACCAGGGCGAGGCCAAGAACGCCATCCAGTTCACGGGCGGCGTCGACGCCACCCAGATCCAGGACGTCATCAGCGACCCGGCCGTCAACAAGCGCACGATCAAGGGCTACCAGCCCTACGTCATGACGCTGACGTTCAACCTGGACCGCGTCAAGAACAAGGCCGTCCGTGACGCCATCACCTACGCGGTGAACTCCAAGTCGCTCATCGCCGGTGAGGGTGGCGCCTACGGTGGCGACGTCGCCCCGAACCTGTTCGCCCCGACCCTGCCGGGCTACGACGCCAAGTACGACCCCTACGGCCGTCTGAAGACGCCGGCGGGCAACATCGAGAAGGCCAAGGAGCTCCTCAAGGACGTCCCGGCGTCCGAGAAGAAGGTCGTCTTCGCCTACGCCAACTCCGAGGCCGGCCAGAAGCGCAAGGTCGCCATCGAGGACGCGCTCGGCAAGGTCGGCATCGACGTCGTCTCCAAGGAGATCGACGCCGCGAGCTACTACGAGCAGATCGGCAAGCTCGACAACCCGTACGACATCTACATCAGCGGCTGGGGCCAGGACTGGCCGTCCCCGTCCACGGTCGTCACCCCGGTCTACGACGGTGACCAGGTCGCCGACGGTTCGCCGAACTACTCGCACATCAACGACCCGAAGGTCCAGGAGCTGATCAAGAAGGCTCTGGGCGAGCAGCCGGAGCAGGCCTCCAAGACGTGGGAAGAGGCCCACAAGTACATCCTCGAAGAGGTCAACCCGGGTGCGCCGCTGTGGTACACCAAGCAGTTCCAGCTCTACGGCTCGAACATCGGCGGTGCCCGCTACAGCACTGAGTCGAGCTACCTCGACGTGACCCAGCTGTTCCTGAAGTCGTAACTCTCTACGGCTGTTCGCGGGGGCGCGCACCAGGCGGAGCGCGCCCCCGCAGTTCCGTGAACCCGTCCACCGTCTCCGCAGAGAGCAGCCCCCCGCCATGCTTCAGTTCATCATCCGGCGCTCGGTCGGTGCCGTCGTCACCTTGTTCCTGATCGGCGCCGCCACCTTCTTCCTCTTCGTCGCCGCGCCGTCCGACTACGCCTCACTGGCCTGTGGCAAGGACTGCTCGCCCGCGAGACTCGAGGACATCCGGCACGCCCTCGGTCTGGACCTGCCGCTCGCCCAGCAGTTCTGGGACTTCATGGTCGGCGTCGTGGCCGGCCGCGACTTCCCGGAGGGGAACTGCCCGGCTCCGTGCCTGGGCCGGTCCTTCTACTACGGCGACAACGTCACCTCCATCATCATGGACCGCTTCCCGCTGACCCTCTCCCTGACGGTCGGCGCCCTGGTGGTCTTCCTGGTCATCGGCATCGGCGCGGGCATGCTCGCCGCCTACCGGCGCGGTACCGCGGTGGACAAGGCCGCGACCGGCGTCTCGATGGTGCTCAGCTCGTTCCAGATCTACTTCCTCGGCCCGATCGTGCTGCTGATCCTCGTGTACAACACGGGCTGGATGGAGTTCCCCAAGTACGTGCCGATCACCGAGGACCCGCTCGGCTGGTTCGTCGGCCTGTCCATCCCCATGGCGGTCATGGCCACGATCTTCACCGCGCAGTACACGCGTATGGCGCGCTCCTCGATGATCGAGCAGCTCGCCGAGGAGCACGTGCGGACCGCCCGGGCCAAGGGCATGGGCAAGAAGTACGTCTTCTTCCGCTACGCCTGGCGCGGCTCGCTGATCCCGATCGTGACGATTCTCGGCATCGACATCAGCGCCCTGCTCGGCGGCGGTGTCGTCACCGAACTCACCTTCTCCCTCCAGGGAATCGGCCGCCTCGCCGTGGACGGAGCGGTCACGAAGGACCTCCCCCTGACGATGGGCGTCATGCTGGTCGGGGCGTTCTTCATCCTGCTGCTGAACATCCTCGTCGACATCGCGTACGCCTGGATCGACCCGCGCGTCCGACTCTCCTAAGGAAGAACGAACCACCGTGACCACACTGACCAAGACCGAGGACGCCCCGGCCCCGACCGGGCCCGAGAGCTTCCTCTCGGTCCGTGACCTGCGGGTGCAGTTCTCCACCGAGGACGGCATCGTCAAGGCGGTCGACGGACTCTCCTTCGATGTCGAGCGCGGCAAGACCCTGGGCATCGTGGGCGAGTCGGGTTCCGGCAAGTCCGTCACGAACCTGACCATCCTGGGCCTGCACAACCCGCGGACCACCACCGTCGACGGCGAGATCGTCCTCGACGGCCAGGAACTCGTCACCGCCAAGGAAAAGGAGCTGGAGAAGCTCCGCGGCAACAAGATGGCGATGATCTTCCAGGACCCGCTGACGGCGCTGTCGCCGTACTACACGGTGGGACGGCAGCTCGCCGAGCCGTACATGAAGCACATGGGCGCCTCCAAGAAGGAGGCCAGGGACCGGGCGATCCAGATGCTGGAGAAGGTCGGCATCCCGCAGCCCAAGGTGCGCTTCGACGACTACCCGCACCAGTTCTCCGGCGGTATGCGCCAGCGCGCGATGATCGCCATGGCGCTGATGTGCGACCCGGACCTGCTGATCGCCGACGAGCCGACCACCGCGCTCGACGTGACCGTGCAGGCGCAGATCCTGGACCTGCTCAAGGACCTCCAGCAGGAGTTCGGCTCCGCGATCATCTTCATCACCCACGACCTCGGCGTCATCGCCAACATGGCCGACGACCTGCTGGTGATGTACGCCGGCCGGGCCGTGGAGCGCGGTTCGGTCAAGGAGGTGCTCCGCACCCCGACCCACCCCTACACCTGGGGACTGCTCAGCTCCATGCCGCGCCTCGACAGCGAGATCGGCCAGGAGCTGACCCCGATCCCGGGCAGCCCGCCGTCGCTGCTGAACCCGCCGACCGGCTGCCCCTTCCACCCGCGCTGCGCCTTCCGTGACAAGGTGTCCGGCGGCCTGTGCACCCAGTCCCGGCCACCGCTGGCCGAGGGCCGCGCCGCCGCCTGCCACCTCACGGCGGACCAGAAGCAGACCATCTTCATCGACGAGATCCAGCCCCGGCTGCGCTAGGGAGAACCGAGATCATGAGCGAGAACCTCACCCTCCCCGCACAGCAGGGCTCCACCCGTTCCTCCACGGAGCCGCTCCTGGAGGTCAAGGGTCTGACCAAGCACTTCCCGATCTACGGCGGCTTCCCGATCAAACGCAAGGTCGGGGCCGTCCAGGCCGTCGACGGCGTCGACCTGAGCGTCGCCGTCGGCGAGAGCCTGGGCCTGGTCGGCGAGTCGGGCTGCGGCAAGTCCACCACCGGCCGGCTGATCACCCGGCTGCTGGAGCCGACCGCGGGACAGATCACGTACGCCGGTCAGGACATCACCCGCGCCAGCCGCAGGCAGCTCGCGCCGGTGCGGTCCGAGATCCAGATGATCTTCCAGGACCCGTACTCGTCGCTGAACCCGCGCCAGACCGTCGGCTCCATCATCAAGTCGCCGATGGAGGTCAACGGGATCGACCCCAAGGGCGGCCGCGAGAACCGCGTCCGGGAGCTGCTGGAACTGGTCGGACTCAACCCCGAGCACTACAACCGCTTCCCGCACGAGTTCTCCGGCGGTCAGCGCCAGCGCATCGGTGTCGCCCGGGCGCTCGCGCTGAACCCCAAGCTGATCGTCGCCGACGAGCCGGTCTCGGCGCTGGACGTGTCGATCCAGGCGCAGGTCGTCAACCTGCTCCGCAAGGTCCAGGACGAGCTGGGCATCGCCTTCGTCTTCATCGCCCACGACCTCGCGATCGTGCGGCACTTCTCGCAGCGCGTCGCCGTCATGTACCTCGGCAAGGTGGTCGAGGTCGGTGACCGGGAATCCATCTACAACCGGCCCCGTCACCCCTACACCCACGCCCTGCTCTCCGCGGTGCCCGAGGTGCAGATCGACGACGAGACGGAGCAGCGCGAGCGCATCCGGCTCTACGGCGACGTGCCCTCCCCGATCCACCCGCCGTCCGGCTGCCGGTTCCGTACCCGCTGCTGGAAGGCGCAGGACAAGTGCGCGACGGAGGAGCCCCCGCTCGTCCAGATCTCCGGCAACGCCGGTGGTCACCTGACCGCGTGCCACTTCCCGGAGGACCCGACCACCGAGGCCCGTGACGAGGACGTCGTCATGGACCCGGCGCTCAGGGCGCTGGAGGCCAACCAGGACTGACACGCAACACCCGCACCGAGGGCCTGTCCGTCGGAGCAGGTCGGTACCCGTCAGGGACCGATCCGCTCCGAGGGGCAGGCCCTTCGCGTGCGCCGACGCCGGGCACCGGCCTCCCTCGTGCCCGCGCGTCCGTGATGCCTCCGCGCGCCGGGCGGGCGCGTCCGCAGGGGTGACCGGTTACCCCGAAGGACGGCAAGCGCGTGCGCTTTATGTCATATGAGCCGATATTTGCCGGTAATGACGCAGCGCACAGGCGCTGGGGACACGGCGGAAGCACAGCGCAGTCATGAGGAGGCACTCCATGCGTGGAGCCACGCACGCCAAATGGGCCGCTTGCGCGGCGGCGGTAGCGCTCGCGGCGACGGCCTGCGGCGGCGGCGACGACGGGGACAGCGGGGGCGACACCAGTGCCGTGCTCAGCTCCTCCTGGGGCGACCCGCAGAACCCGCTGGAGCCCGCCAACACCAACGAGGTGCAGGGCGGCAAGGTCCTGGACATGATCTTCCGGAGCCTGAAGCGGTACGACCCGGAGACCGGCGAGGCCCAGGACATGCTCGCCGAGTCCATCGAGACGACCGACTCGCAGAACTTCACCGTCAAGATCAAGGACTGGAACTTCAGCAACGGCGAGAAGGTCACCGCCAACTCGTTCGTCGACGCCTGGAACTACGGCGCCAGCCTGAAGAACAACCAGAAGAACGCGTACTTCTTCGGCTACATCGAGGGCTACGACAAGGTCCACCCCGAGGACGGCAGCAAGCAGAGCGCCGACACCCTCTCCGGACTGAAGGTCGTCGACGACAAGACCTTCACCGTCAAGCTCAACCAGAAGTTCTCGACCTTCCCCGAGACCCTCGGCTACCCCGCCTACGCCCCGCTGCCGCAGGCGTTCTTCGACGACCACGACGCCTGGCTCAGCAAGCCGGTCGGCAACGGCCCGTACACCATCGACTCCTACGCCAAGGGCTCGCAGATGTCCCTGCGCGCCTGGGACGACTACCCCGGCGACGACAAGGCGCAGAACGGCGGTGTCGACCTCAAGGTCTACACCGACAACAACACCGCCTACACCGACCTGCTGGCCGGCAACCTCGACCTGGTCGACGACGTGCCCGCCGCGCAGCTCCAGAACGTCCAGGCCGACCTCGGCGACCGCTATCTGAACACCCCGGCCGGCATCATCCAGACGCTCGCGTTCCCGTTCTACGACGACAACTGGGACAAGGCCGGCATGGAGAAGGTCCGCACCGGGCTCTCCCGCGCCATCGACCGCGACCAGATCACCGAGACGATCTTCCAGAAGACCCGCACCCCCGCCACCGACTGGACCTCCCCGGTGCTCGGCGAGGACGGCGGCTTCGAGGAGGGCTTCTGCGGCGACGCCTGCGAGTACGACGCCGCGGCGGCCAAGAAGCTCATCGAGGAGGGCGGCGGCCTCCCCGGCGGCCAGGTCAAGATCACGTACAACGCGGACACCGGCTCGCACAAGGAGTGGGTGGACGCCGTCTGCAACTCCATCAACAACGCCCTCGACAACGAGAAGGCGTGCGTCGGCAACCCGGTCGGCACCTTCGCCGACTTCCGCAGCCAGATCACCGACCTGAAGATGAGCGGCCCCTTCCGCGCGGGCTGGCAGATGGACTACCCGCTCATCCAGAACTTCCTCCAGCCGCTCTACTACACCAACGCCTCCTCCAACGACGGCAAGTGGTCCAACCAGGACTTCGACGACCTCGTCGACCAGGCCAACGCCGAGACCGACACCGCCAAGGCCGTCGACCTCTTCAAGCAGGCCGAGGCCGTCGTCCGCGACAACATGGCCGCCATCCCGCTCTGGTACCAGAACGGCAGCGCCGGATACTCCGAGCGCCTGTCCAACGTCAAGCTCAACCCGTTCAGCGTCCCGGTCTACAACGAGATCAAGGTCGGCTGAGCGCCCATGGGACGGTACGTCGTCCGGCGCCTGCTCCAGATGATCCCGGTCTTCATCGGGGCGACCCTGCTGATCTTCCTCATGGTCAACGTGATGGGCGATCCCATCGCGGGACTCTGCGGCGACCGGCAGTGCGACCCGGCGACGGCCGCCCAGCTGGAGAAGGAGTTCGGCCTCGACAAGCCGGTGTGGCAGCAGTACCTGACCTACATGGGGAACGTCTTCACCGGTGACTTCGGCACCGCCTTCAACGGGCAGCCGGTCACCGAGCTGATGGCCTCGGCGTTCCCGGTGACCATCCGGCTGACGATCGTGGCGATCCTCTTCGAGATCGTCATCGGCATCACCCTGGGCGTGATCACCGGCCTCAAGCGCGGCCGGCCCGTCGACACCGGGGTGCTGCTGGTCACCCTCGTGGTGATCTCGGTGCCCACCTTCGTCACCGGCCTCATCCTTCAGCTCCTGCTCGGCGTGGAGTGGGGCTGGATCAAACCGTCGGTCTCCACGGACGCGACCTTCGGCGAGCTGATCGTGCCGGGCCTCGTCCTCGCCTCGGTCTCGCTGGCCTACGTCACCCGCCTCACCCGCACCTCCATCGCGGAGAACAAACGGGCCGACTACGTCCGCACGGCCGTCGCCAAGGGGCTGCCCCGGCGCCGGGTGATCACCCGGCACCTGCTGCGCAACTCGCTGATCCCCGTCGTCACCTTCATCGGCACCGACATCGGCGCCCTCATGGGCGGCGCCATCGTCACCGAGCGGATCTTCAACATCCACGGCGTCGGCTACCAGCTCTACCAGGGCATCCTGCGCCAGAACACCCAGACCGTGGTCGGCTTCGTGACCGTCCTGGTGCTGGTCTTCCTGATCGCCAACCTGCTCGTCGACCTCCTCTACGCCGTACTCGACCCGAGGATCCGCTATGCCTGAGCAGCCCTACGACGACGGAGCGATCGCCCCGACGGGGGCGGGCGGCGGAATGGACCTCGCGATGTCCGAGGGCGAGACGCTGGAGAAGACCCCGGGCGGCCCGGAGGGCACCGGACCGCAGGAGAAGCCCCGCTCCCTGTGGTCCGACGCCTGGCGCGACCTGCGCCGCAACCCGGTCTTCATCATCGCCGGGCTGGTCATCCTCTTCCTGGTCTTCATCTCCCTGTGGCCGGGCGCCATCACCTGGATGAGCCCCCTCAAGTGCGACCTCGCCAAGGCCCAGCAGGGCTCCCAGCCCGGCCACCCCTTCGGCTTCAACGGCCAGGGCTGCGACGTCTACACCCGGACCGTCTACGGCGCCCGCACCTCCGTCGCCGTCGGCGTCTGCGCCACGCTCGGGGTCGCGATCCTCGGCGGCGTGCTCGGCGGGCTCGCCGGGTTCTTCGGCGCCGGATGGGACTCGGTGCTCTCCCGGGTCACCGACATCTTCTTCGCGATCCCCGTCGTCCTCGGCGGACTCGTCCTGCTGTCGGTGGTCACCAGCAACAGCATCTGGCCGGTCATCGGGTTCATGGTGCTGCTGGGCTGGCCGCAGATCTCCCGCATCGCCCGCGGCTCGGTCATCACCGTCAAACAGAACGACTACGTGCAGGCCGCCCGCGCGCTCGGCGCCTCCAACTCCCGGATGCTGCTCAAGCACATCACGCCCAACGCCGTCGCCCCGGTGATCGTGGTGGCGACCATCGCGCTCGGCACGTACATCTCGCTGGAGGCGACCCTGTCCTACCTGGGCGTCGGGCTGAAACCGCCCAGCGTCTCCTGGGGCATCGACATCTCGGCCGCCTCCCCCTACGTCCGCAACGCGCCGCACGCCCTGCTGTGGCCCTCGGGCGCCCTCGCGGTCACCGTCCTGGCCTTCATCATGCTCGGCGACGCGGTCCGCGACGCCCTCGACCCGAAGCTGAGGTGACGTCAGCCATGACGTGGAGAGCGCCCGCGCCGCCCGGCGCACCCGCAGCCCGCCCGGCGGCCGCCCCCGGTGGGGATCGCCGCCCGGGCGGCCGGACCCCCGGCATCCCATCCGCGCACGCCGTCCGCGAGGACCCCGTCCGCGACGCCCTCGACCCGAAGCTGAGGTGAGACGTGCTCCTCGAAGTGCGTGATCTGCACGTGGAGTTCCGGACCAGGGACGGGGTCGCCAAGGCGGTCAACGGCGTCGACTACGCGGTCGACGCGGGGGAGACCCTCGCCGTGCTCGGCGAGTCCGGCTCCGGCAAGTCGGTCACCGCGCAGGCGATCATGGGCATCCTCGACATGCCGCCGGGCCGCGTCACCTCGGGCGAGATCCTCTTCCAGGGCAAGGACCTGCTGAAGCTCAAGGAGGAGGAGCGCCGGAAGATCCGCGGCGCCGGCATGGCGATGATCTTCCAGGACGCGCTGTCCTCCCTCAACCCCGTGCTGAGCGTGGGCGACCAGCTCGGCGAGATGTTCACCGTGCACCGGGGCATGTCCAGGAAGGACGCCCGCGCCAAGGCCGTCGAGCTGATGGACCACGTCCGCATCCCCGCCGCCAAGGAACGCGTCAAGCAGTACCCGCACCAGTTCTCCGGCGGTATGCGCCAGCGCATCATGATCGCGATGGCGCTCGCCCTGGAACCCGCCCTGATCATCGCCGACGAGCCGACCACCGCCCTCGACGTCACCGTCCAGGCCCAGGTCATGGACCTGCTCGCCGAGCTCCAGCGCGAGTACCACATGGGCCTGATCCTCATCACCCACGACCTCGGCGTCGTCGCGGACGTCGCCGACCGGATCGCCGTGATGTACGCGGGCCGCATCGTGGAGACGGCGCCCGTGCACGACATCTACAAGGCGCCCGCCCACCCCTACACCCGCGGCCTGCTCGACTCCATCCCGCGCCTGGACCAGAAGGGCCAGGAGCTCTACGCCATCAAGGGCCTGCCGCCGAACCTGATGCGCATCCCGCCCGGCTGCGCCTTCCACCCGCGCTGCCCCATGGCGCAGGACGTGTGCCGCACCGACGAACCGCCCCTGTACGAGGTGACCGAGTCGGACCAGGACCGGGGCAGCGCCTGCCACTTCTGGAGGGAGTGCCTCCATGGCTGAGCCCATCCTGGAGGTCAGCGGGCTGGTCAAGCACTACCCGCTCACCACCGGCATCCTCTTCAAGAAGCAGGTCGGCGCCGTGAAGGCCGTCGACGGCGTCGACTTCCGGCTGGACCGGGGCGAGACCCTCGGCATCGTCGGCGAGTCCGGCTGCGGCAAGTCCACGGTCGCGAAGATGTTGGTCAACCTGGAGCGGCCGACGGCCGGCTCGATCCTCTACAAGGGCGAGGACGTCAGCAAACTGTCCGGCAAGGCCCTCAGATCGGTGCGCCGCAACATCCAGATGGTCTTCCAGGACCCCTACACCTCCCTCAACCCCCGGATGACGGTGGGCGACATCATCGGGGAGCCCTACGACATCCACCCCGACGTGGCCCCCAAGGGCGAGAGGCGCCGCCGGGTCCAGGAACTGCTGGACGTCGTCGGTCTCAACCCCGAGTACATCAACCGCTATCCGCACCAGTTCTCCGGCGGCCAGCGCCAGCGCATCGGCATCGCCCGCGGGCTGGCGCTGCGCCCGGAGATCATCGTCGCCGACGAACCGGTCTCCGCGCTGGACGTCTCGGTGCAGGCCCAGGTCATCAACCTGCTGGACCGGCTCCAGAAGGACTTCGAGCTCTCCTACATCTTCATCGCCCACGACCTGTCGATCGTCCGGCACATCTCCGACCGGGTCGGGGTCATGTACCTGGGCCGGATCGTGGAGACCGGCCGGGACGCCGAGATCTACGACCACCCCACGCACCCCTACACCCAGGCCCTGCTCTCCGCGGTGCCCGTCCCCGACCCGGAGGCCCGCGAGCACCGCGAGCGGATCATCCTCGCCGGCGACGTGCCCTCCCCGACGAACATCCCCTCCGGCTGCCGCTTCCGCACCCGCTGCTGGAAGGCCCAGCAGCGCTGCGCCGACGAGGTCCCGCTGCTCGCCGTACCGACCCTCTTCCGTGCCGTCGAGGGCCCCGCCGCGCACGACTCGGCCTGCCACTTCGCCGAGGAGAAGCAGGTCGTGCCCCCCGAGGAGCCACCGCCGCCACAGCCGCCCGAGGACCCCGACGAGCCACCGACCGTGCGGTAACAAGGAGGCAACTCCCTTGACGCGCCTCCGATATACGGACGCGCCACGCTGAACAACGTACGGCCGTGCGGGTGCCGTAAACGGACCGGGGTGCGCCATGTCACCCCGGTCCGTTGCCGTTACCCGATCCCCAGGGAGCGCCTGAGAAAGTCCACCTGGAGCAGCAGCAGGTTCTCCGCGACCTGTTCCTGGGGCGTCATATGGGTCACCCCGCTCAGCGGGAGGACCTCGTGCGGGCGGCCCGCTGAGAGCAGGGCCGAGGACAGCCGCAGGGAGTGCGCGACGACCACGTTGTCGTCGGCGAGGCCGTGCACGATCATCAGCGGGCGGTGCGGCTCGGCCGGGGACGACAGCCCCTCGTCGGTCACCAGCGAACTGCGCGCGTACACCTCGGGCCGCTCGGCCGGGTCGCCCAGGTACCGCTCCGTGTAGTGGGTGTCGTACAGCCGCCAGTCCGTGACCGGGGCGCCCGCGATGCCGGCGTGGAAGACGTCCGGCCGGCGCAGCACCGCCAGAGCCGCCAGCCAGCCGCCGTACGACCAGCCGCGGACGGCGACCCGGGAGAGGTCGAGCGGGTGGCTCCCGGCGAGGTCCTGGAGGGCGTCGACCTGGTCGTCGAGGCTGACCGTCAGATCGTGGTGGATCTCCTTCTCCCACTCCGGCGAGCGCCCCGGAGTGCCCCGGCCGTCCGCGACGATCACCGCGAACCCCTGGTCGGCGAACCACTGCGAGGTGAGCATCGCGTTGTGCGCGGCCACCACCCGGGGCCCGTGCGGGCCGCCATAGGGGTCCATCAGGACCGGCAGGGAGGTGTCACCGCGGTAGTCCGATGGCATAAGCACGGCGCACGGTACGCGCCGTGCGCCCCCCTGGGTGAGCGTCACGCGCGGGGACAGACCAGGATTTTCCGCGTACGAGGGGATGGTCGCCGTCTGCTTCCCGTCCCGGTACACCCGCACCCGCGACCCCGGCCGGTCCAGCGACGAGGACACCATTACGGTCACGCCCCCGGCGCGCACCGCCGTGTGCACGCCGGGCTCCTGCGAGACGCGCTCCACCCCGAGTTCGTTCACCCGGTACACGTGCACCTCGCCGATCTCCGGGGCCGTCGCCGCCGCCCCCGCGGACGCGGAGACCAGCACGTCGTCGTCGGACACGTCCAGCACCGCCCGCACATGCAACTGCGCTCCCGTCAGCGGCCGTTCACCCACCGCGAGCACCCGGGCGCCGCCCTCGTCGACGATCCGCACCAGCCGCCCGGAAGGGCTCCAGCAGGGCACCCCGGGGAAAAGTTCCAGCCAAATTGGATCTTCGTCCGCGTGCACCATCCGGGTCGTCCCCGACTCCGGGTCCACGGCCAGGAAGAGCTGACTGCGCTGGTCGCGCGCCTGTACGAGCAGCAGCGGGGCGCCAGCCGCTGACCAGTGCACATGCGCCAGATACGGGTAGCGGGCGCGGTCCCACATCACCTCCGTGCGCTCCCCGTCCAACCCCACCACGAAGAGCCGTACGTCCGCGTTGGCGGTGCCCGCCGCCGGGTAGCCCACCCGCTGCGGCTCGCGCTCGGGGTGGGCCGGATCGGAGATCCACCACCGGCGCACCGGTGTGTCATCCACCCGCGCCACCAGCAGCCGGTCCGACTCCGGACCCCACCAAAAACCCCGTGAGCGGCCCATCTCCTCGGCCGCGATGAACTCGGCCAGACCGTAGGAGATCTGCGCCGACTCCTCCCCGGCGAGCGTGCGTTCCGCCTCCCCGTCGACGTCCACGACATGCAGGGCGCCCTGGGCGACGTAGGCGACCCGGCGGCCGTCGGGGGAGGGGCGGGGGTCGATCACCGGTCCGCGGGAGGGGAGTTCACGCGCGGTGCCGGCCCGTAGCTCGGCCAGGAAAAGCCGCCCCGACAAGGCGAAAGACGCCAACTCCAGGGCCGCGTCGGTGGCGTAGCCGACGATGCCGGCCCCGCCCTCACGGCTGCGTTCGCGCCGGGCGCGCTCCTGCGCGGAGAGCTGTTCCGTCGAACCGCCCAGCAGGGCCCGCGGATCGGCGGCCACGCGCTCCCGGCCGCTGTCGGTGTCGAGCACCCACAGGGCGTTCGCCCGGTCCGTACCGGACGCGGAGCGCAGGAACGCGACCCGCGAACCGTCGGGCGCCACCCCGAACGCGCGCGGCGCGCCGAGGGTGAACCGCTGGGTACGGGCGTGCCGTCGGGGGAAGGAGTCGGACCTCGTCGTCATGGACCGACCATATTGGCCATGCGCCCCCTTGTGCGGCCGTGCGCCGACCGATGCGCGCGTACGGATAGTTATGATCGCTAGCGCATAGTGGGTATGAACCTGCTGGCTGCTGGATGGATTTATCTGCCCCCTCGGTTCCATGCGGACCGACCCCCGCGTCCCTGGGTTCTTTGGAGGTGAGCCGCCGTGGCACTCTCGATTTCGGCGGTGGTGCTGCTGGCGATCATCGTCTTCTTGTTGATCAAGAAGTCGGGACTGAAAGGCGGTCACGCGGTCGTCTGCATCCTGCTCGGCTTCTACCTCGCATCGTCGACCCTGTCGCCGACGATCAGCGACCTGACCACGAGCGTGGCCAGCATGATCGGCAGCATCAAGTTCTGATCCCATCGGGGCCTCCCCCTTAGGGTGGCCCCATGACGGAACTGCCCTCCCGGCGTCTGCTGCTGGTGCACGCGCACCCGGACGACGAGTCGATCAACAACGGCGCGACCATGGCCGCGTACGCCGCAGAGGGCGCCCGGGTGACCCTGGTCACCTGCACGCTCGGGGAGCGCGGCGAGGTCATCCCGCCCGCTCTCGCCCATCTGTCCGGCGCCGCCCTCGGCGGACACCGGCTGGGCGAGCTGACGGCGGCCATGCGCGAGCTGGGCGTCGACGACTTCCGTCTGCTCGGCGGCGCGGGCCGCTACTGCGACTCCGGGATGATGGGCCTGCCCGACAACGACGACCCCGACTGCTTCTGGCAGGCCGACGTCGACGAGGCGGCCGGCCTCCTCCTGGACGTGATCCGCGAGGTCCGTCCCCAGGTCCTGATCACCTACGACGACAACGGCGGCTACGGCCACCCGGACCACATCCAGGCCCACCGGGTCGCGATGCGCGCCGTGGAGCTGGCCGCCGAGGCCGGCGTGCCGATCGCCAAGGTCTACTGGAACCGGGTCCCGCGCACCGCGGGGGAGCAGGCGTTCGCCCGGCTGAGGGACGCCCTGCCGTCCCTGCCCTTCACCCGGGCGGCCGAGCTGGACGACGTCCCCGGGGTGGTCGCCGACGAGCGGATCACCACCGTCGTCGACGGCACCGCGCACAGCGCCGCCAAGACCGCCGCGATGGCCGCCCACGCCACCCAGATCACGGTCGGCGGCGAGTACTTCGTCCTCTCCAACGAACTCGCCCAGCCCGTCCTGACCACCGAGTACTACGAGTTGGTGCGCGGCGAAGCGGCCGGAACACCCGAGAAGGACCTGTTCGCCGGAATCGCCGGACCGGGTGAGGCGTGATGAAGAACGAACCGACCCCCCTGCTCGCCCAGCCCCTCGCGCTGCCCTCCCTGGGCCGGGCCGCCCTGTACGTCGGCCTGTTCGTGCTCGGCGCGGTCGTCGGAGCCGCGGGCGCGCTCGTCCAGAGCGCCTGGTTCCCGCTCGGGCTGCTGCTGGCGCTCGCCGGCGAGGTCGGCCTCTGCTTCGGCGGGGCGCTGGCCGCCCGCGGCCGGGCCGGGGCCGTCGCGCCCGCCGCCGGCTGGATGCTCGCCGTCATCCTGCTGACCACCAGCCGCCCGGAGGGCGACTTCGTCTTCGCCTCGGACGGCGGCTCCTACATCTTCCTGCTCGGCGGTATGGCCGCCGCTGTGATGTGCGCCACCCTCGCGCCCACGCGGCAACCGGACGGCGGTCAGGTCCGACTTGGCAAGTGACGTACCACTTCTCCGCTCCGCGCACATGGGAGTCCGGTGCGGGTTTCCCCGACGGTCGTGGGATACGCGCCAGAAGTGGCCAGTATGGTGGTGCGCGCCGCCGAGCCTCCCCCGGCCTCGAAGCACCTCAGCCGGGGGGACCCCTACTCGCGTGAAGGTCGAAAAGGGCGGCGGAGCCAACCGGGAGAACCTGCCTTGAGTCGTGAAACTGACAGTCCGTCCTCCGGGCCCAACGGGCGCGGCGGAGCCGCCTACCCCTCGGGCACGCCGCCTTACGGGACGCCCGCGGTTCCCGACGGCGGTCCGGACGCGGGCCGTTCGGCCGCGCAGCCGGAGGAGCGCAAGACCGAGACCACACTGACGACCCGGATCCGGATCAACATCCCGGGCTCGCGGCCCATTCCGCCGGTCGTCGTGCGCAAGCCCGTCGCGGACGCCACCGCCGAGCCCGCGGGCGGCACCACGGCCTCGCAGGCCGCGCCGTCGGCGCCGGGTGCCGTCGCGCCCGCGCCCGCCCCCGAGCCGCCCGCCGAGCCCGCGGCCCCGGCCGAGGAGAAGCGCAGCGACTGGTTCGCGCCCCGCAAGTCCGGTGCCCCCAAGCCCACTCCGGCCGCAGGCCAGGGCAACGGGGCCGGTGCGCCCGGCGGTTCCGCCGGCCCGGCCGCGCCGCCCTCCGCCGCGCGTCCCGCCCAGGGCCCGGCGCCCTCGGCCCCGAGGCCCGGCGGTGTCGGCGGCGGCATGAACACGCAGGGCGGCCCCCGCCCCGGCGGCAACGGCGGCACCGGCGGCTCGGGACTCCCGGGCGCGACCGGCGGGCCCGTGGCGCCCGGGCACGGCGGCGGCACCGGCTCCTTCGACGTCACCGAGGCGCTGGCCGCCGGTCCGCTGGGCAACGGCTCCCGCCCCGCCGAGGAGCCGCGCCGCGACGACCTGCCGTACTTCTCCGGCAATGGCGGGCAGAACGGCTACGCCGGCCCGGGCGCGCCCGGCGGCCCGAACGGCGGCCCCGCGGGCCCCGGCGGCCCCGGCGCCTTCAACGGCCCGGGCGGCCATCAGGGCCCCGCGGGCCCGACGACCGGTCCGGTGACCGGGGCCGGCCCGATGGTCCCGCCGGCCGGCGGCCCGGCGACGGGCGGCATGCACGTCCCCGGCGGCGGCCTCAGCGACGACACCGCCGTCCTCACCCCGCAGCTGCCCGCCCCCGAACCGGGCACCCCGGGCTACGGCAACCCCGGCGACAACGTCTCCGGGCACACCGTCACCAGCGGTATCCCCGTCGTGCCGCCCGGCGCCCAGGGCACCCCCTTCGGGGCCGGCGCCCACCCCGACGGACCGCTGCCGCACACGCCCCCGAAGCTGCCCGAGCCGGTCTCCCGGCCCACGGCCCCCGCGCCGAAGAAGAAGGGTCGCGGCAAGCTGGGCCTGCTCACCAGCGGAGTGATCGTCCTGGCCGGCGGTCTGTACGGCGCCGGCCTGCTGATGAACCACTCCGACGTGCCCAAGGGCACCACCGTGCTCGGCGTCGACATTGGCGGCGGCACCCGGGACGACGCGGTCCAGAAGCTCGACGACGCCTTCGAGGACCGGGTCAACCAGGCCCTGAAGCTGTCGGTCGGCGGCAAGACCGTCCAGCTCAAGCCGGACCAGTCGGGCCTCCAGTTCGACGCCACCACCACGGTCAGCGACGCCGCCCGCAGCGACTACAACCCGGTCTCCGTGATCGGCTCGCTCTTCGGTCAGCAGCGCGTCGTCGAGCCCGTCATGCCGGTCGACGAGGAGAAGCTCCAGGCGGCCCTGGAGAACGCCGCCGGCGGCTCCGGCTCCGGCGCCGACGGCACGATCAGGTTCACCTCCGGCAAGGCCGTCGCCGTGTACGGGAAGGCCGGCGAGGGCATCGACGTCGCCAAGTCGACCGACGCGGTGGTCCAGGCGTACCGCAGCCAGGTGGAGACCGGCGCCGCCACGGCCGTCGAGGTCGCCACCACGACCCGGCAGCCGACGATCTCCAACGCCGAGGTCGACCGGGAGATGAAGGAGTTCGCCACGCCCGCCATGTCGGGCAACGTCATCGTGCGGACGGACGCCACCCGCTTCATCGAGTTCAGCCCGGAGAACTCCCTGTGGAAGTTCCTCAAGGTGAAGGCCGTGGACGGCAAGCTCGTCGACAGCCCGGACCTCAAGGCGCTCGAGCAGCTCTACGGCAGCACCTTCGACGGCGTGACGATCACCCGGGGCACCGGCGAGAAGACCGCCGTCACCCCGCAGGACGTCTACGGCGCCCTGCGCCAGGCGCTGCTGAGCAAGACCGACCGGGACGTCACCATCGAGACGAACCCGAGCTGACCGCCCGGGGCGCCCGGAGCGATCCGGGTGCCCCGCTCAGTTCAGCATCGCCCGCGCCGAGTGGGCCTGTTGCCGTACCCGGCCCGCCGCCGGGGCGTCGACCGGCTCCACCACCTCGGCGTACGCCTCCAGCTCCGCCGCGCCCTTGACGAAGTCACCTCGCTGGACCAGCAGTTGGGCCCGCTCATAGCGCAGCCGGGCCGGGTGCGAGGGCAGCAGCAGGGCGAGGTCGACGGCCCACAGCCCCACGTCCGAGCGCTCGGGGCGGGCCGCCGCCCACGCGCGGATGTTGTTCAGGATCCGCGAGACGACCTCCAGCGGCGTCGCGGGCACCAGCATCGACGGCTCCAGCGCGGCGCCCGTCGCGCCCGCCACCAGCAGTTCGGCGTCGGTCCCCGTCAGCGCCCGGCCGCCGTTGAACGGATCGGCGAGCACCTGCTCGTCCGGGTCCCCGAAGCCCACCACGAAGTGCCCCGGCAGGGCCACGCCGTACACCGGCGCCCCGGCCCGGCGCGCCACCTCCGTCCACACCACCGACAGCAGGATCGGCAGCCCCCGCCGACGCCGCAGCACCTCGTGCAGCAGCGAGGACTCCAGCCGCTGGTAGTCGCCCGGCGCGCCGTGGAAGCCGAGCCGTTCGCCGAGGAGCTCCCGCAGCGCGGCGGCCCAGGCGCGCGGACCACCGGGCCGGTACGGCAGCAGGCCCGCCAGCCGGTCCAGCTCCATCTGCGCGCCGTCGATGCCCGCCTCGTCCAGGGCGCCGTCCGCCACGGCACCCACCAGCAGGCACAGCGCCGACAGATCGGGCCGCTCGCAGCGGGCCTCCTCGGCGAACCGGCGACGCAGTTCGAGCGAACGTTCGGGTGATGGGGGGTTGGGGGAACGCATAGCAGGCTCGTGCCCTCTCACGGCGATCGGTTACCGGTCCGAGCCGGAGTTCCCCGGCTCGCGGTAGTGGTGGTAGGCGTGGTGCGCCGAGAAGCCGCTCCCGGCGTACAGCGCCCGCGCCCCCGCGTTGTCGCTCTCCACCTGCAGCCAGCCCGCCGACGCCCCCTCCTCGAGAGCCCGCCCGGCCAGCGCGGCCATCACGGCGGAGGCCAGCCCCCGCCGCCGCATCGCCGGATCGACCTCGACCGCGGCGAACCCCGCCCACCGGCCGTCGACCACGCACCGCCCGATCGCGGCGGGCGCGCCGTCCGCGCCCGGCACCGTCGCGAACCACACCGAGGGCCCGCCGCCCAGCACCGCCAGGGCCGCCTCGCTCAGCCCCTTGCGCCGGTAGCGGCCCAGCCACGCCTCGTCCGCCGTCCGGGACAGCAGCACCCCGGCCGGCTCCTCCCGGTCCGCGAGCGGCGCCAGCGCCCCGGTCCACAGCTCCGCGGAGACCTCACGCGCCCAGCCCCGCCGCTCCAGCTCCGCGCAGAGCAGCTCCTGCGTGCCCTCGGCGCCGGTCGCGGTCTGCACATAGGCGGGCAGACCGCGCTCGCCGTACCAGCGGCGCACGGCGGACAGGGCCTCGTCGAGCGGCAGGCCGGGGTCGCCCAGCGGGAGCACGGAGTTGGCCCGCCGGGTGAAGCCGGCGGCGGCCCGCAGCTCCCAGTCGCCGAGCCGCTCGCTCTCGACCGGCGGCCAGGCGCGCGCGGAGACGCGCGCGAGCTCCGCGTAGGAGGCGGCGGGCCCCCGGCGCCGGGCCGGGGCGCTCGGCACGACCTTGCCCGCGACCAGCGACGATTCCGCGATACGGACGGTCTCGCCGCTCTTCCGTGTGATCAGCAGCACACCGTCGTCCCATGATGCGAGAACACCCACCGTGTCGGTGAACTTCTCACCCCCGCGCGCCGGATCGTCCAGACGTCGCACCGAGACCCGTTTGCCCACGTCAGCAGCGGTGATACGGACCTCAAGGCGCCCCGTCGCAGAGATTTCCACAGGTCAGTTCACCCCTCCTGTTCGGATCATGCCCAAGAACGGAGATACTAGGGGCGGGCATCGACGACGCCGCGCTCCCGCGCGCCAGGCGGCGGAGCCTGTGGAGGCCCGCCAGCGCCCTATCGAGGAGGAACGACAGCGTGACCTACGTCATCGCGCAGCCTTGTGTCGACGTCAAGGACAAGGCGTGCATCGAGGAGTGCCCGGTCGACTGCATCTACGAGGGCTCCCGGTCCTTGTACATCCACCCGGACGAATGCGTCGACTGTGGTGCCTGTGAGCCGGTCTGCCCGGTCGAGGCGATCTTCTACGAGGACGACACTCCGGAGGAGTGGAAGGACTACTACAAGGCGAACGTCGAGTTCTTCGACGAGCTCGGCTCTCCCGGCGGCGCCAGCAAGCTCGGCCTGATCGAGCGGGACCACCCCTTCGTCGCCGCGCTGCCGCCGCAGAACGGCTGAGCGCGGCCCGCATCACCGCGCCGCCTCGGTCCCGTACGGCCTGATCGCCCTCGATCGCCCGCGGGACCGGGGCGTTCGCCGTACGGACGAGAAAGTGAGCCAGATCCCCGTGTCCGCAGTCACCGACCGTCTCCCCGCCTTCCCCTGGGACAAGCTGACGCCCTACAAGGCGACGGCCTCGGCCCATCCGGGCGGCATCGTCGACCTGTCGGTCGGCACACCGGTCGACCCGGTGCCCGAGCCGATCCAGAAGGCGCTGATCGCGGCGGCCGACTCGCCGGGCTATCCGACGGTGTGGGGCACCCCGGAGCTGCGGGACGCGCTCACCGGCTGGGTGGAGCGCCGCCTCGGCGCCCGCGGGGTGACGCACCGGCACGTCCTGCCGATCGTCGGCTCCAAGGAACTCGTCGCCTGGCTCCCCACCCAGCTGGGCCTCGGCCCCGGCGACCGGGTGGCGTACCCGCGCCTGGCCTACCCGACCTACGAGGTCGGCGCCCGGCTGGCCCGCGCCGGGTACGAGGTCTACGACGACCCCACCGACCTGGACCCCGAGGGCCTGAAGCTCCTCTGGCTGAACTCCCCGTCGAACCCCACGGGCCGGGTGCTGTCCCAGGAGGAGCTGACGAGGATCGTCGCCTGGGCCCGGTCCCACGGCGTCCTGGTCTTCTCCGACGAGTGCTATCTGGAGCTGGGCTGGGAGGCCGACCCGGTCTCGGTGCTGCACCCGGACGTCAACGGCGGCTCCTACGAGGGCATCGTGGCCGTCCACTCGCTCTCCAAGCGCTCCAACCTGGCCGGCTACCGCGCGGCCTTCCTGGCCGGCGACCCGGACGTCCTCGCCCCGCTGCTGGAGATCCGCAAGCACGGCGGCATGATGACCTCGGCGCCGACCCAGGCCGCCGTCGTCGCGGCCCTCGGCGACGACGAGCACGTCAGGGTCCAGCGCGAGCGCTACGCGGCCCGGCGTGACGCCCTGCGGGCCGCCCTGACCGGCCACGGCTTCCGCATCGAGCACAGCGAGGCCAGCCTCTACCTCTGGGCCACCCGCGGCGAGTCCTGCTGGGAGACGGTGGCGCACCTGGCCGGGCTCGGCATCCTGGTGGCCCCCGGCGACTTCTACGGCGAGGCGGGCGCGAACCATGTCCGCGTGGCCTTCACCGCCACGGACGAGCGGGTCCGCGAGGCCGTGCAGCGGCTGTCCTGACACCCCGGCACGCCGAAGGGGCCCGGGGTACGCCCCCGGGCCCCTTCGCCGTACGCGGTGCGAGCGGTCAGCCGCCCAGCGGCAGGCTCTGGACCGGGAGGGAGTCCGCCGAGGGCAGGCCGCCCTGGGTGAGGGACTCCGTGGGCAGCCCGCCCTTGGTCGCGGTGGACGCGGTGTCGCCCAGGATGTCCCCGGCGGCCCCGGCCGCCTCACCCGCGGTCTTCTGCGCGGCCGGCGTGGCCTTCTTGACCGCCTTGCCGCTGGTCTTGCCCGCGGCCGGCACCGACGTGCCGACCGCCTTGCCGCCGGCCTCGCCGGCCAGCCCGGTGACGTTCCGCGCCGCGCCGTCGACGGTGTTGCCCATGTTCGCCCCGTCCAGGGCGGTCAGACCGCCGAGGCCGGGGGTGGCCGGCAGTGCCGGGGCCGCGCTCGCGGAGCCGGCCGCACCTACCCCGGCGGCCGCTCCCGCAGCGACGAGCAGCGCGGCACGGGCGATACGGCGGGTCAGGGGGAGGGTCATGTTGCTCCTTCGACAGGTCTGTCCGGTGAGATCCGTTCCGTCCGCGGCCGGAGTCGATCTTTGGCCTCGGACGCAGTGACTACCGCTCCAGCTCGGCGAAGGTTGCGGCGGAGTAACGTAAAGAGTTGGTAATGCGTCGCATTATCTGCTGTGGATAAAAACGGGCAAAGAGGCCCCGTCGGAAGAGGGCGCGGAATCCTTACAGCCCTTGGTTCCCAAGGGCTCGACGACCATCGGCGCCCCCCTTGGTACACGGCTCACGGCGTGTCGGGCGCCGCCGCCCCCGCCAACCCGGGCGGGGGACCGCCCGCACTAGTGCGCGGTCACGATCCGGACCGGCCCGGCGCCCTTCTCGGCCCCCGCGGCGCCCCCGGTCTCCGGCGCCCGCCACCGGCTGCCGGTGTTCCCGGCCTTCCACTCCAGCCCGGCGTACGAGACCCGCTCGATGCGCAGCGCCGATGCGTTGGCGACGGCCCAGTGCGCGAGCTGCCAGCCGCGCCCCGCCGCGTCCGTTTTCTCGGACCCCTCGGTCACCGGCAGGGTGAGCGTGCGCCCGTCGCCGTCGGCGCCGTTACCGGGGGAGGCGGTGGACCCGGACTCCTCGTCGACGACCGCGGCGGCCGGCTCCAGCACGTCCCGCCCGAAGTCCCGCGCCAGCGCGTCCCGCACCGGCGCCGTCCCGGTCACCGGGACCGTGCCCGGGCGGCCCTCGCAGGTAAGCGTCGCCGCCGAGCGGCCGGTCAGGGCGGCGGCCAGCAGCGCCGCGTCCGGCTCGTGCTTGGCGTACGCGTCGGGGAAGCCGCTGCGCTGCACCTTCTGCGCGGCCACGGTGAGCGGCAGCCCGGTGTAGTCGGGCACCTTGACCAGGTGGTCGTAGAAGGCCCCCGCCGCGTAGGCCGGGTCCATGATCTCCCGCTCGGTGCCCCAGCCCATCGAGGGCCGCTGCTGGAACAGGCCCAGCGAATCCCGGTCCCCGTGCTCGATGTTGCGCAGCGCCGACTCCTGCAGCGCGGTCGCCAGCGCTATGGTCACCGCCCGCTCGGGCAGTTCGCGTCCGGTGCCGACCGCGGTGATCGTCGCCGCGTTCACCGCCTGCTCGGGCGTGAACTCGTAGCTCCTGCCGTCGTCGTCGGCCGAGACGACCTTGCAGCCGGGCGCCCCCGCGCCCCCGGTGACGTACTGCACGACGAGATAGCCCGCGACGGCGAGCAGGACCACGAAGGCCGCCCCGAAACGGAAGAGGCGGCCACGGCGTCTGGGAGTGGTGGACGGCTCTGGCACGCGTACAAGGTACTGGAGAGTAGAGCCGCGGCCGAGGCTGGTGCGAAAACTGTGCGAACGCCCAGGGGGCTAGGGTCGAGCCCATGCCAGACACCCCGCTTGACCTCACGCTGGACGCAGCCCGCCTGACCGCGGCACTCGTCGACTTCCCGTCCGAGAGCGGAACGGAGAAGCCGCTCGCCGACGCGATCGAGTCCGCCCTGCGCGCCCTGCCGCACCTGAGAGTCGACCGGTACGGCAACAACGTCGTGGCCCGCACCGGCCTCGGCCGCGCCGAGCGCGTGATCCTGGCCGGCCACATCGACACCGTGCCGATCGCGGACAACGTCCCCTCCCGGCTCGACGACGACGGCGTCCTGTGGGGCTGCGGCACCTGCGACATGAAGTCCGGAGTGGCGGTACAGCTGCGCATCGCCGCGACCGTCCCCGCCCCCAACCGCGACCTCACCTTCGTCTTCTACGACAACGAGGAGGTCGCCGCACACCTCAACGGTCTGCGGCATGTGGCCGAGGCGCACCCCGACTGGCTCGCGGGCGACTTCGCGGTCCTGCTGGAGCCCTCCGACGGCCAGGTCGAGGGCGGCTGCCAGGGCACCCTGCGCGTACTGCTGAGGACCGAGGGCGAGCGGGCCCACTCGGCGCGCGGCTGGATGGGCTCCAACGCGATCCACGCCGCCGCCCCCATTCTGGCCCGCCTGGCCGCCTACGAACCGCGGTGGCCGGTCATCGACGGCCTGGAGTACCGGGAGGGCCTGAACGCGGTCGGCATCTCGGGCGGCGTGGCCGGCAACGTCATCCCCGACGAGTGCGTGGTGACCGTCAACTTCCGCTACGCCCCCGACCGCACCGAGGAGGAGGCGCTCGCCCACGTCCACGAGGTGTTCGCGGACTGCGGCGTGGCGGAGTTCGTGGTGGACGACCACAGCCCCGGCGCCCTGCCGGGCCTGAGCCACCCGGCGGCCGCGGCCTTCATCGACGCGGTCGGCGGCACCCCGATGCCCAAGTACGGCTGGACGGACGTCTCCCGCTTCTCCGCACTCGGCGTCCCGGCCGTCAACTACGGCCCCGGCAACCCGCACCTGGCGCACAAGCGGGACGAGCGGGTCGACACGGCGAAGATCCTCGCGGGCGAGGAACGCCTGCGTGCGTGGCTGACCGCCTGAGCACCCACGGAATGCGGGGACGCCGGACATGCCGATGTCCCCCTTCCGTAACCCGCGTAGATCTACGCTGAGGTGGAACAACCGCAAGCGGAGGGAGCGCACATGGCTACCGGGAACCCCGAGGGCAGGAAGCAGCCACCGGAGGAGCAGCGCCTGGGACCCGTACTCCGACGGCGGGACCAGGTCACGGCGAGTACGACGGACCAGCGCCTGCTGGACGCCGGAGGCCCCTCGGACTGGGTCCACACCGACCCCTGGCGCGTCCTGCGCATCCAGTCGGAGTTCATCGAGGGCTTCGGCACCCTCGCCGAGCTCCCGCCCGCGATCAGCGTCTTCGGCTCGGCCCGTACCCCGGCCAACTCCCCGGAGTACGAGGCCGGGGTGCGGCTGGGGCGGGGCCTGGTGGAGGCGGGCTTCGCCGTCATCACCGGCGGCGGTCCCGGAGCCATGGAGGCGGCCAACAAGGGCGCCTGCGAGGCGAAGGGCATCTCGGTCGGCCTCGGTATCGAGCTCCCCTTCGAGCAGGGGCTCAACCCCTACGTCGACATCGGCCTGAACTTCCGGTACTTCTTCGTCCGGAAGATGATGTTCGTCAAGTACGCCCAGGGCTTCGTGGTCCTGCCCGGCGGCCTGGGCACCCTCGACGAACTCTTCGAGGCCCTCACCCTGGTCCAGACCCAGAAGGTCACCCGCTTCCCCATCGTGCTGTTCGGCACGGAGTACTGGGGCGGCCTGATCGACTGGCTGCGCAACACCCTGGTGGCCCAGGGCAAGGCCTCCGAGAAGGACCTGCTGCTCTTCCACGTCACGGACGACGTCGACGAGGCGGTGGCCCTGGTCTCCAAGGAGGCGGGCCGCTGACGCACCGGCCCGGACGCGGGGCGGCCCGCCCCGCGTCCACCACCTTTTCCGACAGGCTTCAGGCCAGCCCGCGCCGCGCCACGGCCGGCGGGCGGTGGCCCGCGATCGACGCCACCATGTCCACCACCTGGCGGGTCTCGGCGACCTCGTGCACCCGGTACACCTGCGCGCCCAGCCACGCCGAGACGGCCGTCGTGGCCAGCGTGCCCACGACACGCTCCTTCACCGGCCGGTCCAGCGTCTCGCCGACGAAGTCCTTGTTGGACAGCGACACCAGCACCGGCCAGCCGGTCGCCACCATCTCCTGAAGCCGCCGGGTCGCCTCCAGACTGTGCCGGGTGTTCTTCCCGAAGTCATGACCGGGATCGATCATCACCGACTCCCGGGGCACCCCCAGCGCCACGGCCCGCTCGGCCAGCCCCACGGTCACCCGCAGGATGTCCGCCATGACGTCGTCGTACGTCACCCGGTGCGGCCGTGTACGGGGCTCCGCGCCCCCGGCGTGCGTGCACACCAGCCCCACCCGGTACCGGGCGGCCACCTCCGCCAGCCGCGGGTCGACCCCGCCCCAGGCGTCGTTGAGGACATCCGCGCCGGCCTCGCAGACCGCCTCGCCGACCTCGGCCCGCCAGGTGTCCACGCTGATCACGACGTCCGGGAACCGCCGCCGCACCTCGGCCACGAAACCCACCGTGCGCCGCGCCTCCTCGGCCGCCGACACCTCTTCCCCGGGGCCCGCCTTCACGCCCCCGATGTCGATGATGGCGGCGCCCTCCGCCACGGCCCGCTCCACGCGCGCGAGGGCGGGTTCGTCGTGGAACGTCGCCCCCTGGTCGTAGAAGGAGTCCGGGGTCCGGTTCACGATCGCCATGATCACCGGCTCGTGCGTGTCGAACTCACGCCTGCCCAGCCTGAGCATCCCCTGTGAACCTCTCCCGTACGTACTGATCATCGGCCGCCTGCGACCCTAACCGCCGGACTCGCATGGCACGATCGGACCCTGACACACTCGACCGCACACTTGCACCGACCGTGGGGACCTCAGCGATGGTTATGTTCTTGTTCCTGGTCGTCGCGCTCGCCGTCGTGGTCGCCTCGGTGACCCTCGCGGTGGTGGGCGGCGGCGAGGGCGGCGGCCCGCTGCCGGAGGTCATGCCCGAGCGCCTCCACGACCCGCTCCCGCTCGACCGTCCGGTGGACCGCGAGGACATCGACAGCCTCCGCTTCCCCCTCGCCGCCCGCGGCTACCGCATGTCGGACGTCGACGACGCGCTCAGCCGCCTCGGCGCCGAACTCGCCGAGCGGGACGCCCGCATCGCCGACCTGGAGTCCGCCCTGGCCGGCGCGCGCGCCGGGTCCCCCGTCGCCCTGGACAAGCCCGAGCAGGAGGACCGGTGACCGACGGCTCCGCCCAGGCCGGCCCGGACGGCGTACGGCGCTGCCCCTGGGCGCTGTCCACGCCGGACTACGTCACCTACCACGACGAGGAGTGGGGGCGCCCGGTTCACGGGGACGACGCCCTCTTCGAGCGGCTGTCCCTGGAGGCCTTCCAGTCCGGGCTCTCCTGGATCACCATCCTGCGCCGCCGCCCCGGCTTCCGCGCGGCGTTCGCCGGGTTCCGGATCGAGAAGGTCGCCGCCTTCACCGACGAGGACCGCGACCGCCTCCTCGCCGACGAGGGCATCATCCGCAACCGGGCCAAGATCGACGCCACGCTCGCCAACGCGCGCGTGCTGGCCGGCTGGGCGGCCGGCGACCTGGACGAGCTGATCTGGTCCCACGCCCCGGAACCCGGCCCGGTCCCCAGGACCCTCGCGGACGTCCCCGCGATCACCCCGGGCTCCACGGCGCTGTCCAAGGCCCTCAAGGCGCGGGGCCTGAGATTCGTCGGGCCCACGACCGCCTACGCCCTGATGCAGGCGTGCGGCCTGGTCGACGACCACCTCACGGACTGCGCCGCCAGGAACCGGCCGTAGGCCCGAGGCCGGAGACGTCCTAGCGGCCCAGGTACTTCGGCTTCTCCTTGGCGACGAAGGCGCGCACCGCGATCGCGTGGTCCTCCGAGGCCCCCGCGAGGGTCTGCAGCTCGTCCTCCTTCTCCAGGGTCTCCGCGAGCGAGTGGGAGGACCCGAAGGCGACCGCCTCCTTGATCGCCGCGAAGGCCACCGTCGGCCCCTCGGCCAGCGCGCGGGCCACCCGCTCGGCCTCCTCGCGCAGCGACGCGGCGGGCACCACCCGGCTCGCGATCCCCAGCTCGTAGGCCTCCTGCGCCTTGATGCTGCGCGGGAAGAGCAGCAGGTCGGCGGCGCGCCCGGGGCCCACCACGCGCGGCAGGGTCCAGGAGATCCCGGAGTCGGCGGTCAGCGCCACCCCCGCGAACGAGGTGTTGAAGGCGGCGGTGTCGGCCACCACCCGGTAGTCCGCGGCGAGCGCGAAGCCGAAACCGGCCCCCGCGGCGACGCCGTTCACCCCGGCGACCACCGGCTTGGCCATCTCCGTGAGCGCCCGGGCGATCGGGTTGTAGTGCTCGCGCACCGTGCTCATCACCTGACCGGACCCCTCGGCCAGCAGTCCGATGTGCTCCTTGAGGTCCTGGCCCACGCAGAACGCCCGGTCACCGGCGGCGGTCAGCAGCACGGCCCGCACCGAGGAGTCCGCACCCGCCGAGGTCACGGCCTCCCGCAGGGCGACCTTGGTCTCGATGTTCAGCGCGTTCATCGCCTCGGGGCGGTTCAGCGTGATCGTCGCGAGCCCGTCGCTCACCTCGTAGAGCACGGTGTCGGCCATGGTGTGTGTCCCCTCCGGAGTCGCGGCTGATGTCTCAGGACAGCATGGCGGAGATCGCCGAGCGCGCAGGTGTGACCTGCGTCAAAGAAATCGGAGCCGTTTCCGTTCGGCGGATCCGCGTGCGGCGGCGCAGTATCGCAGTCACATCGCCGAATTGAGTGGTTTTGCTCGCGCGCGTTGCCCAAGCGATGCCTACCGATGTTGGTCATCGGGTCCTGGGATGCGGGATAATGGCTGGGAAGCAATGTGTTCGATGCCGGTGTCGCGTGTCCTTCGGGGACCGCGCATGCCCTCCATGGGGCCGTCGGCTTTGACGATGAGCTGGTTTCAGGAAGGGGAACGAGCATGGCGGCCATGAAGCCGCGGACGGGCGATGGCCCGCTCGAGGTGACCAAGGAGGGGCGGGGCATCGTCATGCGCGTTCCGCTCGAAGGCGGCGGTCGGCTCGTCGTCGAGCTGACCCCTGACGAGGCCGACGCGCTCGGCGACGCCCTCAAGAAGGTCGTCGGCTGACGCGGAAGCGACCGTACCCTTTCAGCTGCCCCGGCCCCCGGTGAGGTGCCGGGGTCGCTGCTTTTCCGGGACCGGCCGCACCTTGTCTTCCCGGGCCGCCCGTACGGCAGCTGACGGGGCGGCCGCCCGTTCGGCAGGGGTCCGTCAGCGCTTGACGGCGCAGAGCAGCCCGTCGCCCACCGGCAGCAGCGAGGGCACCAGGTCCTGGCTCTCCCGCACCGCGCGCAGCAGCTCCCGCAGCCGCACGACCTCCGTCGGCTGCGGCCCCGAGTCGACCGTACGGCCGTGCGCGAAGACGCCCTCGAAGACCACCAGGCCACCCGGACGCAGCAGGCGCAACGATTCAGCGAGGTAGTCGAGGAACTCCAGCCGGTCGCCGTCGCAGAAGACGAGGTCGTAGCCGGCGTCCGCGAGCCGGGGCAGTACGTCCAGCGCGCGGCCCGGAATGAAGCGGGCCCGGTTGCTGGCGAAACCGGAGGCCCGGAAGGCGTGCCGGGCGAACTGCTGGTGCTCCGGCTCGGGGTCGACGGTGGTCAGGACGCCGTCCGGGCGCATGCCGTGCAGCAGATGGATCCCGGAGACGCCGGTCCCGGTGCCGATCTCCGCGACCGCTTTCGCGTCCACGGTGGCGGCGAGCAACCGCAGCGCAGCGCCCGTGCCGGGCGACACCGAGCGCAGCCCTGCCTCGCGGGCCCGGTCACGGGCCCAGCGCAGCGCCTCGTCCTCGGCGACATAGGCGTCGGCGAACGCCCAGCTCGTCTGCCGGTTGGCGGTAATGACCCTCTCCTGTCCCCGTGGTTGCCTGGGCGTGACTGTATCCGCTGCCGCTGGGAACCTGCTGATGGGACCGGGCGTTTAGAGGGGTGGGAGACGACAGGGGGGACACGGTTGGATCACGACGGCGGGCCGGGGGGGCGAGCACATGCTGACGCAGTCGCATGAGCCGTATCAGCCCAGATCAAATTCTCGTAAAACCGCTTATCCGGAGCTAACGGGCGAGGTGGCTATGGTAGGGGCTCCGCTGGACACCACCAGAGCCGACAGGGGAGGTGCGGCCGCGCCTGCGGATCGGGGAGGAGTGCTCCGGCGCTTTCTCGGATCGGCGGGGAGGCCGAAATCCGTGAACGACACCGCTGCTGACCACGCCGACGACTACGCCCAGACCGCGACCTTCTCCACCGACGCGGACGGGCAGGCGTGGACTCCGCCCACGTGGGAGGAGATCGTCAGCACGCACAGCGGCCGCGTCTACCGCCTCGCGTACCGCCTCACCGGCAACCAGCACGACGCCGAGGACCTCACCCAGGAGGTCTTCGTCCGCGTCTTCCGCTCGCTGTCCACGTACACGCCGGGCACCTTCGAGGGCTGGCTGCACCGCATCACCACCAACCTCTTCCTGGACATGGTCCGGCGCAAGCAGCGCATCCGCTTCGACGCCCTCGGCGAGGACGCGGCCGAGCGCCTGCCCAGTCGTGAGCCGTCCCCGCAGCAGGTCTTCAACGACGCGCACTTCGACGCCGACGTCCAGCAGGCCCTCGACACCCTCGCGCCCGAGTTCCGCGCCGCCGTCGTCCTGTGCGACATCGAGGGGCTCTCCTACGAGGAGATCGCCGCGACCCTCGGCGTCAAGCTCGGCACCGTGCGCTCCCGCATCCACCGCGGCCGCTCACAGCTGCGCAAGGCCCTGGCGCACCGGTCCCCGCAGGCCCGGGCCGAGCGCCGGTCCTTCGTGCCGTCGGTGCCCGCGCTGGGGGGAGGAGGTGCGACCGCGTGACTGGAACCCGACCCGAACCGGGCGAGCGCCGTCTCGCCGAGCAGCACCTTGGGGACCGTCTCTCCGCCCTGGTGGACGGAGAACTCGGTCATGACACGCGCGAGCGGGTCCTCGCCCACCTGGCCACCTGCGCCAAGTGCAAGGCGGAGGCCGACGCCCAGCGCCGACTGAAGAACGTGTTCGCGGAGGCGGCCCCGCCGTCCCCCTCGGAGAGCTTCCTGGCCCGCCTCCAGGGCCTGCCGGGCGGCGACCCGGGCAGCGGCGGCTCCCCGCTCGGCGGCACCTTCGGCGGACTCTCCGACCAGCCCGCCGGCGGCGCCTTCGGCATGCGCCGGGGCGAACGCTTCGAGTTCGGCTACGTCCCCGCCCGCCCGCACACCTCCGCGCTCACCGGCACCCCGGCCGGCGGCTTCCGGGTGCACCCCGTCGGGCGCCCCGACACCGACCGGCCGTCCTCCCGGGGGCTGCGGTTCGCCTTCGCCGCCGCCGGAGCGGTCTCCCTCGCGGCGATAGCACTCGGCGGTGTCACCACCGGCGCGGTGACCGAGACGGACACCCGCGGCTCGGGGTCCGGCAGCAATGTCACCCCGGCCCGCAGCCAGGGCAGCGGCGCCGCCACCAACCCCGACGGACAGCGCCGCCGGGGCGTCGGGCCACTGCTGGTCCACGGCCAGGGCCAGCGGGCCCTCGGTGACTCCCAGGCCGCCCCGACCTCGGTGTCCGCACCGCTGCTGCCGGGCGTGCCCGCCTCGGGCACCGGCACGGGCTCCTCGGTCACCCCGGTCGCGTCCACCACGTCCCCGCTGATACGCCCGCTCAGCACCGCCCCACCGCTCACCCTGACCACCTGGCACACCGCTCCGGAGGTCGTGACCCCGGGTCTGCTCGCCGCGCCCGTCCCCACCACGACCGTCTCCCCGTCCGCCTCCTCATCCGGCACCAGCCGCTGACCCGGCCTCTGCGCGGCGGCCCGCGAACCTGATTGAATCCAGGGTGGGCCGCGCCCACGGCAGTCGCCGGGCGCGGAGGCGGAGTTCGATGAGCCGCGGCCACCGCCGACGTGCCGTGCCGCGGCCGGCTGTGGGGAGAGCATGGACGAGGGGAAGCCCGCGAAGGCGAAATGGTGGAGCCGTCCTCGGCTCCAGGGGCCTTCGAGCCAGGCGGACGGCGCGACCGGAACGCCGCCCGCTCCGACCCCGGTCGCGAACGCCGACGGCGACTTCGAACTGGAGCGGCCCACGGCCGCTGCCTCCACCTCCACCGAGGGCGACTACGAACTTCGGCGACCTGAGCCGGCGGTGCCCGAGGAGCCGTCGGCGGTGACCGAGACGTCCGCCGAGGCCGAGCGGGCGTCTTCGGCCGGTTCCGACAGCGGGGGCGCGATACCGGTCGACGGCTTCGCCGCCCCGGAGACGGCCGGATCCGCGGGGCGCGTCGAGGGTTCCGGGGAGCCGACGGCTGCCGCGACGGACGGCTCCGCGGTGGTGCCGGACCCGTCCGAGGCGCCTACGGCGCACGCGCCCGCCGAGGAGCGCCCCCGGCCCCTGCACGACCCCGACCCCTACAGCACCCCGCCCTACGGCGAGCCCGGCCCCTGGGCACCCGCCCCTCCGGTACAGCACCCGGCGGCGACCCCGGCCCACGGCACCACCGTGCCGCCGGCGACCCCGGCGCCCGTACCGGGCCAGGCACCGGCGCCCGTACCGGGCCGGCCCCTCACGCCCGCCCACCCCGGCCAGGCGGCCGCCCACGGCAGCCCGCCGCCCGCTCCGGCCCACGGCACCCCGCCACCCGGCAACCCCTTCCCGGCACCGGCACCGGCCGGGGCGCCCGCACCGGCGGGGGCCCCCGCACCCGCAGCCCCCGCACCCCTTCAGCCCTCCGCCTCCAACCCCTGGCAGCACTACGACCCCTGGGCCCCCAACCCCGTGGGCGAGTCGCTCCAGCAGACCGGCGTCGCGGTGGCCACCAAGGCGCAGCGGCGCCGCAAGGGCCGGCGCCGGCTGCTGACCCTGGCCCTGCTGCTGGCCCTGGTCTCCGGAGGCATCGGAGGCGTCGTAGGGACGTATCTGGAGCGCAACGGCGGCCTGGAGCAGGTCACACTGCCGCAGGCCGGCGCCGAGCCCACCGGGCGGGCGCCGGACAGCGTGGCGGGGATCGCGGCGCGGGCGCTGCCCAGCGTGGTGACGCTGCATGTCTCCGGTTCCGAGGAACAGGGCACCGGCACCGGCTTCGTGCTCGACGACCGCGGCCACATCCTCACCAACAACCACGTCGTGGAGCCCGCCGGATCCGACGGCGAGATCTCCGTGACCTTCCACAGCGGCGACACCGCCAAGGCCACCGTGGTCGGCCGGGACAGCGGCTACGACCTCGCCGTGGTCAAGGTGAAGGGCGTCAACGGGCTGACCCCGCTGACCCTCGGCAACTCCGACAACGTCCAGGTCGGCGACCCCGTCGTCGCCATCGGCGCCCCCTTCGACCTGGCGGGCACCGTCACCTCCGGCATCATCAGCGCCAAGGAGCGGCCCATCACGGCCGGCGGCGAGGGCGGCGACGCCAGCGACGTGTCCTACGTCGACGCCCTGCAGACCGACGCCCCGATCAACCCCGGCAACTCCGGCGGCCCGCTGCTGGACGCCAGGGCCCGGGTGGTCGGCATCAACTCCGCGATCCGCTCGGCGGACAGCGGCTCGGAGCTCGACGGCGGGCAGGCGGGGTCCATAGGGCTCGGGTTCGCCATCCCGATCAACCAGGGCAAGCGGGTCGCCGAGGAGCTGATCAACACCGGCCGGGCGACCCACCCGGTCATCGGCGTCACCCTCGACATGGACTACTCGGGCGACGGCGCGCGCGTCGGCACCAAGGGCAGTGACGGGGGCGCGGCGGTCACCGTCGGCGGTCCCGGCGACAAGGCGGGCATCGAGCCCGGCGACGTCATCACCGAGATCGACGGCCAGCGCGTGCACTCCGGCGAGGAGCTGATCGTCAAGACCCGCGCCCACCGGCCCGGGGACCGGCTGGAGCTGACGCTCCGGCGGGACGGCGAGGAGATCCGGCTCTCGCTGACCCTCGGCACGGCGAAGAGCGGCTGACACGACTCACAGAAACCCCACAGCAGGGGCCCGCCGACCCCGTCGGTTCGGGCCCCGCCAGGCGAACGACGCGGAAAAGCACCCGCCCGCACCCACTCGGAGGCCCTGGGACGGTACCGGTCGCGGGGGAACCCCGGGTACCGTGGACCCGGCCCGGACCACGGAAGACCCGACAGGCCACCGAGGGCCGAGGACCGAGGACTCGCAAGGAGCTTCAGGTGTTCAATGACATAGGACCGCTCGAGCTGGTGACGCTCATCGTCCTCGCCGTGCTCGTCTTCGGTCCGGACAAGCTCCCGAAGGTCATCCAGGACGTCATGCGGACGGTTCGCAAGATCCGCGAGTTCTCGGAGAGCGCCAAGCAGGACATCCGGCAGGAACTCGGCCCGGAGTTCAAGGACTTCGAGTTCGAGGACCTCAACCCCAAGACGTTCATCCGCAAGCAGCTGGACAACGACGAACTGGGGATCAAGGAGCTTCGCAACGGCTTCGACCTGAAGAAGGAGATGACGGAGGTCGCGGACGCCGTCCACGGCCGCGATTCCGAGCCCTCGGCGTCGCCGTCGCCCTCCTCCGCCCCCACGGGCGAGCGCGTCGACATGACGAAGAAGCCCGAGGAGCGCACGCCGTACGACGCGGACGCCACCTGAGCCCGGGCGCCCCGCCCGGGCCGCGTACGTGATGCGTTTCATACCCCGCCGAGGGGCCCGTACGGCCTGAACACCCCGTCCCGACGCCTCGCGAACCGGGCGGTTTCCCGGCTGCTCCCACCGGTGTGGATATGCTGCCGAGTTGTTGTGCGGACCGAACGCCATACAGCGAGGCCGCCCGAAGGGGGGCGGGCCGCCCCCGGTCCGTCGAGAGCGAGGAGGCGTCCGGGCATGGAGACGACGAGTCGGGCTGTCGCGCAGGCGCCGGCTGCGGAGGGCGGACAACAGGTCCCCTCCGCCCGGCGTACGGTCGACGGCTACCTGCTGGCGCCCTTCCCCTGGTACGGCCTCGACGAGGCGTTCACGGGCCCGCGCTGGCTGATGCAGGTCGGTACGGCGGCCGACGGGGCCGTCGAGCACGGGTCGATCGGCCACGGCGACGAACCGTCCGTACGGCACGAGGGGACCGAGGACCGGGACAAGTTCGCGGTCGTGGTCACCGTCGCCGCGAACCCCTCCCGCAGGAGCGCCGACGGCACGGGTCTGCTGGAGGCGACGTCCGTCTCCTCGGCGGCCTGGCTGGCCGGGGTGGGGCTGCTGACGTTCACCTGGCCCGGGCAGATGGACCACTCGCTGCGGGACGACTGGCTGGACCAGCAGACCGAGACGGCCTGGGTGCTGGCCGACGACCTCTCCGGTCCCGACTGGTCGACGCTCTCCCTGCCGGTGGACGGGGTGCCCACGCCCTTCCACTACCGCGAGTCCGAGTTCGGCTGGGTGCTCGCCGGGTCCACGCAGGAGGGCGTGCACGTAGGCGCGTACGGGCGCGGCATGAGCGCGTACGGACTGGGCTTCGCGATGATCAAGGACATCGGCGAGTACGCGTGACGACCGCCGTGTCGGCGTGAGGCACGAGGAAGGGGCGCCGGGTCGAACCCGGCGCCCCTTCCTCATGTCCCGCCGTACGGGCTCAGAACTTGTTGCGGGGGGTGATCCCCAGCGACAGCCCCGAGAGGCCGCGCTGGCGCCCTCCGAGCTTTCCGGCGATCGCGCGCAGCGCCGAGCCGGCCGGGCTGTCGGGGTCGGTCAGGACCACCGGCCTGCCCTCGTCGCCGCCCTCGCGCAGGCGGACGTCGATCGGGATGGAGCCGAGGACCGGGACGGTGGCGCCCGTCGTACGGGTCAGGCCGTCGGCGACGACCTGCCCGCCGCCGGTGCCGAACACGTCGACCATCTCGTCGCAGTGCGGGCACGGCAGGCCGGACATGTTCTCGACCACGCCGACGATCTTCTGGTGGGTCTGCACCGCGATGGAACCGGCCCGCTCCGCCACCTCGGCCGCCGCCTGCTGCGGGGTCGTCACGACCAGGATCTCGGCGTTCGGGACCAGCTGGGCGACCGAGATCGCGATGTCACCGGTGCCCGGCGGCAGGTCCAGCAGCAGGACGTCCAGGTCGCCCCAGTACACGTCCGCCAGGAACTGCTGAAGGGCCCGGTGCAGCATCGGACCGCGCCACACCACGGGCGCGTTGCCCGGGGTGAACATGCCGATGGAGATGACCTTCACGCCGTTCGCGGACGGCGGCATGATCATGTTCTCGACCTGGGTGGGGCGCCCGTCGGCGCCCAGCATGCGCGGCACCGAGTGGCCGTAGATGTCGGCGTCCACGACACCGACCTTCAGCCCGTCCGCCGCCATGGCCGCCGCCAGGTTCACGGTGACCGACGACTTGCCGACACCGCCCTTTCCGGAGGCGACCGCGTACACCCGGGTCAGCGAGCCGGGCTTGGCGAAGGGCACCTCGCGCTCGGTCTGCCCGCCGCGCAGCGCGGTCGCCAGCTCCTTGCGCTGCTCGTCGCTCATCACGTCCAGCGTGACGTCGACCCCGGTGACTCCCTCGACCCGGGAGACCGCCTCGGTGACGCGCTGGGTGATGGTGTCCCTCATCGGGCAGCCGGAGACCGTCAGGTACACGGTGACCGCGACCGTTCCGTCCGCACCGATCTCCACCGACTTGACCATCCCGAGTTCGGTGATGGGGCGGTTGATCTCGGGGTCGTTCACCGTCGACAGTGCCTCGCGCACCGCGTCTTCCGTAGCCATAAGGACGATGGTACGGCGACCGCGGGGGCCTTCGGGATGCCCCTCAGCGGTCGTCTGTGTCACGTCGGTGCGACCGTTCTGCCGGGAATACGGCGTGTCCGTCCGGACGATGGCCGTCCAGTTCCTTCAGGACGTCCTGGAGTTCGGAGCGGATCCAGTCCCGGGTGGCCACCTCGCCGAGGCCGATCCGCAGCGCGGCGATCTCCCGGGTCAGGTACTCGGTGTCCGCGATGGACCGCTCGTTCTGCTTGCGGTCCTGTTCGAGGTTGACCCGGTCGCGGTCGTCCTGCCGGTTCTGCGCGAGCAGGATCAGCGGGGCGGCGTAGGAGGCCTGGAGCGAGAGCATCAGGGTCAGGAAGATGAACGGGTACTCGTCGAAGCGCAGGTCGGTCGGGGCGAAGATGTTCCACAGCACCCACACGATGATCGCGACCGTCATCCAGACGATGAACCGCCCGGTGCCCAGGAAGCGCGCGATCCGCTCCGAGAGCCGTCCGAAGGCCTCCGGGTCCCATTCCGGCAGGAGCCGGCGGCGCGGCGGCCGCGGCTGGTCCAGCCGGACGCGCGGCCGTCCGGCGGCGGTCGCCCCGCTCGCCGTGCGCTCGCGGCCGCCCTCGCGGTCAGGAGCCATGGGCCGCCGCCTCCTCGCCCTCGTCGAGGTGGAACTCCGTCTCCCGCCAGTCCTCGGGCAGCATGTGGTCCAGTACGTCGTCCACGGTGACCGCGCCGAGCAGCGAACCCGACTCGTCGACCACGGGCGCGGCGACCATGTCGTACGTGGCGAAGAACCCGGCGACGACCGGCAGCGCCGCGTCCGGGTCCAGGGCCTGGAGATCGTCGTCGAGGAGCGCGCTGACCAGCGTGTACGGCGGATCGCGCAGCAGGCGCTGGAAGTGGACCGTGCCGAGGTACTTGCCGGTGGGCGTCTCGTCGGGCGGGCGGCAGACGTAGACCTGGGCGGCGAGCGCGGGGGAGAGGTCGGCGTTGCGGACCCGGGCCAGCGCGTCGGCGACGGTGGCGTCGGGCCGCAGCACGATCGGTTCGGTCGTCATCAGACCGCCCGCCGTGCGCTCCTCGTACGACATCAGCCGGCGCATGTCGGCCGCGTCCTCGGGCTCCATCAGACTCAGCAGCCGTTCCTTGTCCTCCTCGGGCAGTTCCGAGAGCAGGTCGGCCGCGTCGTCGGGATCCATGGCCTCCAGGACGTCGGCGGCCCGCTCCTCCTTGAGCTTGCCGAGGATCTCGATCTGGTCGTCCTCCGGCAGTTCCTCCAGCACGTCCGCCAGCCGGTCGTCGTCGAGGGCGGCGGCGACCTCGGCGCGCCGCTTGGCGGAGAGGTGGTGCAGCACGTTGGCGAGGTCGGCGGGGCGCAGCTGCTCGAAGGTGGCGAGCAGGCTCTCGGCGCCCTGTCCCTGCTCCTCCAGGGAGAAGCCGGTCACCGCGGACCACTCGACGGTGAGCGCCTCGCCCTTGGCCCGCCTGAGCGGCCCGCTCCGGCCGCCCTTGCGGACGAAGATGCGGTCGATCTCCCAGTCCCGCCGGGCGGGCAGCTGCTGCACCGACAGGTCGAGGACCGTGACCTCCTCGCCGGTCTCGACGAGCGTGACCCGCCGGTCCAGCAGCTCGCCGAAGACCAGGCGCTCGGTCGGCCGCTGCTCGAAGCGGCGGACGTTGAGCACCCCGGTGGTGATGACCTGGCCGCTCTCGATGCTGGTCACCCGGGTCATGGGCAGGAAGATGCGGCGCCGGGTGGACAGTTCGACGACCAGTCCGAGCAGCCGCGGCGGCCGCCGGCCGACCCGCAGCATGGTGACCAGGTCGCGGACCCGCCCCACCTGGTCGCCGTTGGGGTCGAAGGCGGCGATCCCGGAGAGGTGCGAGACGAAGACCCGGGGGGTTCCCCCTGCCATGACCGCACCTCCTCCGCCGCACTTGCCCGCCATGTCCGCTCAGGTCGGCTTCAGGCTAGCCCGTCCTGATCCCGCACGCCCTGGTGAGCGGGCCGGACGGACTGGCTCCGCCGCGCCGCGCCGACCCCGGTACGCTGCCGTACGCCGATCAGGACCCGTCAGAAAGGCAGCTCCACCTGTGACTGTGATTCCTCAGGGCCGTATCCGCCGGGCCGCGTTGCTGAGCGCGTGCTGCGCCCTGGCCGTGACGGGGCTGACGGGATGCAGTAGTGAGGATCCGGACGCGGGCACCAACGGGGTCGGCAAGCTGACCGCCCCCCAGATCCAGGCGAAGACGCTGAAGGCCGCGGAGTCCGCCGACGCGGTGCAGCTGTCCGGGAGCGTGGCCACCAGCGGGCGCACGTACAGGATCGACATGAAGCTGAAGTCCGACGGGGCGATGGGCTCGGTCACCGCGGAGGGGGCGACCTTCCGGCTGCTGCGCGTCGACGAACAGCTGTTCCTGATGGCGGACGCGGGCTTCTGGAGCGACGGGGACGCGAAGGCCGACGAGGAGGCCGCCGCCAAGCTCGACGGCAAGTACGTCAAGGTGCCCCGGAACGACCCGTCGTACAAGAAGTTCATCGGCTTCACCGAGATGGATGTGCTGCTGGAGGGCCTGCTCACCCTGCACGGCAAGGTGGAGACCGACGGGCGGCACGAGCAGTCCGGCGTCCGCACCGTCCGCATCTCCGGCGACCAGGGCTCCGGCGGCACGCTGGACGTCTCCCTGGAGGGCACCCCGTACCCGCTGCGCCTGGTCCGCGGCGGCGGCGCGGGCACCCTCACCTTCTCCTCCTGGGGCAAGGGCTTCGCCCTGGAGGAGCCGAAGAAGGACGAGACGGTGGACTACGGCCAGCAACTGCCGACGTCGTAGCCGCCCTACTTGCGCCCGCGCCGCTTCAGCAACAGCTTCGGCAGGCCCGCCGGGATCGGCTGCCGGGTGGTCGCGGGGGACGGCAGCGGCGCGGTGGCGAGGTCCCCGTCCGGCAGGGGTGCCGTCGCGCCGGTCGGCTCCAGGCGGAGCACCCGGCACTCCCGCGCCCACCGTCCGGGCATCGCCTCGCCGTCGGGCGCGTTCAGCCGCTTGCCCTTCAGCTCCGCGACCGTCGCCTCCCACCGCTCCGACTCCGGTGCCAGCTCCACCGCCCGTGCCGTCCAGGACACCAGCCGGCCGCCCTTGTCCTTGCTGCGGACGGTCACCTCGGCCGCGCCGCCGTCGGTGAGCCCCGGCAGCGGCTGCTCGCCCGGCCCGTCGCCGACGACGCAGGCCGCGCCCTCGTGCCACACGTGCCACAGCGCCCGGGCCGGGACGCCGGGTCCGCCGACCCAGATCAGCCCGGACTTCTTGGTGGCCTCCTCGACGAGGGCCTGATCGAGCAGCTCGCTTGTCATGGGCCCAGCCTAGTCAGCCCCGCCTGACCCGCCCTAGAGCCAGCCGTTGCGCTTGAGCGTGCGGTGGATGCCGAAGCAGATCATCACCGTGACGCCGAGCACCATCGGGTACCCGAACTTCCAGTGCGTCTCGGGCATGTAGTCGAAGTTCATCCCGTACACCCCGCACACCATCGTCGGCACGGCGATGATCGCCGCCCAGGAGGTGATCTTGCGCATGTCCTCGTTCTGCGCGACGGACGCCTGCGCGAGGTTGGCCTGGAGGATGGAGTTCAGCAGCTCGTCGAAGCCGACGACCTGCTCCTGGACCCGGGCGAGGTGGTCGGCCACGTCCCGGAAGTACTTCTGGATGTCGGGGTCGATCAGCCGCATCGGCCGCTCGCTCAGCAGCTGCATCGGCCGCAGCAGCGGCGACACCGCACGCTTGAACTCCAGGATCTCCCGCTTGAGTTGATAGATCCGGCCGGCGTCCGTGCCGCGCGGGCTGCCCTTGCGGCCGGGCGAGAAGACGTCCGTCTCCACGTCGTCGATGTCGTCCTGGAGGGAGTCGGCCACGGCGATGTACCCGTCGACGACATGGTCGGCGATCGCGTGCAGCACCGCCGAGGGCCCCTTGGCGAGCAGCTCCGGGTCGTCCTGGAGCCGGTGCCGCAGTGCCCGCAACGAGCCCTGGCCGCCGTGCCGGACGGTGATGAAGAAGTCCCGCCCGGTGAAGCACATGACCTCGCCGGTCTCCACCACCTCGCTGGTGGCGGTGAGTTCGTCGTGCTCGACGTAGTGCACGGTCTTGAAGACGGTGAACAGGGAGTCGTCGTAGCGCTCCAGCTTGGGCCGCTGGTGGGCCTGGACGGCGTCCTCCACGGCCAGCGGGTGCAGTCCGAACTCGCCTGCGATACCGGCGAATTCGGCCTCGGTGGGCTCGTGCAGCCCGATCCACACGAACCCGCCGTCCCGCCGTACGTGGCGCATCGCCTCGTGCGGGCTGAGCTGCTCTCCGCTCTCGACGCGCGCGCCGTCGCGGTAGACGGCGCAGTCGACGACGGCGGAGGGCGTACCGGGGTCACGGGTGGCGTCGTAGGCGCTGCTGTCCACGCGCACGGCCTTGCGCAGCGTGGGACGGGACGGACGGACCGCGGCGCGCAGGTCACGGATCATCGACATGGCAGGCTCCTTCGCGAGCAGGCAGCGAAAGGCCGCTACGACGGGTGGAACTACCCGGAATGGGGACGTCCTTGAGGCTTCTCCCGCACGAGTTGGCGGGAAGGATGTTTGGCACGTCCACAAAGCGGGGAGCACCGCACCGTTGCGGTGGCGTTCTTCGCTGCTGTTTCAGCTACTGCTGCTGACTGACAGACCAGGCAAAACGAAACGAAGGCTCTTCCGCGAAAGGCAGGCGAGAGGTGGCAGCCGGCTAGAAGCAGTGCAGCTACGTCAGCGGCGGGAAGAGCGGGTGCTACTGCACGGTCGACTTCGATCCATTGCAGCCCCACCTCCTCCGGCCGGTCCCTCGTAAGGGAGTGTCGTCGGCGTCGGGGCTTGACCGCGACGCTGAAGCGTGCTGCCCCGAACCACCGCGCAAGAGTATCAGCCGACTGAAGTGTCAAGGCGTTGCTTTGCCTGGTGCTGACGAGTTCTATGCTCGCCGCATGGTTGATGTTCTTCCTCTGGTCGAGGCCCGGTTGCGTTCCGCGCTGGGCGAACCGGACGCCCGCGCCGCGGTCACCTTCCTCGGCACCGACCGCGTCGAGGTACTGCGTTTCCGCGAGGGCGACATCGTCCGCTACGCCACCCTCGGCATGTCGGCGCAGCCCATGGCGGACCCCACCGCGATGCTCGCCGACCCCGTCAAGGGGCCGCGCGCCGAACTGGTCCTGTCCGTCCGCGCGGGCGTGGCCGAGACCGACAAGGTGCTCCGCCCGCTGGCCGTGCTCGGCGCTTCCCCGCAGGTCGAGGGCGTGATCGTGGCACCCGGCGCCTCGCTCGACGTCGGTGAACCCCTGTGGCCGGGCGCCCCGTTCACCTCCGTACTGGTCGCCGAACCCGGCGGTCTGGTCGAGGACCTCGAACTCGACGAGCCGATGGACCCCGTCCACTTCCTGCCGGTGCTCCCCATGACACCGAACGAGGCCGCCTGGAAGCGGGTGCACGGCGCGCAGGCCCTCCAGGAGCGCTGGCTGGCGAACGGGACGGATCTCAGGGATCCGTCCCGCGCCACCGTCCCGCTGACGTGAGCAAGCTCACCAACCGTCAGCCGGAATCGGTCAGTTGGCGAACACGGTGATTCCGTCCCCGGTGGCGTGCCGGGGCTGTCGCTCCGCCGCCTCCAGGGTGAGCGCCCTGCGCCGTACGACGACCACGGCCGCGCCGAGGAGCGCGGAGAGGGCCGCCACCACGAACGGGACGTGGACGTCGGTCCACTCCTCGATCTTCGGCGCGAAGAAGGGCGCGGCCGCGGCGGCGAACCAGCGCACGAAGTTGTAGCCGGCGCTCGCCACGGGCCGCGGGGCGTCCGACACGCCGAGTGCCAGCTCGGTGTAGACGGTGTTGTTCACACCGATGAAGGCGCCGGACAGGACGGTGCAGACGACGGCGGTGGTGTGGTCGCCGTAGCCGAGGACCAGGACGTCGGCCGCGAGCAGCACCAGTGAGCCGCCGAGTACCCTCAGCGAGCCGAACCGCCGTTGCAGCCGCGGCGCCACGAGCACCGAGAAGACCGCGAGCAGCACACCCCAGCCGAAGAAGACGGCCCCCGACCGGTAAGGGCTCATGTCCAGCACGAACGGGGTGAAGGCCAGCACCGTGAAGAACGTGTAGTTGTAGAAGAACGACGAGACCGCGGCCGAGGCCAGGCCGCCGTGGCCGAGCGCGCGGACGGGGTCCAGCAGTCCGGTCCTCCGCGCCGGCCTCGGCTGTTCCTTCAGGAACGCGGTGATGCAGAGGAAGCCGACGGCCATCAGGAAGGCCGTGCCGAAGAACGGGTAGCGCCAGTTCGCGTCGCCGAGCACGGCGCCCAGCAGCGGACCGCACGCCATGCCCAGCCCCAGGGCGGACTCGTAGAGCAGGATCGCCGCCGCGCTGCCGCCCGCCGCCGCGCCGACGATGACGGCCAGGGCGGTGGAGACGAAGAGGGCGTTGCCCAGACCCCAGCCGGCCCGGAAGCCGACCAGTTCGGCGACCGAGCCCGAGGTGCCGGCGAGGCCCGCGAAGACCACGACCAGGGCGAGGCCGAGCAGCAGGGTGCGGCGGCCGCCGATCCGGCTGGAGACGAAGCCGGTGACCAGCATCGCCACGGCCGTGATCAGGAAGTACGAGGTGAAGAGCAGGGAGACCTGGCTCGCCGAGGCGTCCAGGCCCTGCGCGATCGACGGCAGGATCGGGTCGACCAGGCCGATGCCCATGAAGGCGACGACCGAGGCGCCGGCCGTCGCCCATACGGCCTTGGGCTGTCGCAGCAGACCGCCGGTTCCCGCGTCGAAGGGGTCCATGGTGACTCCGATCCCGGATCGAGATGGTTGGTGTTTGCATATAGTAAGTTAGCTCTGCTAATTAATGCAACATACATCTATTTTGGTGGTGGGGCGGGCGTGAGGCCGTGTGCGGGGCCGTGTGCCGGGGGCCGGTTCCGCCCGGACGGGTGATCGTCCTTGACGTGACGCGGATGGGGTAGGACCGTGGAGCCCTATGAGGGGCGAACCCAGTTGCCCGAAGTGTGGTGGCCGGGTCAGGGCTCCCGGACTCTTCGCCGATTCCTGGCAGTGTGATGTCCATGGCACGGTGCATCCGCTGCAGCCCGTGATCCCGCCCAGCGTCGAGGCCCTCAGCGTCGTCGTGCATCGCACCCAGGTCCCGGTGTGGATGCCATGGCCGCTGCCGGTCGGCTGGCTGTTCACGGGTGTGGTGAGCGCGGGGGACGACCGCAGCGGCGGGCGGGCCACGGCCGTCGCCTGTACCGGACCCGGCCCGCTCGGCGGCATGGGTGAGCTGATCCTGGTGGCCGAGGAGCTCGGCGTCGGACTCGGCGCGCGGTACGCGGGCGTCGACGGACCCGACCCCGGGCCCTATATGAACGTCGAGAAGCCGCCCCAGGCCAAGGTCCTGGCGGCGGGGCGGCCGACCCCGCTGTGGCATGTCACCGGGGCGCCCGCCGACCGGGCCGTCTTCGCCGGGGAGGCCCGCGGGCTGTGGCTCTGGGCCGTGGTCTGGCCGGAGCAGTCCGGACTCCTGATGTACGACGAACTGGTGCTGACGGATCTGCGCGACGCGGGCGCGGAGGTCGACCTGGTGCCGTGCGGGGCGTTGTCGCCCCGGCTGCTGGAACCGTAGCGAGGAGTTGCCGCCCCGGTGTGGGGCCCCGATCCTGTGGGGCCCGGCGGAGTCGCGGGCCCCCGATCCTGCGGCGCCCGCCCAAGCCGTAGGGCTCGCTCACGGCTGTCGCACAGCCGGTTCGTAAGAACCGAACCCGGGTTTCGGGTGTGACAGCACCTGTCCGTCCAGGCGCTATCCTTGCCGTGTCCCCGTTTCCGTCCGACCCGTTGGAGTCCGCGTGCGCATCGATCTGCACACCCACTCCACCGCCTCCGACGGTACGGACACTCCCGCCGAGCTGGTGCGCAACGCCGCCGCTGCCGGGCTCGACGTCGTGGCACTCACCGACCACGACACCACCCGTGGACACGCCGAGGCCGTCGCCGCGCTGCCCGAGGGGCTCACGCTGGTGACCGGCGCCGAGCTGTCCTGCCGTCTCGACGGCGTCAGCATGCACATGCTGGCCTACCTCTTCGACCCCGAGGAGCCTGAGCTGCTCGCCGAGCGGGAGCTCGTCCGGGACGACCGGGTGCCGCGCGCCCAAGGCATGATCGCCAGGCTGAACGAGCTGGGCGTGCCCGTGACCTGGGAACAGGTGGCGCGGATCGCCGGTGACGGTTCCGTCGGGCGGCCCCATGTGGCCTCCGCGCTGGTCGAGCTCGGGGTGGTGCCGACCGTGGGCGACGCCTTCACCGAGGACTGGCTGGCCGACGGCGGACGGGCCTTCGTGGAGAAGCACGAGACGGACCCCTTCGAAGCGATCCGGCTGATCAAGGGCGCGGGCGGAGTCGCGGTGTTCGCACACCCCGCCGCCGTCAAGCGCGGCCGGACCGTGCCGGAGTCGGCGATCGCCAAACTGGCGGAGGCCGGTCTCGACGGCATCGAGGTCGACCACATGGACCACGACCCGGAGACCCGGGCGCGGCTGCGCGGCCTCGGCGCCGACCTCGGCCTGCTGACGACCGGCTCCAGCGACTACCACGGCAGCCGCAAGACCTGTCTGCTCGGCGAGTACACCACCGACCCCGAGGTCTACGGCGAGATCACCCGACGCGCCACCGGGGCGTTCCCGGTGCCGGGGACCGGCGGAGCCTGAGCCCTCGCTCCGCTCCCCTCCGTACGCCCGCTTCTCTTCGCAAGGCCCCTTCACCGATGTTCGACGCTGCCGTTTTCGGCTCCCTGTTCCTGACCCTCTTCGTCATCATGGATCCCCCCGGGATCACCCCGATCTTCCTCGCGCTGACCTCGGGCCGCCCGGCCAAGGTGCAGAAGCGCATGGCCTTCCAGGCCGTCTGTGTGGCGGGCGGTGTGATCACCGTCTTCGGGCTGCTCGGCCACCAGATCCTCGACTACCTGCATGTGTCGGTGCCCGCGCTGATGATCGCGGGCGGACTGCTGCTCCTGCTCATCGCGCTCGACCTGCTCACCGGCAAGACGGACGAGCCGAAGCAGACCAAGGACGTCAACGTCGCCCTGGTGCCGCTGGGCATGCCGCTGCTGGCCGGTCCCGGCGCGATCGTGTCCGTCATCCTGGCCGTGCAGAAGGCCGACAGCGCGGCCATGCAGGTCTCGGTGTGGGCGGCGATCCTCGCCATCCATGTCGTGCTCTGGCTGGTGATGCGGTACTCGCTGCTGATCATCAGGGTCATCAAGGACGGCGGTGTGGTGCTGGTGACCCGGCTCGCGGGCATGATGCTCTCCGCCATCGCCGTGCAGCAGATCATCAACGGCGTCACCCAGGTCATCCAGTCCTCCTGAACGCCCCGGGACAGCACGCAGGGCCCTCTCCGGCACGCTGCCGGAGGGGGCCCTGAAGTCTCGGGAGACCCGCGTCGGTGTTACGAGGCCGTGGTGTCGGCCGGGCGGATCCACAGTCGCTGCCCGATGGCTGCGGCCTGTTGCACGATCCGGTTGACGGAGGCGGCGTCCACGACGGTGGTGTCCACGGTGGTTCCGTCGACCTCGTCGAGTCGCATGATCTCGAAGCGCATACGGCTTCTCCCTTCGTCTGGTCATCCTCCTGAGGAGAACTACTGGTCGGTGGCGCGCGGATCGTCGGAGTCCCGCCCGCCATAGGTATTCAACGGCATGCTTGTTACGAACATTCCCTACGCTAAAGAAATTTTTCGAACGACTAACTACTGACCGGTAAGCGGTCTGTGAGGGACCGAACGGGACCGGTTGGATCCGCTGCGTGACCGCCGGGACAATGGAGGCGATGAACGACGACCTCGCGGCGCTCGGCGCCCGCATCGACCACACCAACGAGTTGCTCCAGCGCATGCTCGCCGAGGTGGCCAAGACACCCTCGACCCATGCGATCTTCGTCGACGCGGGCTATCTGTACGCCGCGGCGGGCCGGCTCGTCGCCGGGACCGAGGACCGGCGGGCCTTCGACCTCGACGCGGAGGGGCTGATCGAAGCCCTCATCGACCGCGCCCGGACGATCTTCGCGGACAGCCGGCTGCTGCGCGTCTACTGGTACGACGGCGCCCGGCGCCGTATCCACACCGCCGAACAGCAGTCCATCGCCGAGCTGCCGGACGTCAAGGTGCGGCTCGGCAACCTCAACGCCAACAACCAGCAGAAGGGCGTCGACTCCCTGATCCGCAGCGACCTGGAGTCACTCGCCCGGCACCGCGCCATCAGCGACGCCGCCCTCCTCGGCGGCGACGAGGACCTGGTCTCGGCGGTGGAGGCGGCCCAGGGCTACGGGGCCCGGGTCCACCTGTGGGGCATCGAGGCGCCCGAGGCGCGCAACCAGGCCGAGCCGCTGCTCTGGGAGGTCGACAGCCAGCGCACCCTGGACCTCGACTTCATCAAGCCCTACGTCTCCCGCCGCACGACCGCCGCGCACGACACGGCGGCGGTCCGCCCGACCCGCGAGAACGTCCGCTTCGTGGGCGCCCAGATCGCCGCCAAGTGGCTGGCGGCGCGGGGCCGGGAGTCGCTGGTCGACCTGCTCCACGGGCACCCCTATCTGCCGGGCTCGGTCGACCAGGACCTGCTCGTCGAGGCGGAGGGGCTGCTCCAGTACTCCCTGCGCGGACAGGCGGACCTGCGACGATCCCTGCGCGACGGGTTCTGGGAGCACCTGCGGACCCAGTACTAGGGTCTGCCTTCACCCGTCCGGCCGGCGCTAGCCGTTCGCCCGGGCGTCCCAGAAGTCGGCCAGCGCCTCGGCCATGGGCAGCGGCCGTTCGGCGTTGGGGGAGTGCTCGGCGCCCGGGACGACCGTACGCCGGGCCCGGAGCCGTACGGCCATCTCGTCCAGGAGCCCCACCGGCCAGGTGTCGTCCCGCTCGCCCGACAGGACGTGGAACGGCAGCGCGGTGGCGGCCAGTTCGGCGATCCGGTCCGGCTCGGTGCACAACTGGGTTCCGGTGGCAGTCAGTTGGGCGGGCTTGTTGCCGAGCCAGCGGCGCCGCAGGTGGTCCATGCCGCCGATGCCGCGGGCCGGCCCGCCGACCTCCTCCGGGGGACCCAGGGCCAGGATCGCGTCCCACACCTCGGGCATCGTCATCACGGCGAGCGCGGCCCGGAGCAGTTTCACCCGTTGCCGCTGGGAGTCGGAGATTCGCGCCGGGCCCGACGCCACGAGCGTCAGGGACCGGAAGGGCGCGGTGTCGAGGAGGACGGCGGCACGGGCGATCTGGCCGCCGAGGGAATGCCCCACGAGATGGACCCGGCTGCCGAGGGCCGTCGCCTGCGCGATGACGTCCCGAGCCAACTCGCCCTGGGCGTAGGCCGATTCGTCGTCCGGCGGCCCGTCCGACTCGTACTGTCCGCGCCCGTCGACGGCGACCGTGCGGTACCCGCGCGCGGTGAGCGGTGCGTGCAGGAGCGTGAAGTCCTCCTTGCTGCCGGTGAATCCGGGCAGCAGCACGGCGACACCGCGTGGCTCGACGCCCTCCGGCACGGCACAGTCCACGACGGCGAACTCCCCGCGCGCGGTGCGCAACGCGTAGGCGCGCGCGCCGGAGGGCGGGGTGAGGGAGGCGGCGGGGCTCGTCACGGGGTGAGGGTAGCGGGAGCGCGGGGCGGACGGATTTCGCGGGGTGGGGGGTCAGCCGTCGCGGACGGTGCCGGGCGTGAACGCCGAACGGCCCGGTCCCACTCGACGTGGGACCGGGCCGTTCGGTACGGGGGATCAGCTCTCCGTGGGCTCCGCGGCCACCGCGGTCTTGCGGGGGCGGCGGGTCCGGGGCTTGGCCTCGGTCGCCTCGGCGGTGTCGGCCGCGGTGTCCACCGCGGCCTGGGCCGTCTTCCGGGTCCGGCGACGCGGGGCCGTCGGCTCCTCCCCGGCCTGGGCCGGGATCTCGGCCGACTCGGCCACCTTGCGCGTACGGCGAGCCTTGGGCGCTTCCTCGGCGACCGCTTCCGGGGCGGCCGTGGTGGCCTTGCGGGTGCGGCGCGCGGCGGGCTTGGCCTCGACGGCCTCCGCCGTGTCGAGCGCGGCCTCGGCGCTCACCGCGGCCTTGCGGGTACGGCGCGGCTTGGCCTCCGCCTCCGGGGCGGCCACGGCTGCCTTGCGGGTGCGGCGCACCGCGGGCTTGGCCTCGGCGGCCTCGGCGGTGTCGACCGCGACCTCGGCCGTCGCCTTGCGGGTACGGCGCGGCTTGACCTCGGTGACCTCCGCCGTGGCCTGGGCCGGGATGCCGGCGGGCTCGACGGTGGCCGTGGCGGCCTTGCGGGTACGACGGGTGGCGGGCTTGGCCTCGACGGCCTCGGCCGTGTCGAGCGCGGCCTCGGCGGTCGCCGCGGCCTTGCGGGTCCGGCGAGCCTTGGGCGCTTCCTCGGCGGCCGTCTCCGGGGCGGCCGTGGTGGCCTTGCGGGTGCGGCGCGCGGCGGGCTTGGCCTCGGCGGTGTCGACCGCGACCTCGGCCGTCGCCTTGCGGGTACGACGGGTGGCGGGCTTGGCCTCGACGGCCTCCGCCGTGTCGAGCACGGCCTCGGCGGCCGGCTCGACCGCCTTGCGGGTACGGCGACGCGGCCTGGTGACCACGGCCTCGGACTCCGCGGCCGCGGCCTCGGCGACGACGGCCTGCGGGGCCTCCACGACCGGCTGCGTCGCTTCCACGACCGGCTGCGGGCTCTCGACGACCGGCTGCGGGGTCTCGACGACCGTCGCCTCCGCCGGGACCACCGTGGCCGCCGCGGGCTTGCGGGTACGGCGGCGGCGCGGCTTCGCCGGTGCCTCGGTGAGCGCCTCAGCGATCGGCTCGGTGCTCGCCTCGGCCGTGTCGACGGCGGCCTGCGCGGACTCCGTCACCGCGGGCGTGGCCGCCACCGACTCCGGCGCCGCTCCACCGCGGGTGCGGCGACGGCGACGCGGGGTACGGGTGCCGGCGGCCTCCTCGGCGATCGGCGTCGCCTCGGGCGCGTCCGTGCCGGCCGGCGCCGCGGCACCGTCCAGGGTGGCTCCGCCACGGGTACGGCGCCGGTTGCGCGGGCTGCGTGCCGAGCGCTCGCGCTCTCCGGAACGGGACTCGTCCCGGCCGTCGCCGCGATCACCCCGGCCACCGCGCCCGCGTCCACCGCGGCCGCCCGTCTCGCCGAGGTCCTCGAGCTCCTCCGCGTCGAGCCCGGCGCGCGTGCGCTCCGAGCGCGGCAGCACACCCTTGGTGCCCGCGGGGATCTTCAGCTCCTCGAAGAGGTGCGGGGAGGTGGAGTACGTCTCCACCGGGTCGTTGAACTTGAGGTCCAGCGCCTTGTTGATCAGCTGCCAGCGCGGGATGTCGTCCCAGTCGACGAGGGTGATCGCCGTACCCGAGGCGCCCGCGCGGCCGGTACGGCCGATGCGGTGCAGGTACGTCTTCTCCTCTTCCGGCGACTGGTAGTTGATGACGTGCGTCACGCCCTCGACGTCGATGCCGCGGGCGGCGACGTCGGTGCAGACGAGGACGTCCACCTTGCCGTTGCGGAAGGCCCGCAGCGCCTGCTCACGGGCGCCCTGCCCCAGGTCGCCGTGGACCGCGCCGGAGGCGAAGCCACGCTGCTTGAGCTGGTCGGCGAGGTCGGCGGCGGTGCGCTTGGTGCGGCAGAAGACCATGGCCAGTCCCCGGCCGTCGGCCTGCAGTATGCGCGCGACCAGTTCGGGCTTGTCCATGTTGTGCGCGCGGTACACGTGCTGCGAGATGTTCGCGACCGTCGCACCCTCGTCGTCCGGCGCGGTGGCGCGGATGTGGGTGGGCTGCGACATGTAACGGCGCGCGAGACCGATGACCGCGCCCGGCATGGTCGCCGAGAACAGCATGGTCTGGCGGCGGGCCGGAAGCATGTTGATGATCTTCTCGACGTCGGGCAGGAAGCCCAGGTCGAGCATCTCGTCGGCCTCGTCGAGGACGAGCGCCCTGACGTGCTTGAGGTTGAGCTTCTTCTGGCCCGCGAGGTCCAGCAGCCGGCCCGGGGTGCCGACGATGACGTCGACGCCCTTCTTCAGGGCCTCGACCTGGGGCTCGTAGGCCCGCCCGCCGTAGATGGCGAGTACGCGGACGTTACGCACCTTGCCGGCGGTCAGCAGGTCGTTGGTGACCTGGGTGCACAGCTCGCGGGTGGGGACGACGACGAGCGCCTGCGGGGCGTCGGTCAGGTCCTCGGGCTTGGCGCGCCCGGCCTCGACGTCGGCGGGAACGGTGACGCGCTCCAGGAGCGGGAGGCCGAAACCCAGCGTCTTGCCGGTGCCGGTCTTGGCCTGGCCGATGACGTCGGTGCCCGAGAGGGCGACGGGGAGCGTCATCTCCTGGATGGGGAAGGGGGTGACGATGCCGACGGCCTCAAGCGCCTCGGCGGTCTCGGGGAGGATTCCGAGCTCTCGGAAGGTGGTAGTCAGGGTGCTGCCTCTTCTGTGTACGCGGTGCGAGGCGAGCGAGGGGGTCTTGGACGGACCGTGCCGGGGACGTCGGCTGCCTTACGGGCAAGCCGTAGGGCACGGGACCACTGCCGACGCTCTAGCGCTCGTACCGCTGAGGGTGTCCCCCCGGGAATCCGTACGCACAGTGCCGTACGGACGAGGGGCTGTCGGGTCGGAGCCGATCGGGCCACCGACCGGGCATCCTCATACACGCGGCCCGTCGAGATTCCGTCGAACAGCGTCGACGTACTCAGCAGGCGCATTACCACCATACCCCGGAATCGCGCACATGCGATGGCCGATTTGGTCACGTAGTCGTTGTCACACTGATTGACCAGGGACTTCCCCCCTGCGGAGAGCGGGCTATTGTGCGCTCCATGACCACCTCTGACAAGCCTGAGCCGGCCGCGGACAGCGCGGAAGCCCCTGTCGAGCACACCGGGGTCGCCGCCCAGGACTGGGCGACCGCCTCGGCCGATCCGCAGTACCGCGCCGCGGTCGTCGACCTGATCGGCGCACTGGCGTACGGGGAGCTCGCCGCGTTCGAGCGGCTCGCGGAGGACGCCAAGCTCGCGCCGACCCTGGCGGACAAGGCGGAGCTGGCGAAGATGGCGTCGGCGGAGTTCCACCACTTCGAGCAGTTGCGTGACCGGCTGACGTCGATCGGTGAGGAGCCGACGCTCGCGATGGAGCCGTTCGTCGCCGCGCTGGACGGGTTCCACAAGCAGACGGCGCCGTCCGACTGGCTGGAGGGGCTCGTCAAGGCGTACGTCGGCGACTCGATCGCCAGCGACTTCTACCGCGAGGTCGCGGCGCGCCTCGACTCGGACACGCGGGAGCTGGTCCTGGCCGTGCTGGACGACACGGGGCACGCCGGGTTCGCCGTGGAGAAGGTCCGCGCCGCCATCGACGCCGACCCCCGGGTGGGCGGGCGGCTCGCGCTGTGGGCCCGGCGGTTGATGGGGGAGGCGCTGTCGCAGTCCCAGCGGGTGGTCGCCGACCGGGACGCGCTGTCGACGATGCTGGTGGGCGGTGTGGCGGACGGGTTCGACCTCGCGGAGGTCGGGCGGATGTTCTCGCGGATCACTGAGGCGCACACGAAGCGGATGGCTGCGTTGGGGTTGGCCGCGTAGCGCTCCGCTTGGGTTGTGCTGTCAGGGTGCCGGTGCGTGTTCTGGGCCGGTGCCCTGCCTTGTGTTCGGGTGCGGGTGCGGGTGCGGGTGCGTGGGAGTTTTCGCGCAGTTCCCCGCGCCCCTGATGGGGGCCTCGCGCCGGGTGTTTGGGTGCGGCTTGGTGGGGGTTTCTCGCGCAGTTCCTCGCGCCCCTGTGGTGGGTGCGGGTGCGTGGGGGCTTGTCGCGCAGTTCCTCGCGCCCCTATAGGTGGGATGCCTTGGGGCGGGTCAGGCTGTGGCGCTGCGGTTCAGGCGTCTGGTTGTGGGGCGGAGGAGGAGGGAGAGGGAGGCCGCCGAGACCGCTGCCGAACCGGCGAGGATCAGGAACAGGTTGCCCAGATCCAGTGCCGTGTGCGTGATGAAGGCGCCGAACAGCGCGCCCGCCACACCGGTCGGCAGGACCAGCGTGCGGGAGGGCAGACGGTGGGGGAAGCGGCGGGCCGCCGCCCATGCCAGAGCCAGGCCGAGGATCGCGGAGCTCAGCGCTTCCAAGAGCATGTTGGGGTCCCTCCCACACGGTCGGCCTGCCCATATCGGTCGTAGCCGGTCTTACCCCTGACCTGCGGAATCCAATCCTCCTGTGTGTGCCTCCTGTGGGCCATCCGTGAAGGAGTCCGGGTCGTGCGGCGGTCGAGGAACGACGAAGGGCCCGGCGGTTCGTGAACCGCCGGGCCCTTCCCTGTCAGCTGTCGCCTACAGCGCGCCGAAGCCCACCTTGCGCGGGGCCGGCTCACCGAGCTCGACGTACGCGAGGCGGTCGGCCGGGACGAGGACCTTGCGGCCGTGCTCGTCCACGAGGCTCAGCAGCGCCGTCTTGCCCGCGAGCGCCTCGGACACCGCCCGCTCGACGTCCTCGGCACTCTGACCGCTCTCCAGAACGATCTCGCGGGGCGCGTGCTGCACGCCGATCTTGACCTCCACGGCTATGTCCCTCCGACGGTCAGTGAAGTGCGCGACCTTCCGCGCCGTACCCCGCACACATTAGCCCGGTGAGGGGACGTTCACGCTCCGCGCAAGAACGCCAGGAGCGAACAGCGGACGGGAACAAGCTGCCGTCAGTGCTGCTGGTCGATGCCGTGCAGGGGGAAACCCGCGATACCGCGCCAGGCCAGCGAGGTCAGCAACTGCACCGCCTGGTCGCGCGGGACGCTGCGGTCGCTGTGCAGCCAGGAGCGGGCCACCACCTGGGCGAGCCCGCCCAGACCGGAGGCCAGCAGCATCGACTCGTCACGGGAGAGCCCCGTGTCCTCGGCGATGACCTCGCAGATCGCCTCGGCGCACTCGTTGGTGACCTTGTCCACGCGCTCGCGCACCGCGGGCTCGTTGGTCAGGTCCGACTCGAAGACCAGTCGGAAGGCGCCACCGTCGTCCTCGACGTAGGCGAAGTAGGCGTCCATGGTCGCGCGGACCCGCTGCTTGTTGTCGGTCGTCGACGCGAGCGCGTGCCGCACGGACTGGATCAGCGCCTCGCAGTGCTGGTCCAGCAGGGCGAGGTAGAGGTCGAGCTTGCCCGGGAAGTGCTGGTAGAGCACCGGCTTGCTGACCCCGGCCCGCTCGGCGATGTCGTCCATCGCGGCCGAGTGGTAGCCCTGCGCCACGAAGACTTCCTGCGCGGCACCCAGCAGCTGATTGCGTCGGGCACGGCGCGGCAGGCGCGTCCCTCGCGGGCGCGCCGCCTCTGTCTGCTCGATGGCTGTCACGCCGCCTCCCAAAATCGTCCACTTGCGGTGTGCGCCGCGCCGCCATCGTACTTTTCGGTAACCGTGGTGTGCGCGGTGCGAGCGCAGAATTTCACGGACCGGACGGTGGCGAAAGCCGTATGGAAGGTTTGAAAGCCGGGTGAGCCGGGCAAAAATCGGCCTCCCTCCAGCTCAGCGCTGCCCGGTGACGGCGCACGTCACCGATAGTCGTCCTCGTCCAGCGAGACGACCCGTGCCTGTTCCGCCAGGTCGGCGACGTTGGCCCGGTCCTGGTCGGCACCGTCCAGCGGATCGTCGCGGTCGGGGGTCACGGCGGCCTGCTGCTCGGCCGCGTCGGCCGCGGGCGCCTCGACGTCGAACTCCTCGGATCGCCGGCTGTCCTCGTCCTCGAAGGTCTCGGGGTCGGTGGGGTCTACGGTCATGGCGGGCTCCCTTCCTACGAACGTCCCTGGGAGAAGCAGGGGCCACAGCGGGTGCCCTCTTCTCGAGCCTAGGAGACACCCGATCCGGACGCTATGCGATGCGCGTCCGCGGGGTCACTCCGCGCGTATCCGGCCCGTGCGGCCCGGCTGTGCGCCCGGCCCCTGCTCTGGCCTGCGCGTCCGGACGGTGGGGACGGTGGGGCGTCCGGTCGGTCGGGCGAAGCCATGTGGGCGGCGCCGAGTGTGGGTGCGGGACACACGAGAAGCTTGTGACGGCGAACACATGAACCACTGCGTGATCGTCTCGTAACATTGCCCGCATGTCTTCGACCGAGCTGCCGTCCGCCGCCCCGGCGGCCAACGTACTGCCGAAGGTGGCGACCGTCAGGGTCGCCGAGGGAGAGCGGCTGAGGTCGGTCGGACTGCCGGGCATCACCCTGTCGGTGCGGTCCAGGCCGCCGGTCCGCGAGGGCCTGCCGCCCGCGCTCTTCGTCCACGGCCTCGGCGGTTCCTCGCAGAACTGGTCGGCGCTGATGCTGGAGCTGGAGACGGCCGTCGACGGCGAGGCCGTCGACCTGCCCGGCTTCGGTGACTCCCCGCCGCCGGACGACGGCGACTACTCGGTCACCGCCCACGCGCGCGCCGTCATTCGCTACCTCGACGCCTCCGGGCGCGGTCCCGTGCACCTCTTCGGCAATTCGCTCGGCGGCGCCGTCGCCACGCGCGTCGCCGCCGTACGGCCGGACCTGGTCCGTACGCTCACGCTCGTGTCGCCCGCCCTCCCCGAGATCCTGGTCCAGCGCACCGCCGTCCCCACGGCGCTGCTCGCGCTGCCCGGAATCACCGGGCTCTTCTCCCGGCTCACCAGGGGATGGTCGGCGGAACAGCGGGTCCGCGGAGTCACGGCCCTCTGCTACGGCGACCCCGAGCGGGTCTCGCCCGAAGGGTTCCGCCACGCCGTCGAGGAGATGGAGCGCCGGCTCCAACTGCCCTACTTCTGGGACGCGATGACGCGTTCCGCACGCGGTATCGTCAACGCGTACACGCTTGGTGGCCAGCACGCGCTCTGGCGCCAGGCCGAGCGGGTCCTCGCCCCGACGCTCCTCGTCTACGGCGGCAGGGACCAGCTCGTCGGCTATCGCATGGCCCAGCGGGCCGCCCGCGCCTTTCGCGGATCCCGGCTGCTGAGCCTTCCGGAGGCCGGGCACGTGGCAATGATGGAGTACCCGGACGTGGTGGCGCGGGCCTTCCGGGAGCTGCTCGCCGAGTCCGCGGGTGCTGCCGACACGGCCCCGGACGCAGGCGGGGCCGTGACCGAGACCATGAGGAGCTGAGCCGCGAGTGGGACGCCACAGCCGCCGCGGGCCCGCGCCCAAGGGGGAGCCCAAGGGCACCGCCGGACGGCGGGGGGCACCGCAGGCGGCCCCGCCCTCCGGAGGGCCGCGGGTATCCGACGGGACCCCGGCCCGCGGGGTGCCGCGCTTTCCCGACGACTCGTCAGTCCGTCCCGGGACCAGATTCCCTGACGGAGCATCCGCTCGCCCTGGGCCGCGCCTTCCTGACGGAACGCCGGCCCACGGCTTTCCCCGGCTCCCGGACGGAACGCCCGCGCACGGCTTCCCGCGCCTTCCTGACGGGACGCCCGCCCACGGTTTTCCGCGGCTTCCGGACGGCACCCCCGCGCACGGCAGCCCCCGGTTTCCCGACGGCACCCCCGCGCACGGGTTTCCGCCGGTGCGCGGCGGGCACCCCGAACAGCGTGAAACCGGCGGCGGATGGGGCGACATGAGGCGGGGACCGGCGCGGACGGGCGCCGGGATACCGCGACAGCGGCCCACGGGTGCGCGGGGCGGGCCCCGGCAGGACTACCTCGACGCGTTCGACGAGGGCGCCGACGTCTTCACCCCACGGACGAGCGCCGACCCGTATGCCCTGGTCACCGACTGGTCCGCCCCCGACGTCGGCGTGCCGGGCGGGACCGGGGCCGACCACCCCGCGCCCACCGGCGCACCCGCCCCCGGCCGCGGTTCCAAGGGGCGCGCCTTCACCGGCATCGCGGCCGCCGCGATCATCACCGTGCTCGCGGTCGTGGTCGCCGGGCAGATCACGAACCGGGGCGAGGAGGCCGACGCGCAGCCGCAGGCCGCCACCGACCAGGCACGGGACACGCGGGACTCCGCCTCGCGCGGGGACGGACGGCCCACGCCCTCCGAGTCGCCGGTGGTGCCGCTCACGTACCAGCAGAAGATGGGCCGTACCTACGCCCTGAGCGCAGACCTCGACGGGTCGGGGAAGTTCGAGGCCGTGCCGGGCGTCGACAAGGCACCCGGCAAGGGGCAGAAGTTCACCTACCGCGTCGACGTGGAGGAGGGGCTCGGCCTCGACGCCGAACTCTTCGCGCAGGCCGTGCAGAAGACGCTGAACGACGACCGGAGCTGGGCCCACGACGGCGCCCGGACCTTCGAGCGGATCCACTCCGGCGAGCCCGACTTCGTGATCACCCTGGCCAGCCCGGGGACGACCGCGGACTGGTGCGCCAAGTCCGGCCTGGACACCACTGTCGACAACGTCTCCTGCGACTCGGCCTCCACCGAGCGGGTCATGATCAACGCCTACCGGTGGGCACAGGGTTCGAAGACCTACGGCGACGAGATCCACGCCTACCGCCAGATGCTCATCAACCACGAGATCGGCCACCGGCTCGGCTTCCGCCATGTGACCTGCGACAAGGACGGCGACCTCGCCCCGGTCATGCAGCAGCAGACCAAGTTCCTGAACCACGACGGAATCACCTGCCGCGCGAATCCCTGGGCCTACCCGGGGGAGTGACGGCGGCAGCGACGGGACACGCCGGTCCGCGGGCCCCGCGCGGCCCGTGGCGGGCGCCGTCGTGGCGGAACGTGCCCGCTTGATCTCTTAGCGTCGGCGAACGCGACCCGCACCGGAAAGTTACGACCGTTCACCCCTTCTGGTGGCGCGATGGACAACCGTCCGTCGCGCCACCGCCTTGTCCGCATACGTTCGTCCCGCTGCGAGCCGCCGGGTCAACGGCGGCTCCCCTTAAGGGAGATCGGGGGTGCACACGTGCGCATCGGACTGCTTACGGAGGGTGGCTATCCGTATGTGAGCGGTGACGCCAGGCTCTGGTGCGACCGGCTCGTGCGCGGGCTCGGGCAGCACGAATTCGACGTCTACGCGCTCAGCAGCAGCGAGCGCCAGGAGGACGAGGGCTGGATCCCGCTGCCGCCGCAGGTCAGGCGGGTGCGTACGGCGCCGCTCTGGAGCGCCGACGACGACCTCGGCGGCGGCCGGCTCAAGGGCCTGGTCGGCCGGGTCGTCACGGGTGACGGATGGGCGCGCGGCCGCCACGCGCGCCGGCGGTTCACGGAGTACTACGGAGCGCTGGCGGCGGTCGTGTGCTCCGGAGCCGACGGAGAACGCGCCGCGGACGGGTCGGCCGACATGGCGGACCGTTTCGGCAACGCGCTGTACGGGCTCGCCGAACTCGCCCGCGACGAGGGCGGCCTGGCCGCAGCACTCCGCTCCGAGACCGCCGTACGGGCGCTGGAGCGCGCCTGCCGTGCGCCGGGCGCCCTCCGCGCGGCCCGCGAGGCACGCGTCCCCGAACTGCTCACGGTCGCCGCGTCCCTGGAGCGCGCCCTGCGCCCCCTCTCCCTCGACTGGTACGAGGAGGACGGACTGGGCTCGGTCGACCTCTGCCACGCCGCCTCCGGCGGACCGGCGGCGCTGCCCGGACTCCTCGCCCACCACTTCTTCGGCGTCCCCCTGGTCGTCACCGAGTACGGCGTACGGCTGCGCACGCACTACCTCGCCGCCTCCGACGCCCCGCCCGCCGTACGCGCCCTGCTCGCGGCCTTCCACGGCCGACTCGCCGCGGAGATCTACGGCCGGGCCGAGATCGTCACCGCCGGCAACGCGCACGCCCGCCGCTGGCAGGAGCACTGCGGGGCCGACCGCGCCAAGCAGCGCACCGTCCACCCCGGCATGGACGCCGCCCGCTTCACGGAGGTCGGCGAGGCCCCGGAGAGCGCCGACCCGGACACCGTCGTCTGGGTCGGCCGCGTCGAGCCCGCCAAGGACCTGGTGTCGCTGCTCCACGCGTTCGCCGAGATCCGCAAGGAGGAGCCGAAGACCCGGCTGCGTGTCGTCGGCTGCCCCGTCGGCGCCGAGGGCGAGGCGTACCTCGGCCACTGCAAGGCGCTGGCCGCGCAACTGTTCCCCGACGAGGCGGACGGTCCGCACGCCGTCGGCGACAACCCCGTCTCCTTCGAGGAGCCCGGCGGTCCGGAGCTGCCGACACCGGCCGAAGCGTACGGCTCGGGCGCCGTCACCGTGCTGTCCAGCGTGGTGGAGGGCTTCCCGCTCAGCCTCGTCGAGGCCATGCTCTGCGGTCGCGCGACGGTCTCCACCGACGTCGGCGCGGTGGTGGAGGTCATCGGCGGCACCGGACTCGTCGTGCCCCCGCGCAATCCGCGGGCGCTCGCCGAGGCGTGCGTGGCGCTGCTGCGCGACCCCGAGCGCCGGGAGCGCCTGGGCGCCGCCGCACGCGCGCGTGCCCTGGAACTCTTCACCGTCGAGCAGAACGTGACGGCATTTCACGGCATTTACCTGGAGGTCGTCGCGCGCTGCCCGGTCCGCCGGGTGGTCCTCGACGAGGCCGGCGACCCCCTGCCGTTCGCCTTCCCCGCCGAAGCCCATCTCCCCGGCCGCTGGACCGGCCCGGCCGCGCGGCTCGTCGCCCGCGGCGGCCCCGCCTGGCCACCGGGGCCGCCCGTACGGGCCACCTCGCGCGTGACTCCGGAGGGAGCGCTGTGAGCGGCCTCGGTGAACTGGACCGCCCCGGGACACCGGCCGGCCCCGGAGCGCGGGGGGCACGGTCCGAGGACCGGCGCGCGGTCGACCCGGAGGAGCCGGCTGCAGGCCCTGCCAGGACGGAGCGGGAGCGCGCTGCTTCCGACATGGACCGGGTCGCGGCGGAGCCTGGATACGGTGCGGATCCCACGGGGTTGGCGGCGGCGTTCGGGTCGTTCGGGTCGGTCGGTTCGGTGGAGTCGGTCGGGTCGTTCGGGTCGGTGGGGGAGCCGGACGCTGTGGCTGTGCCGGAGACGGCGGTCCCCGTGCAGTCGGCCGTCCCGGCGTCGACGGCAGGCGCGTCGACGACAGGCGCGCCGACAGTCGCGGAGCCGGTCGAGCGGCGCCGCAGTCCCGTCCGCCCCCGGACCGCGGCCGACCCCGTGAAGGCGCTGATGCACCGGCATCGGGAGCTGTGCGAACGGGCCGTGGACGCCCTGGAGATCGCCGCCGGCCTGGAGGCGCACGGCGTCACCGACCGCACCGCGGCCCGCTTCCGCCACCGGGACGTCTTCTCCCTCGCCGAGGAGATGTACGCGCGCGTGCCCCGCGACGGCGACGCCCCGGCACGCACCGCGGTCCCGGAAGCCCCCCGGGCCCAGGCAGACCGGGCGCTGCTCGCCCTGCTCCCCGGGGTGCTGTGCGCGGCGGGCGTGACCGGGATGCGGCTCACCGACGGCCAGGCACGCCTGGCCGTGGCCGCCCTCACGACCGCCGCCGTCACCGTCGGCCTGCGCGTCGCCCTCTCCCGCGGCCCCCTGCGCATCGCGGCCCGCGCCCCACGCCCCACCGGGCTCTGGGCCTGCTGCCTGATCGCTTACGCGGCACTCGGCGACGGACTGCTCCGTGCCCTCCTCACCCCCGGCCCCGACATCCTGCCCACCCGCCACCCGGACGCTCTGTGGCCGCCGGACACCTCGGGGCTCCTCGCCCTGGCACTGGCCTGCGCCCCCGCCGCCGCGTGCGCCCACCTCTTCGCCGCCCGCGCCCGCCGCAGACTCGTCGCCAGCCGTGGCCTCGCCGAGTACACCACCTCCGTACAGCCCCTGCTGCTGGGCACGTTCGCCCTGTTCCTGGCGGCGCTCACCGCGCTCACCGCCCTGTGCGCCGCCGTCCTCGGCGAGCCGGCCGCCCACGCCCAGATCCTCACCCTGGGCGCCCTGCTGCTCCTCGCGCGCCTCCTCTCCGCCCGCCGTTTCACACACGCCCCCGCGGCGGTCCTCGCCGCCGTGACGGCGACCCAAGCCGCGGCGCTCGCCTCGGCGTTCGCGGCCCGCTTCCCCGGATGCGGCTTCCTCGCCGCCCCCGTGGAGTCGCTCGTCACCGCATGGGGGCCGGGCGCCGTCCCCGCACTCGCCTGCGGCGCGGGCGCCCTCGCCCTGCTCGTCCACTCCTCCCGCACCCTGACCCGGGCCTCGGCCCACGCCGCACCGGACGCCCCGTGCTGACGCGCCCGGCGCCCACGGGCACGTGCTCCCTCCACACGCCCGGGCCACCGCAGGACACGACCACCCCTCTGAAGGAGAACCTCACATGATCACCTCCCGACCCGAGCTCTCGGCCACGGGAGCCGCGCGATGAGAGTCCTGCTGATCGGAGCCAACGGCTACCTCGGCCGGTTCGTCGCCGACCGTCTGCTCGCCGACCCCGCCGTCCAGCTCACCGCCCTCGGCCGCGGCGACGACGCCGACGTCCGCTTCGACCTCGCGTCCGGCAGCCCCGGTGCCCTCACCCGCTTTCTCGACGCGGTCCACCCGGGCGTCGTCATCAACTGCGCCGGCGCCACCCGGGGCGGTGCCCGCGAGCTCACCCGCCACAACACCGTGGCCGTGGCCACCGTCTGCGAGGCACTGCGCCGCAGCGGCTGCGGGGCGCGCCTGGTGCAGATCGGCTGCGGCGCCGAGTACGGCCCCAGCCAGCCCGGCTCCTCCACCGCCGAGGACGCCGTGCCCCGCCCCGGCGGCCCGTACGGGGTGAGCAAGCTCGCGGCCACCGAACTCGTCCTCGGCTCCGGCCTGGACGCCGTCGTGCTGCGCGTGTTCTCGCCCGCCGGCCCCGGCACCCCGGCCGGCACCCCGCTCGGCCGGCTCGCCGAGGCGATGCGCCGCGCGATGCAGTCCGGCGACGGCGAACTCAAGCTCGGCGGACTCGGCGCCCAGCGCGACTTCGTCGACGTCCGCGACGTCGCCCGCGCCGTGCACGCGGCCTCGCTCTCCGCCGCACAGGGCGTCATCAACATCGGCTCCGGCCGCGCCGTGCGGCTGCGCGACGCCGCCGCCGTCCTCGCCCGCGTCGCCGGATACGGCGGCGCCCTCCACGAACTCGACGGACCGCCCGGCCCGCTGCGGGCCGCCATCGGCCACCCCCGTTCCGAGTCCGACCACGCCGCCCCCGCCGCGTACCCGTACCCCGACGGCTGCGGCAACTGGCAGCAGGCCGATGTGCGCACCGCCCGCGACCGGCTCGGCTGGCGCCCCCGGATCAATCTGGAGGAGTCCCTCGCCGACATCTGGATGGAGGCGGCATGCCGCATCTGACCAGCGCCGCACCGGACACCGCCGGCACCGGCCTGCGCCCCGGACTCGGCGTCCCCGGGCTCGCCCACCCGCTCGTCGCCCCGGCCGAGTGGGCCGAACTCATCCGTCCGGGCGCGCCGGTGCACTGGGCCGCCCTCGATGTCGCGGAGGGCCCCGGCAGCCGCCCCGACCCGCACTGCGCGCACGCGGCCGCCCGGCTGCGCACCGCGGGAATCCGCGTCCTCGGCCGCCTGGACGCCACCTACGGCGCCCGGCCCTTCGGCGAGGTGATCTCCGAGGCGCACCGCTACCTCGACTGGTACCAGGTCGACGGCTTCCTCCTGGACCGCTGCCCCGCGGAGCGGACCGCGCTCCCGGAGATCCGCCGGACCCTCGCCACGCTGCGCACCCTGCGCGACGACACCCACCTCGTCCTCGGCCACGGTCTGCACCCCTACCCCGGCTACGCCGAGGTCGCCGACCAACTCGTCACCTTCTCCGGCCCGTGGAGCGACTACCGCTGGTCCCAGGTCGCCGAGTGGACCGCGGACTATCCCCCCGACCGCTTCTGCCACTTCGTCCACGGCACACCCCGCGGCCACCTGGAGGAAGCACTGCGCATCGCCCGCTGGCAGGGCGCCGCCACCGTCTGGTTCACCGACCGCACGGACGGCGACGGCCGCCTCGATCCCTGGGAGACCATGCCCGGCTACTGGGACGAGATCGTCTCGCGGATCGGAACGGGTGTCTCGGAATGAAAAAGGCCATGGCACTGTTACGGGGAGAACAACCGTAGTGATGAACCGACCAACGGAGCCCCCGTGTCGCTGCCACCCCTGGTCGAGCCAGCTCCTGAGCTCACCGTAGACGAGGTCCGCAGGTACTCCCGCCACCTGATCATCCCCGATGTCGGGATGGACGGGCAGAAGCGGCTGAAGAACGCCAAGGTGCTCTGTGTCGGCGCCGGCGGCCTGGGCTCGCCGGCGCTGATGTACCTGGCCGCCGCGGGCGTCGGCACCCTCGGCATCGTGGAGTTCGACGAGGTCGACGAGTCGAACCTGCAGCGCCAGATCATCCACAGCCAGGCCGACATCGGCCGCTCCAAGGCCGCGTCCGCCCGTGACTCCGTCCTGGGCATCAACCCGTACGTGAACGTGGTCCTTCACGAGGAGCGGCTCGAGGCCGACAACGTGATGGACATCTTCAGCCAGTACGACCTGATCGTCGACGGCACGGACAACTTCGCCACCCGCTACCTGGTGAACGACGCCTGTGTGCTGCTGAACAAGCCGTACGTGTGGGGCTCGATCTACCGCTTCGACGGTCAGGCCTCGGTCTTCTGGTCCGAGCACGGGCCGTGCTACCGCTGCCTCTACCCGGAGCCCCCGCCGCCCGGCATGGTCCCCTCCTGCGCCGAGGGCGGCGTCCTGGGCGTGCTCTGCGCGTCCATCGGCTCCATCCAGGTCACCGAGGCCATCAAGGTCCTCACCGGCACCGGCGACCCGCTGGTCGGCCGACTGATGATCTACGACGCCCTGGAGATGCAGTACCGCCAGGTCAAGGTCCGCAAGGACCCGAACTGCGCGGTCTGCGGCGAGAACCCGACCGTCACCGAACTCATCGACTACGAGGCCTTCTGCGGCGTCGTCTCCGAAGAGGCCCAGGAGGCGGCCGCCGGTTCGACGATCACTCCCAAGCAGCTCAAGGAGTGGATCGACGACGGCGAGAACATCGAGATCATCGACGTCCGCGAGATCAACGAGTACGAGATCGTCTCCATCCCGGGCGCCAAGCTGATCCCGAAGAACGAGTTCCTCATGGGCACCGCCCTGGAGGGCCTGCCGCAGGACAAGAAGATCGTCCTGCACTGCAAGACGGGTGTCCGCAGTGCGGAAGTCCTCGCCGTCCTGAAGTCCGCGGGCTTCTCCGACGCCGTGCACGTCGGCGGCGGCGTGATCGGCTGGGTCAACCAGATCGAGCCGAGCAAGCCGGTCTACTGAGCCGAACTCCCGGCCTGAACGGCGGGGGCTCCGGGTGCCGACGGCGCCAGGGGCCCTCGCCGCCGTCATGAGCAGACCTTGCCGTCCTTCGGCACCGTCCCGGAGACCAGGTAGGCGTTGATCGTGGAGTCGACGCAGTCGCTGCCACTGCCGTAGGCGCCGTGGCCCTCGCCCTTCCAGGTGAGCACCACACCGACGCCCTTGCCCAGTTCGTCCGCCATCCTGCGGGCGCCCTCGTAGGGCGTCGCCGGGTCGCCGGTGTTGCCGACCACCAGGACCGGAGCCGCCCCGGGCGCGCTCACCTCGGGGGTGTCGTGCTGTCCGGGCACCGGCCACTCGTGGCACCAGCCGGCCGTGTCCCAGCCCAGGAACGCGCCGAAGACCGGTGAGATCCGATCGAACTCCGGCAGCCGCCGCTTCGTCTCCTCGACGGTCGGCCGCTGCTTCGCGTCCAAGCACGATATGACCCGTTGGGAGTGCGTCGTCGTGCCGTAGCGCCCCGAGGCGTCACGCTCGTTGTAGCCGTCGGCCAGCGTCAGCAGCTCGGAGCCGTCGCCGTCCTCGGCCGCCTCCAGCGCACTGGTCAGCGTCGGCCAGCTGGACTCGCTGTACAGCGGCAGCACGATGCCCGTGACGGCCAGGGTCTGGGTCAACTCGCGGCCGGACGACGCCGGCAGCGGGTCCGCGTCGATCCGCTTCAGCAGGTCCGCGATCTTCCGTGACCCCTCCTCGGGGTCCTGGCCGGTGGACCTCAGGTAGTTGTTCAGCGCGCGCTGGAAGCCCCGGGCCTGGTTCTTGGCGTGGTCCACGGTGCCCGCGCTCGGGTCGACGACCGCGTCCAGGACCAGCCGCCCCACCCGCTGAGGGAACAGGTGTGCGTACACGCCGCCGAGTTCGGTGCCGTAGGAGATGCCGAAGTAGTGCAGCTTGTCGTCGCCGAGAACCTGGCGCATCAGGTCCATGTCGCGGGCGGTGTCGGTGGTGGAGACGTGCGCCAGCAGCTTCCCGGCCGACTTCGCGCAGCCCTTGCCGAAGTCGGCGGCGTCCTTGAGGTAGGCCGTCTCCTCGGCCGCGGTGTCCGGGGTGCCGTCCACGGTCTCGGCGGCCTGGATCTCCTTGTCGCCCCGGCAGCGCACGCCCTCGCTGGCGGCGACCCCGCGTGGATCGAAGCTGACCAGGTCGTAGCGCTTGTGCAGGGCGGACGCGACCGTGGAGTAGTACGGCATCATCGACACGCCCGAGCCGCCGGGGCCGCCGAAGTTGAACAGCAGCGAGCCGATGCGGTCGCCGCCGGTCGCCTCGGAGCGGATCAGCGCGATGCCGATCGTCTCGCCCTCCGGTTCGGACCAGTCCAGGGGCACCTTGAGTGTCGAGCACCGCCACTCGTCGCCCGGCGCGGCGGAGTCCTCGGTGGCCTCGCACTTCTTCCAGTCGAGCTTCTGGGAGGTCAGTGCGGCGGGCAGCCGCGAGCCGGGGTCCGGGGAACCGGCCGACGGTGTCCCGCTGCTGGTCCCCTCGCCGCCCTTGTCGTCATCGCCCTCGTCGCCCCCCGAGCCGCAGCCCGTCACCAGGAGTGCCGTGGCGGCCGTCAGGGCCGCCCATCGTACGAATCGCGCCATGTGCCCTACCCCCTCGCAGGCCGTCCGCACCGGTGCAGCGGATGGCTGTCAGGCCATAGTAGGCGGAGCGCAACCCAGGCGTTCCAGCCTGTGGATAACCCTCTGAGCTGCGGTTTCGCTGGGATGTGGCGGGGTGTCAGGAGCAGACGGTACCGGCCGCGGGCACTTTCCCGTTCAGCAGGTAGCCGTCCACGGCACTCTGCACGCACCGGTTCTTGCTGTCGTAGGCCCCGTGCCCCTGCCCCTTGTACGTCAGCTCGACGCCCACGCCCTCGCCGAGGGCCTGCACCATCTTCCGGGCGCCCTCGTAAGGCGTCGCAGGGTCGCCGGTGTTGCCGACGACGAGGATCGGCGCCGATCCGGGCGCGCTGACGTCGGGGTGGTCGGCGGCGCCCGCCACGGCCCAGTCCGTGCAGCTGATCATGGACCAGGCCAGGAAGTCGCCGAACAGCTCGGAGGCGGCCCGGAACTCGGGCAGCTTCGACTCCACGTAGTCGGCGGTGTAGCGCGGCTTGTCGTCGGCGCAGTTGATGGAGACGTTGGCGGCGGCGACGTTGCTGTACTCACCGTTCTCGCTGCGGCCGTTCATCGAGTCGGACAGCAGCATCAGGATCCTGCCGTCGCCGGTGTACGCCTGCTCGAGCCCTTGGGTGAGGTACTCCCAGAAGTCCTTCGAGTACAGGGCCTGGGCGATGCCGTTGGTCGCGGCGGTCTGGGTCAGGTCGCGCGGGAAGATGCCCGGGAGCGGCTTGCGGTCGAGGTCGGCCAGCAGTTTGGCGATACGGTCCTTCACGTCCTGCGCGGTGTCGCCGACGGGGCAGTCCTCGATCTTCGACGTGCAGTCCTCGGCGTAGTTGTCGAGCGCCCTCTGGAACCCCCTGGCCTGGCCGAGCGAGCCCTGTTCGGGGGTCTGTGTCGGATCGACGACGGCGTCGAAGACGGCCCGGCCGACCCGCTGAGGGAACAGGTGTGCGTACACGCCGCCGAGTTCGGTGCCGTAGGAGACGCCGAAGTAGTGCAGCTTGTCGTCGCCGAGGACCTGGCGCATCAGGTCCATGTCGCGGGCGGCGTCGGTGGTGCGGACCTGGGGCAGCATCTTCTCTGAGTTCTTCTCGCACGCCGCGTTGAAGTCCGTGGTGTTCTCCAGCAGTTCCGCGCGCTCGGCGGCGTCGTCGGGGGTGGCGTCCTGCTGGAAGTAGGCGTCCAGCTGCTGGTCGTTCTCGCACTCCACCGGGGCGCTGCGGCCGACCCCGCGGGGGTCGAAGCTGACCAGGTCGTAGCGGGTGCGCAGCTTCGCGTAGTCCTCGCCGAAGGCGGGCAGCGTGGTGACGCCCGAGCCGCCGGGGCCGCCGAAGTTGAACAGCAGCGAGCCGATGCGCCGGCTCTTGTCGCCGCTGGTCTCCGCCCGGATCAGGGCGAGGTCGATGGTGTCCCCCTCGGGGTCGTCCCAGTCCAGGGGGGCCTTCATGGTGGCGCACCGCCACTCGTCGCCGTCCGGCAGCGGAGACGGGGCGTCGCCGCCGCCCTCCGCCTGTGAAGGGGCCGGGCACTCCTCCCAGCTGAGCTTCTGCGCCGTCAGATCCTCGTCCCGGGAGTCGTCTGCGCACCCCGTCAGCAGCGAGGACAGCAGTACTGCGGTGGCGGTCAGGACGGTGGCGCTGAGGCGGGAGGGGTTCGGCATGATCCCATCCTGCGGTCGGGCGCGACGCGCCGCTCGGGGCACGGGCCGTCCGAGGTAACAGGAATCTGCCGTCTTCGTCCCGCCCGCCAGGGAGCCTAGAGCGCGCCCTTGCGTGTGAGCTGGTTGAACGCCAGCCAGCCGGGCAGGACGGGCAGCCACAGGGTGAGCAGCCGGAACAGCAGCACGGAAGGTGCGGCGACCTCGCTCGGCAGGCCGACGGCGATCAGACCGACCGTCAGGGTCGCCTCGACCGCTCCCACACCGCCCGGTGTCGGGGCGGCCGAGCCGAGCGCGTTGCCCGCGAGGAAGACCACGGCGACGCTGGCGATGCTGATCGAGGTCGTCTCGTCGCCGAACGCGCGGATGGAGGCGTCCAGGCACATCACGAAGCAGGCCGTCAGCAGCAGCATGCCGCCGATGCCCGTGATCAGCTTCTGGGGCCGCTGGAGCACGTCCAGCATGCGCGGCACGACACCCGCGAAGAGCGACCGCACGCGCGTGACGACGAACTTCCGCAGGAACGGCACCGAGGTCACCACGAGCACCAGCACCGCGACGGTGAGCAGACCCGCGATGACCGTGCGGGACGGCGACAGCGACGGCGTCTTCTCCGTGCCCGTCAGATAGCCGAAGGCCAGCAGCATCAGGATGTGGCAGCCGAGCCCGAACAGCTGGGACGCGCCGACGCTCGCCACCGCGAGTCCCGGCCGTACTCCCGAGCGTTGCAGGAACCGCGTGTTGAGGGCGACCCCGCCCACCGCGGCCGGCGCGACGATCTTCACGAAGGACCCGGCGACCTGCGCCCCCACGGTCCGCATGAACGGCACCCGCTCCGGCACGAACCCCAGCAGCGCCATCGCCGCCGCGAAGTAGCTGGCCGCGGAGAACAGCACGGCCGCGGCGACCCAGCCCCACTCCGCGGTGGAGACCAGCGGGCCGAACTCGATGTGGGTGAGCTGCGTCAGCAGGAAGTACGCGCCGATGGCGCCGGCGATGAAGCTGATCAGCGTGCGTGGACGCACCCGTTCCAGCCGGGCCGGCTCGACGGGCGCCTGCGGTCTGATCCGCAGGACGACGTGCCGGATCTGGGTGAGCAGGTCCTCCTCGCGCGCTTCCTCGATGGCCTCGTCGATCGCCCGCTTCTCGGCGCGTGCCTCGGCCCGCACCGCCTTCTTCCCGTTCTTCTCCAGGACCACCGGCCCGGTGTCCTCCGCGGCCGCCTCCGCGCGCGCCAGCTTGGCCTGCCGGGAGGCCTCCAGGACCGCCTCGCGTTCGCGTTCGGCCCGCTCCCGGGCCCGTCTGCGCAGCGTCGCGCGCGTGGAGCGCGTCAGGGCGATGGGCTGGAGCATGGGCAGACAGGCGGCGACCGCGTCGGGACCGAGGACGGCCACCGCGGAGGCGACCGCGCGTTCGGCGCCCACCCGCAGTCCGAGGGTCGTCACCAACTGGGCGACGTCCATGCGCAGCAGCAGCTCTCCGGCCGCGATCTCACCGCCGCGCAGATCGGTGAGGATCACCTTGCCGGAACGATCCACCAGGATCGCGTCGCCCGCGAGCCTGCGGTGCGCGATGCGGCGGGACTGCAGCGCCCTCACCTGTTGCCAGGTGAGGTGCAGCAGCTCGTCGGTGATCTCGTCGTCGTCGAGCGAGTCCAGGGTGCGTCCGCCGGTGTGCTCGTAGACCAGCATCACCGCGTCGGGGCCCAGCTCGGAGGTGGCGATCAGCTTGGGCGCGTTGGCGCCGGCGGCGATGGCCGCGTAGGCGAGCAGCGCCTCCTGTTCGAGGGCCTGGCGCAGCGACTGGAGGCTGCGGCGGGTGGCGATGCCGCGCAGGGTCAGGTTGCGCCACACGCGGTAGAAGAAGGCCTGGGCCTGCTGTTCGCGGTCGACCACCGTGACGTCCAGCGGCCGGCCGTCCTCCAGGGTGACGAAGTAGCGCCGGCCCCGGTCACCGCTGTCGCCGTGGTCCGTCGTCTCGTCCCGGGCCGCGCTGACCGGGCGGAAGCCGACCGTGCGCAGGCCCGCCACCAGCGTGCGGCCGGTGGGCCGCACGTTCGGGGAGCCCACCGCGTAGAGCGTGCCGTAGGCCACCGTCCAGCCGATCAGCACCGTGAGGATGATCGAGAAGGGGGTGGTGTAGCCGGTGACGAGCATGGAGAAGGCGTCGAGCAGCAGCACCATCCACAGCACCGCGCGCCAGCGGGGGCGACGCGACATGCCCACGGCGGTCATGTACGCGATGACCGGGGCCAGATAGCCGTGCACCGGGTCGGTGAGCGCGCTGAGGTCGCCCGGGGAGGGCTGGGTGAGCGCCTCCTGGATCGAGTCGGGGGCGGCCTTGGCGACCCAGAGATCGGTGGCGAGTGTCACTCCGTGCGCGAGGACCGCGGCGAGCACGCCGTCGGCGATGCGCAGACCGTCGCGCTTGATCAGCCGTTCGATCGCGAACGCGACCGGGACCAGCAGGATCGCGATGCTGGAGGCCAGTCCCGCGATCTTGATGAGCAGGTCGGGCGCCTGTCCGGTGCCCTTGTTGATGTCCTGTTCGAGGCCCGAGGTGGTGCCGTGCGCGAACGCCGCGACGGCCAGCAGCACGGCCACCGCGAGGACGCCCACCAGCAGCCGCATGAGGTCGGAGGGACGGTGCACGCGCGCGGGGAGCAGCGGTTCGTCGCCCTCCACCTCGTCGGTGTGCGGCTCCGCGGGGTCCGGCGCGGGCGCTCGCCCGGTGGGCCGGTCGGCGTCGTTCGTCTCCCCGCCCTCCCTGTCGTCGGCGGCGTCCGGGCGCGACGAATCCCCAGAAGTGCTCTCCGCATCCTCGGGGTGCACACCCTGCTGCTTCATCGTCTCTTCTTGATCTCGTTCAAAGGTCACCGCCCGCACGATGGTGGCATGCTCCACCGACACATGGGGGCGTCAGGGTGCACAAGCGGGGGCGCACAGTCTGCCGGAAGCGCCGTTCCGGGGCGAGGGCCACGCATCGTCGCGGGCCCGTCACATTGTCGGTGGGGTGGTGCAGGATGGGGCGGATGAGCGAGGAGAGCCTTCCGCAGGACGCCCGCCCGGAGTACGCGGACGAGCTGCCCGAGTATGCCGAGCGCGTCCTGGAGGTCGCGGAACTGATCCCTGCGGGGCGGGTGATGACGTACGGGGACGTCGCCGAGTGGCTCCAGGAGGGCGGCCCGAGGCAGGTCGGCCGGGTCATGGCCCTGTACGGCGGCGCCGTACCGTGGTGGCGGGTCGTCCGGGCGGACGGCGCGCTGCTGCCGGGACACGAGCTGCGCGCGCTGGGGCACTACCGCGCCGAGGGCACGCCCCTGAAGCAGGCGGGCCGGACCACCGAGGGCCACCTGCCGCGCCTGGACATGCGACGGGCGCGATGGGACGGCGACGAACGCGCGGAAGGTCACACCTGACAGCTTCGGCCATCCGCCGGGCCCCGGTGCGACCTGTGATCCGTACGGGGGAACCGGGGCACGTCCGTGGCATGACGTACGTTCGTGAGCCGAGGGACGTATGTGGCACACGCGCCCCGAGGGATGAATCGGAAGCCCTGCTTCCGTCGACTCCGTCGGCGTAGCGTCGGCTGCGCACATCCCCCTCATCCCACCGCCACCGCCTTCCACACGCGGGGGCCGACCCACCAGCACACCCACCAGGACCGGCGAACCACGTGAGCTCCTCCTCCTCCACCAGGCGCCTGCCGCACCCCGCAGTGCGGCAGGGGAGCCGTGGCGCTTACCGGCTGGTCCGTACCCCGCCGCCCCGGGTGGACCCCCCTCGTCTGGACGCGGCCCAGCGCTCCGTGGTTGACCACGCGCGCGGTCCCCTGCTCGTGCTCGCCGGTCCCGGCACCGGGAAGACCACCACCCTGGTGGAGTCCGTGGCACGGCGGATCGCCCGCGGCGGCGACCCCGCGCGCATCCTCGTACTGACGTTCAGCCGCCGGGCCGCCGTCGAACTGCGCGACCGCATGGCCCTGCGCACCGGCGCCGCGCGCGCCCCCCAGGCGACCACCTTCCACTCCTTCTGCTACGCCCTGGTCCGCGCCCACCAGGACAGCGAGCTGTTCGTGGAGCCGCTGCGGCTGCTGTCCGGTCCCGAGCAGGACGTGGCCGTGCGCGGGCTCCTCGCCGGCCAGCCCGACCTGGAGCGGCTCGGCCTGGCCCATGTGCGCTGGCCCGACGAACTGCGCGCCTGTCTGACCACCCGCGGTTTCGCCGACGAGGTCCGGGCGGTGCTCGCGCGCAGCCGCGAACTGGGCCTGGGCCCCGAGGCCCTCGACGCCTTCGCCCGCCGGATCGGCCGCCCCGACTGGCGGGCCGCCGCCGCCTTCCTCGCCGAGTACCTCGACGTCCTCGACCTCCAGGGCGTCCTCGACTACGCCGAACTCGTCCACCGCGCGGTGCTCCTCGCCGGGCGCCCCGAGGTCGGCCGGCGACTCGCCGAGCGGTACGACGCCGTCTTCGTCGACGAGTACCAGGACACCGACCCGTCCCAGGTGCGCCTGCTGCACGCGCTGGCCGGCGGCGGCCGCACCCTGGTCGCCTTCGGCGACCCGGACCAGTCGATCTACGCGTTCCGGGGCGCCGACGTGAACGGCATCCTGGACTTCCCGGCGGCCTTCCCGCGCGTGGGCGGCCGTCCGGCGCCCGTCGCGGTGCTGCGCACCGCGCGCCGGTCCGGCGGCGACCTGCTGGCGGCCACCCGGCTGCTGACCCAGCGGATGCCGCTGACCCGCCTGCCCGCCGACAAGGTCCGCGCCCACCGTGAACTCACCCCCGTCCGGGACGGGGGCCGCGTCGAGGCGTACACGTACCCGACCTCCGGCACGGAGCTGGACAACGTCGCCGACATCCTGCGCAGGGCGCACCTGGAGGACGGGGTCCCGTGGCGCGAGATGGCCGTGCTCGTACGCGCCGGCTCCCGCACGATCCCCACCGTCCGCCGCGCCCTCACGGCCGCCGGCGTCCCCCTGGACATAGACGGCGACGACCTCGCCCTGCGCCACGAACCGGCGGTGGCACCCCTGCTGACGGCCCTGCGCGCAGTCGCGGAGGCGGAGGCGCGGGGGAGCGAGGAGGGTGGCGCCGACGCCGACGGCGATACGGATGCCGATGGCGATGCCGATGCCACTGCGGAGGCCCGCAGCCACCCCGATGCCGACGCGGATGCCCGCAGCCACCCCGATGCCGACGCGGACCCCGATCCCGACGCGGCGGACGAACCGCCGGCGGCCCCCTGCTGGCTCGGCACCGAGACCGCCCTGACCCTCCTCACCTCCCCCCTCGCCGGCATGGACGCCGCCGACCTGCGCCGCCTCGGGCGCGCCCTGCGCGACGAGGAACGGGCGGCCGGGATCGCCCTGCCCCCGCCCTCCGACGTCCTGCTCGCCCGCGCGCTGGCGGAGCCGGAACGGCTCGTCGCCCACGACCCCGGGTACGCGCGCGGGGCGCAGCGGCTCGGCGCGCTCCTGCGCAGGGCCCGTGAACGCCTCGCGGGCGGCGGTACGGCCGAGGAGGCGCTGTGGGACCTGTGGAACGGCACTCCGTGGCCCGCGCGCCTGGAACGGTCCGCCCGGCGCGGCGGCGCGGCCGGCCGCAACGCCGACCGCGACCTGGACGCCGTGTGCGCGCTGTTCGCGACCGCCGCCCGCTCCGAGGAACGCACCGGTGGCCGCGGCGCCCTGAACTTCCTGGAGGAGATCGAGGCCGAGGACATCGCCGCCGACACCCTCACCCGGCGCGCCCTGCGCCCCGACGCCGTCCGGCTGATGACCGCGCACCGCTCCAAGGGCCTCGAATGGCGGCTGGTCGTCGTCGCGGGCGTCCAGGAGGGCCTGTGGCCGGACCTGCGCCGCCGCGGCTCCCTGCTGGAGGCCGACCGGATCGGCCGCGACGGACTCGCCGAGCCCCTCACCCCGGGCGCCCTGCTCGCGGAGGAGCGCCGCCTGTTCTACGTGGCCGCCACGCGCGCGCGTGAACGCCTCGTCGTGACCGCCGTGAAGGCCCCCGCCGACGACGGCGACCAGCCCTCCCGCTTCCTGACCGAACTCGGCGTCGAACCCAAGGACGTCACGGGACGCCCGCGCCGCCCGCTGTCCGTCGCCGCCCTGGTCGCCGAGTTGCGCGCCACCACGGTGGACCCCCGCGTGTCCGGGGCCCTCCGGGAGGCGGCCGCCCGCCGCCTGGCCAGGCTCGCCGCGCTCGCCGACGAGGACGGCCGCCCGCTGGCGCCCTCGGCCCACCCCGATCGCTGGTGGGGCATGTTCGAGCCGACCGAGAGCAAGGTGCCGCTGCGCGACCGCGACCAGCCCGTCGTGCTCTCCGGCAGCGCCCTGGACCAGCTCGCCAACACCTGCTCCCTGCAGTGGTTCCTGGGCCGCGAGGTGAAGGCCGACGCCCCCGCGACCGTCGCCCAGGGCTTCGGCAACGTCGTGCACGTCCTCGCCGACGAGGTCGCCTCCGGGCACACCCCGGCCGACCTCGCCGTCCTCATGGAGCGCCTGGACTCGGTGTGGAACGCGCTGGCCTTCGACGCGCCGTGGAAGTCGGCGCAGGAGAAGGAGAACGCGCGCGTCGCGCTCGAACGGTTCCTGAAGTGGCACGTCACCGACCGCGCCGGCCGTACGCCGGTCAGCAGCGAGCACGACTTCGACGTCACCCTCGAAGCGGGCGACTACGAGGTCCGCATCCGCGGCCAGATGGACCGCGTCGAGGCGGACGGCGAGGGCCGCGCGTACGTCGTCGACTTCAAGACCGGCAAGCAGGCACCGAGCTCGGCCGAGGTGGCCCGCCATCCCCAGCTCGCCGTCTATCAGCTCGCCGTGCGCGAAGGGGCGGTCGACGAGGCGTTCGAGGGGCGGCGCCCCGAGCCGGGCGGAGCCGAACTGGTCCAGCTGCGCCAGGGCGCGGCCAGGCGGGACGGCGGCGAGACCCTGCCCAAGGTGCAGGCCCAGGAGGCCCTCGAAGGGGAGTGGGTCGGCGACCTGCTCGCCACCGCGGCGGGCAAGGTCCTCGACGAGCGCTTCACCCCGACCGCCGGACAGCAGTGCACCCACTGCTCCTTCCGGGCCTCGTGCAGCGCCCGGCCCGAAGGGCGCCACGTCGTCGAGTGACGCCCCGTGGGGGAGTGACGGACAGCACCCCCCGTGCTGACCTGCAACTCCTCCCGCCCGGCGGCGGATTCGTCCGCCACTGTCGGTGCGCGCCGCTAGCCTCTCTCAGGTGCCACCACGTATCACCGACCCCGAGCAGCTCAAAGAGCTCCTCGGCATCCCCTTCACCCCGGAGCAGACGGCCTGCATCACCGCGCCGCCCGCCCCGCAGGTGATCGTGGCCGGAGCCGGGTCGGGCAAGACCACGGTGATGGCCGCGCGCGTGGTCTGGCTGGTCGGCACCGGACAGGTCGCGCCCGAGCAGGTCCTCGGCCTGACCTTCACCAACAAGGCCGCCGGCGAACTCGCCGAGCGCGTCCGCAAGGCGCTCGTCAAGGCGGGCGTCACCGACCCCGACGTCATCGACCCGGACAACCCGCCGGGCGAGCCGGTGATCTCCACGTACCACTCCTTCGCGGGCCGCCTGCTCACCGATCACGGACTGCGCCTCGGCCTCGAACCCACCTCCCGGCTGCTCGCCGACGCCACCCGCTTCCAACTGGCCGCCCGCGTGCTGCGCGAGGCCCCGGGCCCGTACCCGGCGCTCACCCGGTCCTTCGCCGACCTGGTCGGCGACCTCCTCGCGCTCGACGCCGAACTCGCCGAGCACCTCGTACGCCCCGAGGCCCTGCGCGCCCACGACGCCGAACTGCTGCTGACCCTCCAGGGCGCCAAACTGTCCAACGCCGATCTGCGCAAAGTCCCCGAGACGGCCGCCGCACGCCGGGAACTGGCCGACCTGGTGGTCCGCTACCGGGCCGCCAAGCGCGAGCGCGACCTGCTCGACTTCGGCGACCAGATCGCCCTGTCGGCACAGCTCGCCGGCATCCCCGAGGTGGGCCGCGTCCTGCGCGAGGAGTTCCGGGTGGTCCTCCTCGACGAGTACCAGGACACCTCCGTCGCCCAGCGCGTCCTGCTGGCGGGCCTGTTCGGCGCTGGAACCGGCCATCCGGTCACCGCCGTCGGCGACCCCTGCCAGGCGATCTACGGCTGGCGCGGCGCCTCCGTCGCCAACCTGGACGACTTCCCCGAGCACTTCGCACACCCCGACGGCAGTCCCGCCACCCGCCAGGCACTCAGCGAGAACCGCCGCAGCGGCGGCCGCCTCCTCGACCTCGCCAACGGCCTCGCCGAACCCCTGCGCGCCATGCACGCGGGCGTGGAGGCCCTCCGCCCGGCCCCGGGCGCCGAACGCGACGGCACGGTCCGCTGCGCGCTGCTGCGCACCCACGCCGAGGAGATCGACTGGATCGCCGACTCCGTCGCCCACCTCGTGAACACCGGCAAGGCGCCCGGCGAGATCGCCGTGCTGTGCCGCACGGCCACGGACTTCGCCGAGATCCAGGGCGCGCTCGTCGCCCGGGACGTCCCCGTCGAGGTCGTCGGACTCTCCGGGCTGCTGCACCTGCCCGAGATCGCCGACCTGGTCGCGGTCTGCGAGGTGCTCCAGGACCCCGGCGCCAACGCCTCCCTGGTACGGCTGCTGACCGGCCCGCGCTGGCGCATCGGCCCCCGCGACCTCGCCCTCCTGGGACGCCGCGCCCGTTTCCTGGTGTCCCACGCGCGCGTGGACGGCGACGACGACCCCGACCGGCGGCTCGCCGAGGCGGTCGAGGGGGTCGACCCCTCCGAGGTGATATCGCTCGCGGACGCCCTCGACACCTTCCTGGAAACGCCCATGGACGGCGTGGGCGACGACGACAGGCTGCCGTTCTCGCCGGACGCGCGCGTGCGGTTCGCCCGCCTCGCCACCGAACTGCGCGACCTGCGCCGCTCCCTGTCCGACCCGCTGATGGACGTCCTGCACCGCGTCCTCGCCGTCACCGGTCTGGAGGTGGAGCTGTCGGCGTCCCCGCACGCCCTCGCCGCCCGCCGCCGCGAGACCCTGTCGAACTTCCTCGACGTCGCCGCCTCCTTCGCGGCCGGCGACGGCGAGGCGAGCCTGCTGGCCTTCCTCGGCTTCCTGCGCACCGCCGCCCAGTACGAGAAGGGCCTCGACAACGCCCTCCCGGGCGGCGAGAACACCGTCAAGGTGCTCACCGCGCACCGGTCCAAGGGCCTCGAATGGGACGTGGTGGCCGTCCCCGGCCTGGTCACCGGCACCTTCCCGAGCGCGCAGGGCCGCGAGAAGTGGACCGCGCAGGGCAAGGTGCTGCCGCACGCGCTGCGCGGCGACGCCGACACCCTGCCCGACATCGAGTCCTGGGACTCGCGCGGGCTGAAGTCCTTCCACGAGGCGATGAAGGAGCACCAGCACACCGAGGAACTCCGCCTCGGCTACGTCACCTTCACCCGACCCCGCTCCCTGCTCCTCGGCTCCGGCCACTGGTGGGGCCCCAGCCAGAAGCGGCCCCGCGGCCCCTCCGACTTCCTCCAGGCCCTGTACGAGCACTGCGCGGCCGGCCACGGCGAGATCGAGGCGTGGGCGGACGAGCCCGCCGAGGACGAGGAGAACCCGGCGCTCTCGGCGGCCGACACCGACCACCTGTGGCCCCTGCCCCTGGACGCGGCGGCGCTGACCCGGCGCAGGGCCGCCGCCGACACGGTCCTCGCCCACCTGGAGGCGCTCGGCTCCTTCCCGGCCGGCCCCCCCGCGGCCCCCCACGACCCGGACTGGCCGACGCCCCCGGAGGAGGACGAGGAGGACGCCTACGACCTCGCCGCCGAGGACCCCTACGACATCCCCGACCTCGCCGACCTCCCTGATCTCCCCGGCGAGGCCGACTACGACCTCGCCGAGGAGGACCCTTTCGAGGAGGACCGATTCGAGGAGGACCGCTTCGCGTCCTTCGGGGCCGACACCCCCGAGGCGAGCCCCGCCGGGCGCGGCCGCCCGCTCGTCCCGCACCAGGCGACCGCCCCCGACACTTTCGGCGCCCCCGACCGCGTGCGCCTCACCCCGGAGGAGGCCCGCACCGTCGCTTCCTGGGACCGCGACCTCGACGCCCTCACCGGAGAACTCCTCCGCGCGCGGGACAGCGTGACCGAGGTACCCCTGCCCGCCTCCCTGACCGCCTCCCAGCTGCTGCTCCTGGCCGCCGACCCGGACGGCCTCGCGCAGGAGCTGGCCCGCCCCATGCCCCGCCCGCCGCAGCCCGCGGCGCGCCGCGGCACCCGCTTCCACGCCTGGGTCGAGGCGCGGTTCGAGGAACTCACCCTGCCCATGCTGGAGCCGGAGGAACTGCCCGGCAGGGAGGCCGAGATCGCCGACGAACGGGATCTCGAAGCACTCAAGGAGGCGTTCGAGCGCACCGAGTACGCCCGGCGCACGCCCTACCGGGTCGAGGCCCCCTTCCAGCTGACCCTCGCGGGCCGCGTCGTCCGGGGCCGCATCGACGCCGTCTACCGGACGGACGACGGCGCGCACACCACGTACGAGATCGTCGACTGGAAGACCAACCGCGGGCGGGACGCCGACCCGCTGCAACTGGCCGTGTACCGGCTGGCCTGGGCCGAGCAGCAGGGGGTGCCGCTGGAGTCGGTCACCGCCGGCTTCCTGTACGTGCGCGGCGGCGAGGTCGTCCGTCCCGAGGGCCTCCCGGACCGCGCCGCCCTGGAGCGGCTGCTGACCGGGGAGCCCTCGTGTGACGAACCGCCCAGCAAGGATGTCCCCGCGGGCCGATAGGCTCGTGACCATGAGCCAGCCCGTTGACAGTGCAGTCAGCGCCGTCCGTACGTACATCGAGCAGCACCGCGCGGCCTTCCTCGACGACCTCGCCGCCTGGCTGCGCATCCCCTCCGTGTCGGCTCAGCCGGACCACGCGCCCGACGTCCGCCGCAGTGCCGACTGGCTCGCCGCGAAACTCACCGGGACCGGCTTCCCGACCGTCGAGATCTGGCCGACACCCGGTGCCCCCGCGGTCTTCGCCGAGTGGCCCTCCGACGACCCCGAGGCCCCCACGGTCCTCGTCTACGGACACCACGACGTGCAGCCCGCCGCCCGCGAGGACGGCTGGGACAGCGACCCCTTCGAGCCCGTCGTCCGGGGCAACCGCCTCTACGCGCGCGGGGCGGCCGACGACAAGGGCCAGGTGTTCTTCCACACACTTGGCGTCCGCGCCCACCTCGCCTCGACCGGCCGCACCACCCCGGCCGTCAACCTGAAGATGCTGATCGAGGGTGAGGAGGAGTCCGGCTCGCCGCACTTCGACGCCCTGGTCGCCGAGCGCGCGGCCCGGCTCGCCGCCGACGCCGTGATCGTTTCCGACACCGGTATGTGGTCCGAGGACACCCCCACCGTGTGCACGGGTATGCGCGGCCTCACCGAGTGCGAGATCCACCTCCACGGCCCGGACCAGGACATCCACTCGGGTTCCTTCGGCGGCGCCGTGCCCAACCCGGCCTCCGCCGCCGGCCGCCTGGTCGCGGCCCTGCACGACGAGCACGGACGCGTGGCGATCCCCGGCTTCTACGACGGCGTCGTCGACCTCACCGACCGCGAGCGGGAGCTCTTCGCCTCGCTGCCCTTCGACGAGCGGAGCTGGCTGCGCACCGCGAAGTCGCACGCCACCTGGGGTGAGGCCGGCTACACCACCCTGGAGCGCGTCTGGGCGCGCCCCACCGCAGAGGTCAACGGCATCGGCGGCGGCTACCAGGGCCCCGGCAGCAAGACGATCGTCCCCTCCGATGCCATGCTGAAGCTCTCCTTCCGCATGGTCGCGGGCCAGCGGCCCGAGCACATCGAGAAGGCCGTCCGCGCCTGGGCGGCCGAGCAGGTGCCCGCCGGAATCCGCTGCGAGGTCGTCTTCGGCCCGGCCACCCGCCCGTGTCTGACGCCCCTGGACCACCCCGCCCTCCAGGCCGTGGCCCGCGCCATGGGCCGCGCCTTCGACAAACCCGTCGGCTTCACCCGCGAGGGCGGCTCAGGACCGGCCGCCGTCCTCCAGGAGGTTCTCGGCGCCCCCGTGCTCTTCCTGGGCATCTCGGTCCCCTCCGACGGCTGGCACGCGCCGAACGAGAAGGTCGAGCTGGATCTGCTCCTCAAGGGCGTCGAAGCCACCGCGTACCTCTGGGGAGACCTCGCGCACAGCTGGCTCCGCGCGCCCTGAGCGCCCCACGCCGTCCGGGGCGGCACCGCGCGCGGGGCACACTGGTAGGACCGCCGTGCCCCGTGGTGGTCTGCCGGACCGGTCCCCTCCCGTCCCACGTCCCGCTGAACCGAACCGCCGAACATCAACCGTTTTATCGGGGGAGTTGGAAGCACCCGTGACCACCTGGACCGACCACACCGCCGACCGCCCCGTTTCGCTCACCGCCCCGAGCGGCATCGACCGCGCCGCCCACCACCGCCTCGACGAGGCATGGCTCGCGGCGGCGTGGAGTCACCCCACGACCCGCTGCTTCGTGGTCTCCGGCGGCCAGGTCCTGATCGACGAGACCGCGGACGACCGCACCGAACTCGTCATGACCCCCTCCTTCGAGGCCCCCCTCACCGAGGCGCACCGCTACTTCCTCGGCATCGACGAGGACGGCATCCGCTACTTCGCCCTCCAGAAGGACGCCCTGCCGGGCCGGATCGACCAGTCCGCCCGCCCGGCCGGACTGCGCGAGGCGGGCCTGCTGCTGTCCCCGCGCGACGCCGGACTGATGGTGCACGCCGTCGGCCTGGAGAACTGGCAGCGCACCCACCGCTTCTGCTCCCGCTGCGGCGAGCGCACCGTGATCGCAGCGGCCGGCCACATCCGCCGCTGCCCGGCCTGCGGCGCGGAGCACTACCCGCGCACCGACCCGGCCGTGATCATGGCCGTCACCGACGAGGACGACCGCATCCTGCTGGGCCGACAGGTCCACTGGCCCGAAGGCCGCTTCTCCACGCTCGCCGGCTTCGTCGAGCCCGGCGAGTCCATCGAGCAGACGGTGCGCCGCGAGGTCTTCGAGGAGGCCGGCATCACCGTCGGCGGGGTCGAGTACGTCGCCAGCCAGCCCTGGCCGTTCCCGTCCAGCCTGATGCTCGGCTTCATGGCCCGGGCCACCTCCACCGAGGTCGACGTGGACGGCGACGAGATCCACGAGGCCCGCTGGTTCTCCCGTGACGAACTCGGCGCCGCGTTCGCGTCGGGCGAGGTGCTGCCGCCCTACGGCATCTCGATCGCGGCCCGGCTGATCGAACTCTGGTACGGCAAGCCACTGCCGACCAGGACCTTCGTCTGACATGGCGGAAGGCGGTTCCCGGGAGGACCTGGGAACCGCCTTCAGGGGCGCCGGACTACGAGCCGTCAGACCCCGATCTTCTGCTTGACCTGAGCCAGCGAGGGGTTGGTGAGCGTCGAGCCGTCCGCGAAGAGCACGGTCGGGACCGTCTGGTTTCCGCCATTGGCCTTCTCGACGAACGCCGCGGACTGCGGGTCCTGCTCGATGTTGATCTCGGTGTACGCGATGCCCTCGCGTTCCAGCTGCTTCTTCAGCCGCTGGCAGTAGCCGCACCAGGTGGTGCTGTACATCGTCACACTGCCCTGCATGTCTCGCGCGCTCCTTCGATGGCTCGGGAACCGGATCGTCCAGCAGGGGAACGTACGCGGCCGTGCCACCATTCCCGCCGGGGGTATGTCCGCCGACGTGATGCTCGCCGCACAGCCACCCACCACCGCCCCTATTAGTACGACCGGAACCCCTCACCTGTGGACAACGGGCTCACCCGTCACCGGCGACCTGGCAGCATGGCAGGGTGACAGCAGCAACGCACTCCTCCCTGTTCCCGCAGGTACCGGACTCGGCCGACGCGGTGCTCGACGGGCTCGACCCCGAGCAGCGCGAGGTCGCCACCGCCCTGCACGGACCGGTGTGCGTGCTGGCCGGAGCCGGTACGGGCAAGACGCGGGCGATCACCCACCGCATCGCCTACGGGGTGCGCGCCGGGATCCTCCAGCCGTCCAGCGTGCTCGCCGTCACCTTCACCAACCGCGCCGCCGGAGAGATGCGCGGCCGGCTGCGCCAGCTCGGCGCCGGGGGCGTCCAGGCCCGCACGTTCCACTCCGCGGCCCTGCGTCAGCTCCAGTACTTCTGGCCGAAAGCGGTCGGTGGCTCCCTGCCCCGGCTCGTCGACCGCAAGATCCAACTGGTCGCCGACGCGGCCGCGGCCTGCCGCATCCGGCTGGACCGCGGGGAGCTGCGGGACACCACCGGCGAGATCGAGTGGTCCAAGGTCACCCAGACCGTCCCCGCCGACTACGCGCTCGCCGCGGCCAGGGCCGGCCGTGAGACCCCCCGCGACCCGGCCGAGATCGCCCAGCTGTACTCCGCCTACGAGGACCTCAAGCGCGAGCGCGGTGTCATCGACTTCGAGGACGTGCTGCTGCTGACCGTGGCGGTCCTCCAGGACCGCCACGACATCGCCGAACAGGTCCGCTCCCAGTACCAGCACTTCGTGGTCGACGAGTACCAGGACGTCAGCCCCCTCCAGCAGCGCCTGCTGGAGCTGTGGCTCGGGGAGCGCGACAACCTGTGCGTCGTCGGCGACGCCAGCCAGACGATCTACTCGTTCACGGGAGCAACCCCCGACCACCTGCTCGACTTCCGCACCCGCCACCCCGGCGCCACCGTCGTCAAGCTGGTCCGGGACTACCGCTCCACCCCCCAGGTCGTCCACCTCGCCAACGGCCTGCTCGGCCAGGCCCGGGGCCGCGCCGCCGACCACCGCCTCGAACTGATCTCCCAGCGCGGCGCGGGCCCGGAACCCGGCTACGCCGAGTACACCGACGAGCCCGCCGAGGCCGAGGGCGCCGCCCGCCGGATCCGCGAGCTGCTCGACTCCGGCGTGCCGGCCAGCGAGATCGCCGTCCTGTTCCGTACGAACTCCCAGTCCGAGACCTACGAGCAGGCCCTCGCCGACGCCGGGATCCCCTACCAGCTGCGCGGAGCGGAGCGCTTCTTCGACCGCCCCGAGGTGCGCAAGGCCGGGATCGCCCTGCGCGGAGCGGCCCGCTTCGGCGGCAACGACTCCCTGCTCGACGACGCCGTCGACCTCCCTTCCCAGGTCCGCGCCGTGCTCTCCGGCGAGGGCTGGACCTCCCGGCCCCCGGCCGGGTCGGGCGCGGTCCGCGAACGCTGGGAGTCCCTGGCCGCCCTGGTCGGGCTCGCCCAGGACTTCGCCGCCGCCAGACCAGGCGCCACCCTCGGCGACCTCGTCGCCGAGCTCGACGAGCGGGCGAACGCCCAGCACGCCCCCACCGTCCAGGGCGTCACCCTCGCCTCCCTGCACTCGGCCAAGGGCCTGGAGTGGGACGTCGTCTTCCTCGTCGGTGTCGCCGAGGGCATGATGCCGATCACCTACGCAAAGACCGACGAGCAGATCGAGGAGGAGCGCCGCCTCCTCTATGTCGGAGTCACCCGCGCCCGGGAACACCTCCATGTCTCCTGGTCCCTGGCCCGCTCCCCGGGCGGCCGCGCCAACCGCCGCCCCAGCCGCTTCCTCGACGGCCTGCGGCCCGGCTCCGTCGGCACCGCCGGCCGCACGGGTGCCGGCCGCTCCGGGGGAGTCGAGCGCGGCTTCACCAGCAGACCCGATGTCGTCCCGCGCCGCACCCAGCGCACCGTCGCCCGCTGCCGGGTCTGCGGCCGCACGCTCACGGACGCCGGCGAGATGAAACTGATGCGCTGCGACGACTGCCCCTCCGACATGGACGAGGGACTGTACGAACGGCTCCGTGAGTGGCGCGCGGACCAGGCGCAGCGCAGTGGCCAGCCCGCCTTCTGCGTCTTCACGGACAGGACGCTGATGGCCATCGCCGAGTCGAGCCCCGACGACGAGGGCGGTCTCGTGCGGATCCCCGGCGTCGGCCGCCGCAAGCTCAACCGCTACGGCGCCGACGTCCTGGCCATCTGCGCAGGCCGCCGGCCCCAGGGAGAGGACGAGCGGGACTGATGCGAACTCGTCGAAAAAATAGTTTGCGCATGCCCCAGCAATCCCCATAGGTTCTTAAGCACGGAAACGGAGGCCTTCCTGAGGCCCCGATTCCGTGTTGTACTTGCATACCCGTCGGACTGGTTCATCCCAGTCCCCCTAGACGCCGAGAGGAGGCGAGTCCAGTGATCAGCATCAACGCCAGCTCCCTTGTCAGCACCGCGAAAATGACCGATCCCTCGGTCGTCGCCTCCCTGTGCCTGCTCGGCGCCTCGAACAAGGGCACCGGTCTGTCCGGCATTCGTGCCGTCCGTCCGGCGTCCGCCGTGTCTCTCGCGGGTCTTCCCGTCAATGAGCGCGATGAGCGACCGACCCAGGCACTGGAAGCGGCAGTAGTGGCACAGGCCAAGGCCTATGCCTTTACGGCAACCGGTGCCGGATTCCGGACGCAGAGCACGAAGCACCACCAGATGTGGGCCTTCCGTGGGCCAGAACCCTGGAGTGATCCAGCCTGATCGACTCAGGCCGGCGCCTTCAGGGCCGCGGAACCCCATCCGGGATCCGCGGCCCTTCTGTTTTTCCCGAACGGGGACAACGGAGCGAAGGGGCCTCGGGACAAGAAAAGAACCCGGTACCAGCCGCCACCCGGTCCCACCCGACCGGAACGACCAGACGAGGAAGACGAACCGTGCAACTCGAAGCGCACGCCCCGTCCGTACCGCCTTCCGAAACGATCCCCCCGCCCGGCCTCACGGAGGACTCCGCCTTGACCCCGCTCACTGCGCTCACCGCGCTCGACGACGCCATCGAGAACCTCGGCGTACCCGTTCCCTGCCGCTCCTACGACCCGGAGGTCTTCTTCGCCGAGTCGCCCGCGGACGTCGAGTACGCCAAAGCCCTCTGCCGTACCTGCCCGCTGATGGAGGCCTGCCTCGCCGGTGCCAAGGAGCGGCGTGAGCCTTGGGGCGTCTGGGGTGGCGAGCTGTTCGTCCAGGGTGTCGTCGTCGCCCGGAAGCGGCCGCGTGGCCGCCCGCGCAAGAACCCGGTCACAGCATGAACACCCCAGGAACCATCGACCGTCCCCTCACGCACGACCCCAAGAAGCAGGCCCCGATGAAGCCGTCAACCAGCGAACACGCAGGCAGCGCGCCTGAAGACTTCACCACCACCGGCGTGATCGAGTCACGCCAGAACAGGACCCGCGAAATGCAACTCATCCCAGAAGCCCTGGCCCGTGCGCATATGCAAGAGCGCCTGCGCGACGCCGAGAGCGAACGACGGGCGGCCAGCCTGCTGACCGCGCGCCGGATGCAGCGTCGTGCCGAGCGCGCCTCCCTGCGCGCCCGCCGCGCGATCGCCATCGCGGTCATGCAGTAATCGAACCGCCTGAGGCAACGGCCTCCCCGTGAGGGAGGAAAGCAGCTTCCCCGCGGGGGCCGGTCCGTCCGAACGGACCGGCCCCCGCGGTGCGTCGTGCGCACCGTTCCGGGTCCGACCACGCGGCGCCGCCGCCCTGCGGGCGACGACCGGAACGGCCCGACACGACCTGGGGCGGCTACGGCGTTATCGTCGCGATGTGACGCGTCTTCCCGGAGGCAGTGACGACGGCTTGGCCACGGAGCGGCAGCCGCTGGTGTGCGCCGGCTGCGGCGCCGAGAGCGAAGGCCCCCGGCCCACCTGGACCTGCTCCGTGGAGAACGGCGAGCGCCGCTACTTCTGCGACAGCTGCTCCCGGGAGAACCTCCGGGCGATCGAGGGACGGCTGGACTCGGCCTGGTGGTAGCCCTCAGGCCTCCGCGGCCGAATCCTCCTCGATGTCCTCCTCCGGCAGGAACCCGGGCAGCCACTCCTCCAGTTCCTCACGCAGCCGGACCGTCGAACCCAGCTGGCACAGGACGCCGATCGTGCTCAGCGTCACCCGGTGTATCAGCAGGTAGGAGGGCGGCAGATTGAGCTGCTTGCCCAACTGGTGGGCGGGGGAGCGGGGGTCGGCGACACGGGCCGCCTGGCTGCGCATCCAGCCCCGGGTGAAGGTGAACGCGTCGACCTCGGCCGGTTCGATGATCGGCAGAAGGTAGTCGAGGACCGCGTCCGGGTCCAGCTCTATGGACTCCTTGACGAAGCCCTCCCGGCACAGCAGCTCGTAGACGGCCTCCGCGTCGCCCTCCAGGGTCATGCGCAAGGAGTCGCCGATCGGGGTCGGCAGCCCGCCCGGCAGACGGTCGACCGTGCCGAAGTCCAGGACGCCGAGACGCCACGCCTCCTCGTCGTCCGGGTCGCCGGGCAGCAGCCGGAAGTTCCCCGGATGCGGGTCGGCGTGGAGCAGGCCGGTGCGGGCCGGACCGGAGAAGAGGAAACGGGCCAGCAACTGACCGGCGCGGTCGCGCTGTTCCTCGGTGCCGTCGGCGATGATCTCCGACAGGGGGATGCCGTCGATCCACTCCGTCACCAGGACCTGGTCGCACTGGTGGACCACGCCGGGCACCACGACGTCCGGGTCCTCGGCGAACTCCTCCGCGTGCACCCGTTGGGCCTGCGCCTCCAGGCCGTAGTCGAGTTCCTCCGAGACGCGGTCCTTCAGCTCCGTGATCAGCGGCTTGATGTCCATGCCGGGAATCAGCGGGCCCAGCAGACGGGCGAACCTGCTCAGTTGGGTCAGGTCCGAGAGCAGGGCCTCGCCGGCGCCCGGGTACTGGACCTTGACCGCCACCGCGCGGCCGTCCTGCCACACCGCCCGGTGCACCTGCCCGATGGAGGCCGCGGCGGAGGGCTTGTCGTCGAACTCGGCGAACAGCTCGCGCCAGTCCTCGCCGAGCCGCTCGGCGAGCACCGCGTGCACCGTGCGGGTCGGCATCGGCGGCGCCGCCTCCTGGAGCTTCGTCAGCGCCGCACGGTAGGGACCCGCGACCTCCTCCGGCAGCGCCGACTCGAAGACGGACAGGGCCTGCCCGAACTTCATCGCGCCGCCCTTGAGCTCGCCGAGCACCTTGAACATCTGCTCGGCGGTGCGCTGCTGGAGCTCTCTGCCGACCAGCTCCGCGGACTCGCCCACGATCCGCTTGCCCAGTCCCCAGGTGGCCCGCCCGGCGAAGCCGAGCGGGAGCGCGGCGAGCTTGGCGGTCCGGGTGACCGCCTTCCGGGGAAGATCAGACATGCGCCCTCCAGGTCCCAGCCGGCCGTGCGCCCACCTGACGGCGTGACGTTCTCGACGGCCGTTGCTCCGCCATTGTCTCGTGCGCCTCCCCGTCCGTGGGGGTGTGTCCTTCCTTACCTTTCCGAGCGCTCTTCCCCGCGGCGCCGCACGGGCAGCCGGGATGCGCCCAGACCGGGCGCGCGTGCCAGGTCAGACCGGGCAGCGACACCTCCCAGCGGACGCCGGCGCTCGACGGAGTCCGTCCGTCGAGGAAGGCGAGCGCGTGCGCCGCCGCCAGTCCCGCGACGGTGGTCGCCAGGGCCAGATCGCAGGCCGGCACCGGACGGGCCCTGCCTCCGCCCGAACGCCACTGCGCGACCAGCCGGGGCCAGACCGGGTCCCGGTCCGCGCGTCCCTCCTCCAGGCACCCGGCGCAGCTCGTCTCGCCCGGCAGGACGAGCGGGCCGACCACCCCGGTTCCCTCGACCACCCCGGCGTAGAGGTGCGGAGTGCCGGAGGCGATCAACGGCTCGGCGGCGGACGGCACGGGAGCGTGCACCGAGACGTCGTCCCGCGGGGCGAGGATCACCAGGGAGCGCCCCGGTTCGGCGTCGGCGGGCGGCGCCTTCGGACCGCGGCGGGCCTGGCCGGCCGGAGCCGCCCGGCGTACGGCCCGGCGGGCCGCCTCGTCCCGGCGCTCGCCGACCGCCTCGGCGGGCAGTCCGCCGGGCGCCACGTCCCACGGCTCGACCCGTCCGCCGTCGCACACGTCGACCTCGCAGACGCCCGCGCCCGCCAGCAGCGCGGCCAGCACCGCGCCCACCCGGCCCGCGCCGCGCACCTGCACCCGCAGCGAGCCGCGGGCGGCCAGCCGGTGGATCGCGTCGCCCGGCTCGGACGTGGTCAGGGAGAGCGAGGCGAGGTCCGGGCGGAGCCGGTCCAGGGTCTCCTTGCGCCGGCGCAGTTCCGCACCGGGCGCGCCGCCCCCGCGGGCGTCGTCGAGCAGTCCCGCCCGGGCCAGCCGTGCCACCAGGGCGTCGACATGCTCGTCGGGCAGCCGCATACGGCGTCCCTCCGTGCGCAGCAGGTCCACTCCCCGGGTGCCGTTGAGCAGGTCCAGAAAGCTGCCCGTCGCCGTGTCCATCGGCCCGAGTGTCATCGCGTGCGCGGGAGTCATCCCGAACTGCACGGTGTTGAGATCGCGCCAGCCGCGCCTGAGCGCCGGCTTCACCATCGGATGCATGCCATGCCCCCGTTGCTCCTGTTCCGTTCCCCTGCACCGGGAGCGGTCGGCCGTGCGGTCACGAGTCGGCCGCGGTCGTCCCGGCGAGAGCCAGCATGCCCGGCACCCGCCGGCCGCCGCCGAAAGTTGTCCACAGGCCCGGGGATTCGTCGTACAAATCCGACGCATGGCGGCGTCCGGGCGCCGAACCGTACCGGAGTCGGGACTTCCCCCATGTGCAGCGGGTAACGTCGGGGCGTGTCCGTCGACCCACTGCACCGCGCCGGAATGCCACAGCGCAGCACGACGAGCCCGCCGCCGAGCGGTTCGGGGGCGAGCGCGATCGAGGTGCGCAGAAGCGCCCGGCGCCGCAGGACGGTCTCCGCGTACCGCGAGGGCGATCGCACCGTCGTGCTCATCCCCGCCCGGATGTCCGAGGCCGAGGAACAGCGCTGGGTGAGCGTCATGCTCGACAAGCTGGCCGCCCAGGAGAGCAAGCGGGTGCTCGGCGACGCCGAACTCGCGGAGCGCGCGCAACGCCTCTCCGACCAGTACTTCGGCGGCCGCGCCCGGGCCGACTCGGTGCGCTGGGTCACCAACCAGAACACGCGCTGGGGCTCGTGCACCCCCGCCGAGGGCAGCATCCGCCTCTCCCACCGCCTCCAGGGCATGCCCGAGTACGTCGTCGACTACGTCCTGCTGCACGAGCTCGCCCATCTGCTCGTCCCGGGGCACGGGCCCAACTTCTGGCGGCTGCTGGAGGCCTACCCGCGCACCGAGCGGGCCCGCGGTTATCTCGAAGGCGTGGTCGCCGCCGACCGGCTGCCGCACCTGCCCGGCGCACGCGGAGAGTGACCGGGATCCGACCCACAGACATCCCGGGGCGTCACTTCTGTACCGGCTCTGTACCGACTTCGTCGAGTGTCCGGGTTTGCCGTTAGCCTGGCGCGACGCACTCGCATTCGGGATGGGGGACGGTCGTTACGCATGGCCAGGGAATTCCAACGCGGCCACAAGGCCAAGATCAGTGACCTCACCGCGGGCACGGACCTGTACGTAGGCGTGCAGATCTCCGGCCCCGGACTGACGTTCGACATCAGTTGCTTCGGGCTCGACGCCGACGAGCGGCTCTCGGACGACCGTTACTTCGTCTTCTTCAACCAGCCGAAGTCGCCTGAGGAGTCCATCCAGCTCCTGGGCGCCCAGTCCGGGGACACGGAGTCCTTCCGCGTCACGCTGGACCGGATCCCCGCGCAGATCCAGAAGCTGTCGTTCACCGCGACGATCGACGGCGCCGGCCAGATGTCGCAGGTCGGCCCCGGCTACCTGCGGATCGTCGCCGGCGGCGAGGAAGTCGCCCGCTACGCGTTCAACGGCTCGGAGTTCACCACCGAGCGCGCCGTGATGCTGGGCGACTTCTACCTGAAGGACGTCTGGCGGTTCGCCGCGGTCGGACAGGGCTTCGACGGCGGTCTCGACGCGCTGCTGAAGAACTTCGGCGGCGAGGTCGCGGAGGAGGAGACGCCCGCGGCGGCCCCGCAGCAGCCCCAGGCAGGTGCGGCCCCCGGCTTCGCGCCCCCGCCCCAGGCCGCCGCCCCGCCCGCGTTCGGCGCCCCGGCGGCAGCCCCGGCACCGGCCCCCGCGCCCGCCCCGGCTCCCGCACCCGCGCCGCAACCCGCCCACCAGGGCTTCACGCCGCCCCCGGCCCCCGCTCCGTCGATGCACGCCCAGCCGACGATCATCGCCCCGATGACGCCGCCCGGCGGAACCCAGGTACCGCCGCCGCCCCCGGCCCCCGCGCCCTACGGGCAGCCGCCGCAGCAGCCGTACGGACAGCCGCCCGCCTCCGGCGCGCCGATGCCCCCCGGCTACGGCCACCCCGCGCCGCCGCAGGCCCCCACCCCGCCCCCGGGGTACGGCCAGCCGACCCCGCCTCCCGGCTACGGTCAGCAGCCGCCGGCGTACGGGCAGGTCCCGGGACAGCAGGCCGCCCCCTACGGCGCCCCGCAGGGCGGCGGCTCCCAGGCGCCCGGCGTGGCCGCCGCGCTGGACAAGTTCCGCGAGACGCCCACCGGGCAGCGCTGGACGCAGCAGAACAAGAAGATGGTCCGCGTCGACCTCGGCATCGGCGGCCAGCCGGTGCTGGCCCGGCAGGGCAGCATGGTGCTCTACCAGGGCAAGGTCGACTTCAGCTACAAGGGCGCCGGGTTCGCCGGCCGCGTGGTGGGCAACGCCACCGGCCAGGAGATGCAGCTGATGCGCTGTACCGGCCAGGGCCAGGTGTTCCTCGCCGAGAACAACACGATGGTGCACCCCATCGAGCTCCAGGGCGACGGCATCTGCGTCTCCGCCGAGAACGTCCTCGCCTTCGACGAGAGCCTCCAGTACGAGGTCCGTCGGATCGAGGGACACGGCATCCCCGGCGGCGCGCTGTTCACGATGCAGTTCACCGGCACCGGCACGATCGTCGTCAAGACGCACGGCACGCCCGTCGTCCTGCCGGTCACGCCGACCACCTTCGCCGACTGCAACGCCGTGGTCGCCTGGTCGGCCGCCTCCCAGGTGGTCGTCTCCAGCCAGGTCCGCATGCGGCGCAACGCCTACCCCGGCGACACCGGAGAGAGCGTCAACCTGCAGTTCCGCGGCGCTCCCGGCAACTTCATCGTCGTCCAGCCGTACGAGATCTGAGGGAGAGTCCGTCATGAACCAGCCGCTCGCGGGCTACGCTCCCGCACCCGTCACCGCCCGCATGGAGAACCACGGCAACCACATGCTGAAGGTCGCCATGCAGAGCGGACACGACCTCCTCGCGCGCGTGGGGTCGATGGTCGCCTACGAGGGGTTCGTGCAGTACGAGCCCAACCCGCCCGCCGTCCGCCAGATCGCCAAGGACTGGATGACCGGTGAGGGCGCGCCGCTGATGAAGTGCTCCGGCGACGGACTGCTCTACCTCGCCGACTACGGCGCGAACGTCGTGGTGATCAACCTCAACGGCGACGGGATCTCCGTCAACGCCACCAACCTGCTCGCCTTCGACGCCCATCTGACGTGGGGCGTCGAGCGGGTCAAGGGCCTGGCGAAGTTCGCCGGCCAGGGCCTGTGGAACACCAAGATCTCCGGGCAGGGCTGGGTCGCGCTGACCTCCCGGGGCAAGCCGATCGTCGTGGACTGCGGCGGCGGCGAGAACGAGACGTACGTCGACCCGGACGCGCTCGTGGCCTGGTCCCCGAACCTGAAGGTGAAGGGCAAGCGCAGCTTCAAGGCGCAGTCGCTCATCGGCCGGGGCAGCGGCGAGGCCTTCCAGATGGCCTTCTCCGGCCAGGGCATCGTCGTCGTCCAGCCCAGCGAGGACAGCACCGACCGCCTTCGGGTCCGGGGCTGAGGGGGAGCCAGAACGTCATGCAGAGTCCGCTTTTCGCCTACAACGACCAGCAGTCCCAGGAGCGCTGGAGCCTGCAGAACAAGCAGATGCTCCGGCTCACCCTGGAGGGACACGACGACATCCTCGCCCGCAAGGGCACCATGGTCGCCTACCAGGGCCTGGTCGAGTTCGACGCCGAGTACCAGAACAGCGGCCAGGGACGCTCGCGTGCGCAGACCGGCGAGGGCCTCGACCTCATGCGCTGCCACGGGCAGGGCACGGTCTACCTCGCCAACCTCAAGCAGCACATCCACATGGTGGACGTGGACCAGGACGGGCTGACCGTCGACAGCACCTACGTGCTGGCGATGGACTCCTCCCTGCACCACGAGGTGATCGCCGTGGACAGCCTCTACGGCATCTCCGGCTCGGGGAAGTACCAGCTCAACATCACCGGCCGCGGCAAGGTCGCCCTGATGACCTCCGGCATGCCGCTGATGATGCAGGTCACGCCCGACAAGTACGTCAACTGCGATGCCGACGCCATCGTGGCCTGGTCCACCGGGCTGCGGGTGCAGATGCAGGCCCAGACGCATTCCTCCGGGGTGTGGCGGCGCCGCGGCAGCACCGGCGAGGGCTGGGAGCTCAGCTTCATGGGCAGCGGCTACGCGCTGGTGCAGCCCAGCGAGCTGCTGCCGCCGCAGAACGCCCAGATCGGCTCGGGCCTCGCCGCGCAGTACGGCATGGGCCAGCAGGGCGTCCGCGCCCAGAACCAGGGCAACGTCTGGAACTGACCGAGCACCGAACGAGTGAGGGGTGACCGCCCGGGCGGTCACCCCTCACTCGTTCACAGCCGCGCGCGGGCCGCTTCGACCAGGCGTACGACGGAGTCGTCGGCCACGGTCGCCACCTCGTCGTAGGGGAACCAGCGCAGGTCCAGGGACTCGTCACTGATGGCCTCCAGGGCACCCGGCGGGGCCACGGCGGCGTACTGGACGTCGAGGTGCCAGGCGCACGGGGTGTGATGGCGGTCCAGCCGGACCGGGCCGCCCGGCAGCAGCACCAGGTCCGCGATGCCGGACTCCTCGGTGCCCTCGCGCAGGGCCGCCGCCGCCAGCGTCGCGTCACCCGGCTCGCAGTGCCCGCCCATCTGGAGCCACATGCGCAGCTTCCGGTGCAGGGTCAGCAGCACCCGCCCGCGCGAGGGGTCGATCACCAGGGCGCTCGCCGTGATGTGCCCCGCCTCGCAGGCCTTCCACATGCCGTCGGGGCGGGCCGAGAGGTGGTCCAGATAGACCTGGCGCAGCTCGGCCTGGCCCGCGGTCCCGTCCTCGTACCCCTTCAGGACCAGGACCGCGTCGTCGAACAGGGTCACTTGTCGTCGTCGTCCTTCTCGGGGTCCTTGGTCAGGTCCGGCTTCCCGGTGGAACCGCCGGCCGCCTCGCCGAGCATCTTGTCCAGCTCGGAGAAATCCATCTGCTCACGGTGGACGAATCCGTCCGGGTCGTCCAGGTCGGTCGCCGTCGGCAGCATGTCCGGGTGCGCCCACAGCGCGTCCCGGCCGTCCACCCCGCGCGCGTCCGTCAGGGAGGCCCACAGGCGCGAGGCGTCGCGCAGCCGGCGCGGACGCAGTTCCAGACCGATCAGCGTGGCGAACGTCTGCTCGGCCGGCCCGCCCGAGGCGCGGCGGCGGCGCAGCGTCTCACGCAGCGCGTCGGCGGACGACAGCCTCGGCTTGGCCGCCGCGTGCACCACCGCGTCCACCCAGCCTTCGACCAGGGCCAGAGCCGTCTCCAGACGGGCCAGGGCCGCCTTCTGCTCGGGCGTGTCCTCCGGCTGGAACATGCCCTGCTGAAGGGCGTCCTGGAGCTGCTCGGGGTTCTGCGGGTCGAACTGGCCGACCACGTCCTCCAGCTTGGCGGTGTCGACCTTGATCCCGCGCGCGTAGCCGTCGACCGCGCCGAACAGGTGCGAGCGCAGCCACGGCACATGCGCGAAGAGGCGCTGGTGGGCGGCCTCGCGCAGGGCGAGATACAGCCGCACCTCCTCCTTCGGCACGCCCAGGTCCTTGCCGAACGTCTCGATGTTCACCGGCAGCAGCGCGGCCTTACCCGCCGGGCCGAGCGGCAGGCCGATGTCGGTGGAGCCGACGACCTCGCCCGCGAGGACGCCGACGGCCTGCCCGATCTGGGTGCCGAACATGGCGCCGCCCATGGAGCGCATCATGCCGATCAGCGGGCCCGCCATGGCCTGCATCTCCTCGGGCAGGACATCGCCCATCGCGGTCCCGACCCGCTCGGCGACCGGGTCCACCAGCTCCTTCCAGGCCGGCAGCGTCGCCTCGACCCACTCCGCGCGCGACCAGGCCACCGAGGAGCCGGCGCCGGACGGCAGCGAGGTCGCGTCGTCGAGCCACAGGTCGGCCAGCCGGACGGCCTCCTCGACGGCCGTGCGCTCGGCGGGGCCGACGCTCGCGTCCTTGACGCCGTCGGAGGTGCCCTGGGAGACCGTCTGGCGGGCGATCTGCTTGGCCATGTCCCAGTTCACCGGGCCGCCCTCGTAGGAGAGCATCTGCCCGAGCTGCTGGAAGGCGGCGCCCAGGTCGGTGGGGTTCAGCGAACCGAACATGGCAGCGAACGGGTTGTCCGCGCCGGGGCCGCCAAAGCCACCGGCACCGGGCAGCCCGCCGAATCCGAACGGGTTGGCCGGTCCCTGACCTCCACCGCTCTGCTGGTCCTTCTTCTTGCCCTCGTCGCCGTCGTCCGGCTCCTCCGGCGGAAGGCCGAATCCGAATGGGGTGTCACTCACGGGATTCCTCGGCTGGTAAGGCCGCCGGTCTCACTCCGACGGCGCGACTGCCCGATAACACCACCCAGCGTAGACACCACGGGCGGTTGGGGCCTCGGTGCTTCGCCGACTCCCGGCCTGCGGCAGGATGGATGCCACCTGGTACGTACGCGTCGTTCGCGCCCGTACTGAAGACAACCGCTGGAGACGCCCGGTGAGTTCCCCTGATCCGCAGGTTCGCGCAGCGCGAAACCAGTCAACCAGTCCCGCCTCCCGCGGGCCCGTCGTCGCGGTAACCGGTGCCGCGTCCGGCGTCGGAGCGCTGCTCACCGAGCGGCTGGCCGCGTCCGAGGAGATCAAGCAGGTCATCGCCATCGACGAGCGCCGGGGCGAGTGCGCGGGTGTGCAGTGGCACATCCTGGACGTGCGGGACCCGGCCATCGCGGAGAAGCTGCGCGGCGCCGACGTGGTGGTGCACCTCGCCCTCGATCTCGACCTGGAGACCGACGGAGCCGCCCGGACGGCTTACAACGTCCGGGGGACCCAGACCGTCCTGACCGCGGCCGCCGCCGCCGGGGTGCACCGGGTCGTGCTGTGCACCTCGTCGATGGTCTACGGCGCCCTGCCCGACAACGAGCTGCCGCTGTCGGAGGACGCGGAGCTGCGGGCCACCGCCGAGGCCACCGGGGTGGGAGACCTGCTGGAGGTCGAGCGACTCGCCCGGCGCGCCCCGCGGGCGCACCCGGGGCTGAACGTCACCGTGGTACGGCCCGCCGTCCTCGTAGGAGGCACCGACACCGCGCTGACCAGGTACTTCGAGTCGCCCCGGCTGCTGGTGGTGGCGGGCTCGCGGCCCGCCTGGCAGTTCTGCCACGTCGAGGACCTGTGCAGCGCCCTGGAGTACGCCGTCCTGGAGAAGGTCGACGGGGAGCTGGCCGTCGGCTGCGACGGATGGCTGGAGCAGGAGGAGGTCGAGGAGCTGAGCGGGATCCGGCGGATGGAGCTGCCCTCCGCGGTCGCGCTCGGGGCCGCCGCCCGGCTGCACCGCATCGGGCTGACGCCGTCGCCCGCCGGGGACCTCGCCTACACGATGTACCCCTGGGTGGTGAGCGGCAGCCGGCTGCACGACGCGGGGTGGCGGCCGCGCTGGACGAACGAGGAAGTGCTGGCCGAGCTGCTGGAGGAGGTCGCCGGCTGGCACACGGTGGCCGGGCGGCGGCTGGGCCGCAAGGACGCGACGGCCGCGGGCGCGGCCGGGGCGACGGTGGCGCTGCTGGGCGCGGCGGCCGTGGTGCGCCGCGCCCGCAAGGCCCGGCGGCGGATCTGACCCCTGACCTCGGCGCGCCGGGTCGGCGGCCCGGCGCGCCGAGGCCAGCCGTACGGAGAAGTCGCCCGTGCCCGTACCGCCGTACGGGCGTCGCTCCTGTACGAGGCTCCAAAGAGGTACGTGTGTCTGACGGGTGATTTCGGTATTCCCGGTTGTCCGAGGGGTGGGGCACGATGGAGCCATGGCACCCACGAACGACCACCCCGGTGAGCTGGCCGCGCAGGACCCCATCAAGCTGATCTCCATCAGGGAGAGCGCGCTCTCGCTCGACGAGGTCTTCCGGGCCGTGGGCGACGACGCCGCCGGGGGGACCGCCCTGTTCGTCGGGACCGTGCGCAACCACGACGGCGGAGCCGACGTCGACGCGCTCGGGTACTCCTGCCACCCCAGCGCCGAGAGCGAGATGCGGCGCGTCGCCGAGAAGGTCGTCGCGGAGTTCCCGGTGCGTGCCCTGGCCGCCGTCCACCGGGTCGGGGACCTGAAGGTGGGTGACCTCGCCGTCGTCGTCGCCGTCTCCTGCCCCCACCGTGGTGAGGCCTTCGAGGCGTGCCGGAAGCTGATCGACGACCTCAAGCACGACGTGCCCATCTGGAAGCATCAGACGTTCTCCGACGGCACCGAGGAGTGGGTCGGCGCTTGCTGACCCTCGTTCGGCACCAGAGGTCCCTTGTTCCGCTTGCGTAACCGCACCCCCGGCACGAGCGTTGTCACTGCGGATGGTTAATCTGCTGATCAGTCAGTTGCGGTCGCTCATTGGGGTCGGGAGGACGGTATGGCGGCGCTCGCCTGGTTGCTGATTCCGCTTGTCGCTGCGATCGGTGCCGGGTTGTGGGGCGGTTGGGCCAATCGGACCCGCAAGGCCCGCAGCGACGGCCCCGAACTCGACGGATATGCCCGGTTTCGTGCCGCCATGGAGAAGACGCGGCCCTGACGGGACGCTGACAGGAGCGTCCCGTACTGTCGAGGCATGCCACGCCGCACCGCGACGATGCTCGCCTCCACCCTGATGCTGATCGCGCTCCTGTGCGCGGGAGTGTTCATCCCCGTGCCGTATTCGGAGATGTCCCCGGGGCCGACGGTGAACACGCTCGGGGACCACGACGGCGAGCCGGTGCTCCAGATCTCGGGCCGCAAGACCTACGCGACCAGCGGGCACCTGAACATGACCACGGTCAGGGTGACCAGCGCCGACTACCGGATGAACCTCGTCGAGGCCGTCTACGGCTGGCTCGCGCACGACAACAAGGTCGTGCCGCACGAGACGCTCTACCCCGACGGCAAGACGGAGGAGCAGTCCACCCAGGAGAACGCCGAGGAGTTCAGCCAGTCCCAGGAGAGCGCGAAGGTCGCCGCCCTGGAGGCGCTGGACATCCCCGTGCAGTCCTGGGTGATCGTCTCCACCGTCGTCAAGGACTCCCCGGCCGAGGGCCGGCTGCACGCCGGCGATGTGATCAAGGCCGTGGACGGCAAGGCCGTCGAGGAGCCCGCCGACGTCGCCGAACTGGTCACGAAGCATCAGCCGGGCGACGAGGTCACCTTCACGATCGTGCCCGCCGAGGAACAGGCGGCGGCCGAGAAGGAGCAGCGCGAGGCGACCCGGACGCAGAAGGTGAGGATCACCACCGCGGCCTCAGACGACACCGGCGAGAAGCGCGCCATCGTCGGGATCTCCGCGGGCACGGACCACACCTTCCCGTTCACCATCGACATCAAGCTCGCCGACGTGGGCGGGCCGAGCGCGGGCCTGATGTTCGCGCTCGGCATCTACGACAAGCTCACCCCGGGCAGCCTCACCGGCGGCGCCTTCGTGGCCGGCACCGGCACGATCGACGACGACGGCAAGGTCGGCCCCATCGGCGGAGTGGAGATGAAGACCGTCGGCGCCCGCGACAAGGGCGCCGAGTACTTCCTCACGCCCGCCGACAACTGCGCGTCCGCCGCCAAGGACATCCCCGACGGGCTCACCCTCGTCAAGGTCGGCACCATCGACGACGCGCTCGGCGCCCTCAAGGACATCCGCGCCGGCGACACCGCCGACCTGCCGAAGTGCTCGGCCGGCTGATCCGGGAGACGGTCGGCCGCCCGGCTACTCCTCGAACGTCGCGGCCAGTGCCTCCGCCAGACCCGGCACCAGGTCCTTGCCGGTGAGGACCTCCGTCGGCGAGTCCTTCTCGCGCAGCCGCAGCGCCGAGTCACGGCTGCCGTCGCGCAGCACCGCGACCGTCATCCGGACCTCCTGACGCTCGGGGTGCCGCGCCACCCACTTCGTCAGGGCGGCCTCGTCGAGATCCTGCGGAACCTGCGCCTCCGCGGACGGCGGCAGCATCAGACGCTCGACCGTGAGCGCGCAGCCGGCCACGGCGTCGGGCCAGGCGATGGTGGCCAGGAACTCATCGAGCGCCTTGCCCGTTCCAATTTCGTCCTGCTCGATCGGGGTCAGGCCGGAGGTCTCCTGCCCGTCCTCCAGACCGAGCTGGGCGGCGAGGCCGGGTTCCTGGGCCCGCAACCGTGCGGTGTCTACGAGGGCGAACAGTCGGGCGGGCTGGTCCCAGCCGAGGCCGGAGGCGTACTCGTCGATCTCGAGTACGGCCCGGGTGAGCGGGCTCGCCGCCATGGGAGTGTTGGACATGGTCACAATCCTGCCTCGTTCCCACCCGGAATCGGGAACCGAGTAAAGCGTGAGTAAGTTGCATAGGTGTGGGCCTACGATCACGAGGCCCCCCGGAGGGTCCGACGCGACGAGGGCCTGACGGATCGACAGCGAGCTTTTCGAGGTGCGCACCTTGGCTTTCCAGATGCCGGACCGCGGCGGAGGCCCGACGGGGCCACGGATCAGAGTGGGCCGCCCGTCCCGGCGTGTCCGGACCCTGCTCATGACGCTGGGCGTCCTTGCCGTACTCGGCATGGCGTTCACCATGTTCGCGGGCTTCTGGACGGACTGGCTCTGGTACCGGTCGGTGAACTACTCCTCCGTCTTCACCACCACGCTGTGGACGAAGATCGGTCTCTTCTTCGTCTTCGGCCTGCTGATGGCCGCGTCGGTCGGCTTCAACATCTGGCTGGCCCACCGGCTGCGCCCGCCGCTGAGCGCCATGTCGATGGAGCAGCAGAGCCTCGACCGCTACCGGATGGGCATCGCGCCGTACAAGCGGTGGCTGCTGCTCGGGATCACCGCGCTGGTCGGCCTGATCGCCGGCGCCTCCGCCTCCGGGCAGTGGCGTACCTGGCTGATGTGGGTCAACGGCGTGTCCTTCGGCCAGAAGGACCCCCAGTTCAAGCTGGACGTGAGCTTCTACGCCTTCGACCTGCCCTGGTACCGGTTCCTGCTGGGCTTCGGCTTCGCCGCGGCGATCCTCTCGCTGATCGCGGCCGCGCTGACCCACTACCTCTACGGCGGGCTCCGCGTCACCAGCCCCGGAGCGCGCGCCACCGCGGCGGCCACCGGGCACCTGTCGGTGCTGCTGGGCATCTTCGTGGCGCTGAAGGCGGTCGCCTACTGGCTCGACCGGTACGGCCTGGCCGTGAAGTCCAGCGACTTCAAGGCCACCGACAACTGGACCGGTCTGAGGTACGTCGACGCCAACGCCTATCTGCCGGCCAAGACGATCCTGTTCTGCATCGCGGTGATCTGCGCGCTGCTGTTCTTCGCCACCCTGTGGCGGCGGACCTGGCAGCTTCCGGTCATCGGCTTCGGCCTGATGGTGCTCTCGGCGATCCTCATCGGCGGTCTCTACCCCGCGATCGTCCAGAAGTTCCAGGTCCAGCCCAATGAGCAGGCCAAGGAAGCGCCCTACGTCGAGAAGAACCTCGCGGCGACGCGCGCGGCGTACGGCATCGACGACGCCCAGGTCACCGAGTACTCGGGCCAGAGCGCCACGGGCGACAAGGCCAAGCTGCGGGACGACGTCGACAAGGCGGCGAGCATCCGCATCATGGACCCGAACGTGGTCTCGCCGACGTTCCAGCAGCTCCAGCAGATCCGGAACTACTACGGCTTCCCGACCAACCTGGACGTCGACCGGTACAGCAAGGACGGCAAGGACCAGGACACCGTCATCGGTCTGCGCGAGCTGAACCTCGACGGCATCCCGAAGAACAACTGGATCAACGACCACTTCCGCTACACGCACGGCTACGGCGTGGTCGCCGCCGAGGGAACCAGCGCCGACTCCCAGGGCCGCCCGGTCTTCACCGAGTCCGACCTGCCCTCCAAGGGCGACCTCGGCGAGTACCAGCAGCGCGTCTACTACGGCGAGAAGACCGACACGTACTCGATCGTCGGCGGTCCCCAGAAGGAGATCGACTACTCCGACGACAGCGGCGAGAAGACCTACAGCTACAAGGGCAACAGCGGGGTCAACCTCTCCAGCCCGATCAACCGTGCCGCGTACGCGGTGGCGTTCAGCGAGCCGCAGATCCTGTACTCCGGCGCGATCGGCGAGGGTTCGCGGATCCTCTACAACCGCACCCCCAAGGAGCGCGTCGAGGCGGTCGCGCCGTGGCTGACCATCGACGGCGACGCCTACCCGGCGGTCGTCGACGGCAAGATCCAGTGGATCGTCGACGCGTACACGACCACCAACGGATACCCCTACGCCTCGCGCACGACCCTCGGTGACACGACGGCCGACTCGCTGACCGCGACGAACGACTCGCGTGCGGTGGTGGCCCAGCAGAACCAGGTCAACTACATCCGCAACTCGGTGAAGGCGACCGTCGACGCGTACAGCGGTGAGGTCAAGCTCTACGAGTGGGACACCCAGGACCCGGTCCTGAAGACCTGGATGAAGGCGTTCCCGAACACCGTGGAGCCCAAGGGCGACATCTCCGAGTCGCTGATGGCCCATCTGCGGTACCCGCAGGACCTGTTCAAGGTCCAGCGCGAGCTGCTCACCCGCTACCACGTGGACGACGCGACCACGTTCCTCAGCGGCAGCGAGGTGTGGCAGGTGCCGGACGACCCGACCAACAAGGCGGGCGACGCGGTGCCTCCGTACTACCTGAGCATGAAGATGCCCGACCAGCAGGAGCAGGCGTTCTCACTGACCACGACGTTCACACCGAACGGCCGTGACAACCTCAGTGCGTTCATGGCGGTCGACGCGGAGGCCGGCACCACCGACTACGGCAAGATCAGAATCCTGAAACTGCCGACGAACACCACCGTCAACGGACCCAAACAGGTCCAGAGCCAGTTCAACTCCGAACAGGACATCGCCGAGACGATCAGCCTCCTCAGCAGAGGCGACTCCAACGTCGAGTACGGCAACCTGCTCGCGGTGCCACTGGACGGCGGTCTGCTCTACGTCGAACCCGTCTACGTCCGCGGTGGCGGCCTCAAGTACCCGCTGCTGCGCAAGGTTTTGGTGACCTACGGCGGCAGCACGGCCTTCGAGGACACCCTGGACCAGGCGCTCGACAAGGTCTTCGCAGCCGAGGGTTCGACACCCGAGCCGCCGGAGGACGACGGCGGCGACACCCCGGAGCCGACGCCACCGCCGACCAACGAGAACCCGACGGTCCAAGAGGCGCTCAACGACGCGCAGAAGGCCTTCGAGGACGGCCAGCAGGCGCTGAAGGACGGCGACTGGGAGGCCTACGGCAAGGCGCAGGAGGCCCTGGAGGACGCCCTGCGGCGGGCCGAGGACGCCGAGGCCGCGGCGTCCGGTGACGGCGACGGGGGCGGGGAGAGTCCCAGCCCCACCGCCAGCCCCGACAGCGGCTGATCAAGCCCGCCCCGCGCCGTGATACGGTTGATTCACAACGGCGCGGGGTGGAGCAGCTCGGTAGCTCGCTGGGCTCATAACCCAGAGGTCGCAGGTTCAAATCCTGTCCCCGCTACTGAAAGCGAAGGCCCGGATCCTCACAGGATCCGGGCCTTCGTGATGTGCGAACGCATGTGCCGGGCGGTGCCTGCGGCCGTGCCGCTGTGGGGAGTTGGCCGATCTGTGTTTGACTTGTCTCTCTGTGGGCATGTCGACAAAACGCTGAAGTGACCTCACTGGCTGCGGTATACCAGGTGTACCCAGGTTGCAGGTGGTGCGACGATGGACGTTATGGGGGACAAGGCAACTCTGTTGGAGACAGGGCGTTTTGTGCAGTCTTCCGACCGGGACGAAGCCGGTGAGGCAGCCGAGGAGCTGCGCCTCAGGCTCGCGGCCGACGCGGGCGACGCCGAGGCGATGAGCGTGCTCGGCGCGCTGCTGCTGCGCCGCGGTGATCTCGACGGAGCCGAGCCCCAGTTGCGTGCCGCCACCGCCGCCGGGGACCGTGCGGCCGCCAACAATCTGGGAGTTCTGCTCCACCAGCGCGGCTACGCCGACGAGGCGGCCGGCTGGTGGCGGATCGCCGCCGTCGCCGGATCGGCCGCCGCCGCCCACGCGTTGGGGCGGTACCACCGTGAGCGGGGGGACGAACCGGCCGCCGAGTACTGGCTGCGCCAGTCCGCCGAGCAGGGGCATGCGCTGGGCGCGTACGCGCTCGCCGATCTGCTGGAGCACCGCGGTGACACCGGGGCCGAGCGGTGGATGCGGGCCGCGGCGGAGCGCGGGCACCGTGAGGCCGCGTACCGGCTCGCGCGCGCCCTGGACCGCAGGGCCGCGGGGGAGGCCGACGGCGACAACGGTGTCGGAGGCGATCCTTCCGCCGTCGCGGACACCGCGGCGGAGACCGAGCAGTGGTACCGGCAGGCCGCCGCGCGCGGACACCGCAGGGCCGCGCTCCAGCTCGGCGCGATCCTGGAGCGGCGCGGGGAGCTGAAGGAGGCCGGCCGCTGGTACCTGACGTCCGCCAAGGACGGCGAGGCCCGGGCCGCCTGCGCGCTGGGCTTCCTGCTCCGGGACGCCGGCGACGAGGAGAGCGCCGCCGTGTGGTGGCTGCGGGCCGCCCAGGAGGGCGACGGCAACGCCGCGAACGCGCTCGGCGCCCTGCACGCCGAGCGGGGCGAGACCCAGACCGCCGAGCGCTGGTACCGGGCGGCCATGGACGCGGGCGACGACAACGGCGCCTACAACCTCGGGCTGCTCTGCGCCGAGCAGGGGCGGGTCGCGCAGGCCGAGCAGTGGTACCGCAGGGCGGCGTACGCCGGGCACCGCGAGGCGGCGAACGCGCTGGCGATCCTGCTGCTCCAGGTCGGGGACACCGCGGGTGCCGAGCCGTGGTTCTCCAAGGCTGCCGAGGCGGGGAGCGTGGACGCCGCCTTCAACCTGGGCATCCTCTTCGCCGGACGGGCCGAGGGCGCCATGGCGCTGCGCTGGTACGAGCGGGCGGCCGCCGCCGGGCACACCGAGGCCGCGCTCCAGGTCGGCATCGCCATGCTGCGGGACGGCGACGAGGCCGGGGCCGAACGCCATCTGCGGTGCGCCGCCGGCGGCGGGAGCGCGGAGGCCGCGTACCGGCTGGCGACCGTGCTCGACGCCCGGCGGCCCGCGCCTCCCACGCACGAGCTGGGGGAGTCGGTGCACGAGAAGAGCGAGTGCGAGGAGTGGTACGAGCGGGCCGCGGGACAGGGACACCGGCGTGCCCAGGTGCGGGTGGGCATGCTCGCAGCCGCCCGGGGCGACGTCGTGGAGGCGGCCCGGTGGTACCGCGAGGCGGCGGAGGCCGGCTCGCGCAACGGCGCCTTCAACCTCGGGCTGCTGCTGGCCCGGGAGGGCAGCGAGCCCGAGGCCGCGGTGTGGTGGACACGGGCCGCCGACGCCGGTCACGGGCGGGCGGCGCTGCGGCTGGCCCTGGTCTACGCGCGTCGTGGGGAGCTGGCCGAGGGGCAGCGCTGGGCCGACCGGGCCGTGGCGCTGGGCCCCGGTGAGGTCTCGGAGCGGGCCGCCCGACTGCGGGACGCACTGCGGGAGGAACTGTCGGCGTGAGGGCGCCGGGCGGAGGTCCGGGGAAGCGATTTGCCTCTGTCCGCGTCCTTGACGTAACGTTGCATTCACCGACGCGGGGTGGAGCAGCTCGGTAGCTCGCTGGGCTCATAACCCAGAGGTCGCAGGTTCAAATCCTGTCCCCGCTACTCAAGGCCGAGGGCCGGAACCCGATCAGGGTTCCGGCCCTCGGTGTTTCCCGTCGACGGCGGCCCGCCAACGAAAAATCCCCGGCACCGGGAGATCGGTGCCGGGGATTCCTCGTGAGCCGTTACGCGGCCGCCGCGCAGTTCGGGCAGACGCCGCGGTAGGTCACCTCGACGTCGGAGACCGTGAAGCCGAAGCGCTCCGTGGCCGGCAGGTCGGCCAGCGGGTTGCCGGTCGGGTGCACGTCCCGGATCGCGCCGCACTGGGCGCAGACCAGGTGGTGGTGGGGGCGGTGCGCGTTCGGGTCGTACCGCTTGGCCCGCTTGTCGGTGGCGACCTCCAGCACCTCGCCGAGCGAGACCAGCTCGCCCAGGGTGTTGTACACGGTCGCCCGGGAGATCTCGGGCAGCTTCGCGACAGCCCTGGAGTGGACCTCGTCGGCCGTCAGATGGACGTGTTCGCCGTCGAGGACCTCGGCCACGACGCGCCGCTGCGCGGTCATCCGCCATCCACGTCCGCGCAGCCGTTCCAGAAGGTCGCTCATGCGCTACAGCGTAACAGCAAGCAGACCAGGTTCCGAATGGGTGTGACTTTGGAACTTCATTTGACTTAGACATTGTCCATTGTAGGATCGAGACCGGATTTGGCCGAGGGGCAGGAACAGCAGGGAATGGCGCAGGAGGCAGACGTGACGCAGGGACCGCTCACTACGGAGGCCGGGGCACCGGTCGCCGACAACCAGAACAGTGAGACCGCGGGCGTCGGCGGCCCCGTGCTCGTGCAGGACCAGCTCCTGCTGGAGAAGCTCGCCCACTTCAACAGGGAGCGCATCCCGGAGCGCGTGGTGCACGCCCGCGGCGCCGGCGCGTACGGCACCTTCACGGTGACCGCCGACGTCACGCGCTACACCCGGGCCGCGTTCCTCTCCGAGGTCGGCAAGGAGACCGAGACCTTCCTGCGCTTCTCCACCGTCGCGGGCAACCTGGGCGCGGCCGACGCCGTGCGCGACCCGCGCGGCTGGGCGCTGAAGTTCTACACCGAGGAGGGCAACTACGACCTCGTCGGCAACAACACCCCGGTGTTCTTCATCAAGGACGCCATCAAGTTCCCCGACTTCATCCACACCCAGAAGCGCGACCCGTACACGGGCTCGACCGAGGCGGACAACGTCTGGGACTTCTGGAGCCTGAGTCCCGAGTCCACCCACCAGGTGACCTGGCTCTTCGGCGACCGGGGCATCCCCGCCTCGTACCGTCACATGAACGGCTACGGCTCGCACACCTACCAGTGGAACAACGAGGCCGGCGAAGTCTTCTGGGTCAAGTACCACTTCAAGACCGACCAGGGGATCAAGAACCTCACCCAGGGGGAGGCCAACCGGATCGCCGGTGAGGACCCCGACTCCCACCAGCGCGACCTGCGGCAGGCCATCGAGCGCGGCGAGTTCCCGAGCTGGACCGTGCAGGTGCAGATCATGCCGGCGGCGGACGCGGCGACGTACCGCTTCAACCCGTTCGACCTCACCAAGGTGTGGCCGCACGAGGACTACCCGCCGATGGAGATCGGCCGGCTGGAGCTGAACCGCAACCCGCGGAACGTCTTCGCCGAGGTCGAGCAGAGCATCTTCAGCCCCGCCCACTTCGTGCCCGGCATCGGCCCCTCGCCGGACAAGATGCTCCAGGGCCGCCTCTTCGCCTACGGCGACGCCCACCGCTACCGCGTCGGCATCAACGCCGACCACCTGCCGGTGAACCGCCCGCACGCCACCGAGGCGCGCACCAACTCCCGCGACGGCCTCCTCTACGACGGCCGCCACGGCGGAGCGAGGAACTACGAGCCGAACAGCTTCGGCGGCCCGGCGCAGACCGGCCGCCCGCTGTGGCAGCCCTTCGACGGCTTCGGCGGCGGCACCGGCAACCACCCGGCGCCGGTGCACGCCGAGGACGACGACTTCGTGCAGGCGGGCAACCTCTACCGCCTGATGGACGAGGACGAGAAGGGGCGTCTGATCGAGAACCTGGCCGGCTTCATCGCCCAGGTCTCGCGCGAGGACGTCGTCGAGCGGGCGGTCGGCAACTTCCGCGCCGCGGACGACGACTTCGGCAAGCGGCTGGAGGCCGCGGTTCAGGCCCTGCGCGGCTGACACACCCACCAGCACTGGATCGCTTGCCGAAGCGGGCCGGACCCCCGAGGGATCGGGGTCCGGCCCGTTCGCGTACCCGGCTCAGGCCGGGATCTGCTGCCGCTGGGGAACCCAGCAGCGGATGATGTCGCGGACCGAGACGATGCCGACGGGCTCGTCCCGGCCGAGGACGATCAGATGACGAAAGCCGCCGTGCGCCATCGCGTGGGCGGCCTCGTCCAGCGTCCAGGACGGCGCCGCGAACACGACGTCCGTGGTGGTGTGGGCGTGGGCGTGCTCCGCGTCCGGGTCCTGGCCCAGGCCGACGGAGTTGAGGATGTCGCGCTCGGTGAGGATGCCGATGCCGCCGGCGTCGGGGTCGAGGACGACGGCCGCGCCCACCCGGCGGGCGGACATCAGCGCGGCGGCCTGGCGAAGGGTGTGGGTGGGGCCGATGGTGAGGACCACGGTGCTCATGGCGTCACGGACGAGCATGGATGCAGCCACCTCCTGAGGGGGGTACCCGCGCTTGTTCGTTGTTTCACAAGTTCACAAGGGCGGGGGTTCTCAGAGTGGCAGGCAAAGGAAGGGTCAACAAGAGGGCGCGTGAGGCTCAGTAGCGCGCGTTGAGGTGATCCAGGAGCTCGTCGTGGAGCAGACCGTTGGAGGCGGCCGCGTTGCCGCTGTGCGGGCCCGGACGGCCGTCCAGACCGGTGAAGGTCCCGCCGGCCTCCGTCACGATGATCGCGTTGGCCGCCATGTCCCACAGGGAGAGCTCGGGCTCGGCACAGATGTCCACGGCGCCCTCGGCCACCAGCATGTACGGCCAGAAGTCGCCGTACGCGCGCGTGCGCCAGACCCCGCGGGTCAGGTCCAGGAAGCCGTGCAGCCGGCCCTGCTCCTCCCAGCCGCTGAGCGAGGAGTAGGCGAAGGAGGCGTCGGCGAGCTTCGCGACCTGCGAGACCCGCAGCCGGGACGCGGAGGAGAGGCTGCGCCCGGTGAAGGCGCCGTGCCCCTTCGCGGCCCACCAGCGGCGGCCGAGCGCCGGGGCGGAGACCAGGCCGACGACGGGCTGGTAGCCGCCCTCCCCGGCCTCCATCAGCGAGATCAGGGTGGCCCAGACGGGGACGCCCCGGACGTAGTTCTTCGTGCCGTCGATGGGGTCGATCACCCAGCGCCGAGGGCCGGTGCCCTCGATGCCGTACTCCTCGCCGAGCACCGCGTCACGCGGGCGGGCGCGCTGGAGCTGGCCGCGGATCAGCTCTTCCGCCGCCCGGTCCGCCTCACTGACCGGGGTCATGTCCGGCTTGGTCTCGACCTTCAGATCGAGGGCCTTGAAACGGTCCATGGTGGCCGCGTCCGCGGCGTCCGCGAGGACGTGGGCGAGACGGAGGTCGTCGAGGTAGTCCGGCATATGACGAACGGTATCCGCAGGGGGCCGGACGGGGCCAGACGGTCCCGGGGGGTGAGAAACCGACGGGCGGGCCGACGGACTGGGGTCCTGTGGGGTGAGTAACCGACGGCGTGTCGAAGGGCGGGCGGTCCGGCCCGCACCGGCGCGCAGCCGGAACGCGCCCCCACCACCCCCCGGCCCCCTTGACAGTGCTGCCTCGCGCGTCAAATCTGGGCGCAGAGCCGGGGGTCTGGGAGGCGACGATGCCTGCAGCACGGGAATCTCTGCTGGATGCCGCGTACACGGCGCTCGCGCGCCGGTCCTGGTCGGCGGTGCGGATGGTGGACGTCGCCGCGGCGGCCGGGGTGTCACGGCAGACGCTCTACAACGAGTTCGGGAGCAAGGAAGGGCTCGCCAGGGCGCTGGTACGGCGCGAGGCCGACGCGTATCTGGTGGGAGTGGAACGGGCGCTCGGCACCCACTGCGACGCCCGCGAACGGCTCGCCGCCACCGCCGAGTGGACCACCGCCGCCGCCCGCGACAACGCGCTCGTCCGCGCCATGCTCACCGGCTGCTGGAGCGACCGCCTGCCGGCGCCCGTCCTGTCGCCCGTCCCGTCCTCCTCGGTCGTCCCGGCCCAGCGCCGCGCGGACGGACCGCTGCCCTCGCCCGCCGACCTGGTGTGCGTCGTCCGTGACCGGGCGGTGGCGGCCCTCGCCGCACCGGGCGCCGGCCGGGCGGAGAGCCTGGAACTCGCCCGCTCCTGCGAACTCGTCGTCCGGATCGCGCTGTCGTGCGTCTCGGCCCCGCCCGCCGACGGCGGCGTGGGCGACCTCGTACGGGGCTTGCTGTACCGGCAGTTACCGGTCTGACGGCTCCCGGGACGGATCCCCCGGGCAAGGACCCTCGGCCGGGATCCCTCGCGCGGGACCGCTCGGTGCGGGACCGCTCAGTGCGCGGAGCCCGACAGCTGGAGGCCGACGACGCCGACGATCACCAGGCTGATGGAGACGATCTTGAGTGTGGAGACGATGTCGCCCAGGAAGATCATTCCGTAGATCGCGGTGCCGGCCGCGCCGATGCCGGTCCACACCGCGTACGCCGGACCGACGTCGAGTTTCCGCAGGGCCAGCGTCAGCAGACCGAAGCTGCCGAGCGCGAAGACGCAGAACGCGATCGTCGGCCAGAGCCGGGTGAACCCGTGCGACAGTTTCAGACAGACCGCGAAGCCGGTTTCGAGCATCCCCGCCACGATGACCAGCAGCCACGCCATGTGCTGTCCTCCCGTATCCCCACGTACTGTGACCGCTCGTCAGGCTCTGATCGGACTCGGTTCCGGCTCGGTGCGATTATGCCCTTACCGGACTCGGGCGGGGACAAACAACGCGGAGGTCAGTCGCCTTCCTTGCGCTCCCTCGTCGACAGCAGCCGGCGCAACGAGTACAGCCGCGCGGGGTCCGCGTGACCCTCCGCCACCCAGTCGTCGAGCGCGCAGTCCTGCTCGTCGTGACTGCACGCACGCGGACAGCCCTCGGTCCCCGCCTCCAGGTCCGGGAAGGCGTGGATCACCCGCGAGGGGTCGACGTGGGCCAGCCCGAACGACCGCACGCCCGGGGTGTCCACCACCCAGCCCTCCGCGCCGTCGAGCGGGAGCGCCAGCGCCGAGGTCGTCGTGTGCCGGCCGCGTCCCGTCACCGCGTTCACATGACCGGTCAGCCGCCGCCGCTCCACCGGTACCAGCGCGTTGACCAGGGTCGTCTTGCCGACACCGGAGTGGCCGACGAACGCGGTCACCCGGCCGTCCAGTTCGACGCGCACCCGGTCCGCCGCGTCGCCGCTCTCCAGCTCGGCCCGGCTGGTCACGACGTAGGGGATGTCCAGGTCGCCGTAGAGCTCCAGGATCTTGTCGGGCGGCGCCAGATCCGACTTGGTCAGCACCAGCAGCGGCTCCAGACCGCCGGCGTACGCCGCCACCAGGCAGCGGTCGATCAGCCGCGGCCGGGGCTCGGGGTCGGCCAGTGCGGTGACGATGGCGAGCTGGTCGGCGTTGGCCACGACCACCCGCTCGTAGGGATCGTCGTCGTCGGCCGTGCGGCGCAGGACCGAACTGCGCTCCTCGATGCGGACGATCCGCGCGAGGGTGTCCTTCTTGCCCGACATGTCGCCGACCAGGGCGACCCGGTCGCCCACCACCGCGGCCTTGCGGCCCAGTTCGCGTGCCTTCATCGCCAGCACCACCCGGTCCTCGACCAGGCAGGTCAGCCGGCCCCGGTCCACGGTGAGGACCAGGCCCTCGGCCGCGTCCTCGTGCTTGGGTCGGATGTTGGTGCGCGGCCGGTTGCCCTTGCGGTTGGGGCGGCTGCGGATGTCGTCCTCGTCGGTGTGCTTGCCGTAACGGCGCATGATCCCGGTCCGCCCGTCAGTTCCCGAGCATCCCGGTCCACAATTCGGGGAAGTCCGGCAGGGTCTTCGCCGTCGTCGCGACGTTCTCGATCTGCACGCCCTCGACGGCGAGGCCGATGATCGCTCCGGCGGTGGCCATACGGTGGTCCTCGTAGGTGTGGAAGATGCCGCCGTGCAGGCGGCGCGGGCGGATGTGCAGGCCGTCGGCGGTCTCGGAGACATCGCCGCCCAACTCGTTGATCTCCTTGGTGAGCGCGGCCAGCCGGTCCGTCTCGTGCAGCCGCAGATGCGCCACCCCGCGCAGGGTGGACGGGGAGTCCGCGAGCGCGGCGACCGCCGCGATGCCGGGGGTCAGCTCGCCGACGTCGCCCAGGTCCACGTCGATGCCGTGGACGGCGCCCGAGCCGGTGAACTCAAGGCCGTACTCGGTCAGTTCGCAGGAGCCGCCCATCTCGGTGAAGATCTCGCGCAGCCGGTCGCCGGGCTGCGTGGTGCGCGACGGCCAGTCGGGGATCAGCACCTTGCCGCCGGTGACCAGCGCGGCCGCCAGGAACGGCTGCGCGTTGGACAGGTCCGGCTCGATCGTCAGGTCACGGCCGAGCAGCGCACCCGGCTTGACCCGCCAGACGTTCGGCTCGCCCCCCGACTCGGGGGTGTCCACCTGGGCGCCGACCGCGCGCAGCATGTCCACCGTCATCCGGATGTGCGGCATCGACGGCAGCCGGGAGCCGGTGTGCCGGACCTCGACACCCTGGTTGAAGCGCGGCCCGGACAGCAGCAGCGCCGAGACGAACTGCGAGGAGGAGGAGGCGTCGATCTCGACCGGGCCGCCGTCCAGGGCGCCCCCGCCGTGCACGGTCAGCGGCAGCGCGCCCCGCCCGTCGTCGTCGATCCGGGCACCGAGGACGCGCAGCGCGTCGATCACCCCGTGCAGCGGCCGCTCGTACGACCGGGGGTCGCCGTCGAACCGGATCGGACCGTCGGCCAGCGCGGCGACCGGCGGCAGGAAGCGCATCACCGTGCCGGCGTTGCCGACGTCGACCGTGGCGGGGCCGCGCAGCCCCGTGGGCAGGACCCGCCAGGCCTCGCCGGAGTGGTCCGGGCCGCCCACGACGGCGGAGCTGGACGACACCGTCTCCTCGATCTCGACGCCCATGGCGCGCAGGGCGCCCGCCATCAGCAGGGTGTCGCGGGAACGGAGCGGGCGGCGCAGCCAGCCGGGCTCGCTGGCGAGGGCCGCCAGCACGAGGGCGCGGTTCGTGACCGACTTGGACCCGGGCACGTGGACGGTCGCTTCGACGGCACCGCGGGCGTGAGGGGCGGGCCAGAGGGCGTTCGGTGCGTGGTTCGGGGCCATGGCTCCACTCTATAAGGAGGCGGTTGCCCGGGCGCCGCGCCGTTGTGGCTGGTCCGGCCCGCGCGCGGAGTCACCCGCCGCCACCGCCCCGCGCCCCTCACGACACCCTTCCGCCGGAGCGCTCACCGCTCCAGCAGCCACCGCCCGCCGCCTATCAGGGAACACAGCGACACCGCGTGGAACAGGAAGAGCCACAGGCCCGCCGGCACATGCGTCAGCCGCGACAACTGGTCCGCGTCCGAGTCCCCGGCGCCGCCGCGGCGCCGCTTCGCCTGCAGCTCGAAGGCCGGACGCACCCCGCCCAGCAGCAGGAACCACACCACCGCGTAGGCGAACGCGGCCTGCACCTGGGGCCCCGCGAGCCACGACACCAGCACGAACGTGCCGCCGGTCAGCACGACCGTCAGCGCGCCGTAGGCGTTCCGGATCATCACCAGCACGGCCAGCAGCAGCGCGGTGGCCAGCCACAGCAGCAGGGTGATGCGGTCCGCGCCGAGCAGGGCCGCGCCGCCGAGCCCCAGCAGCGGGGGAGCGGTGTAGCCCGCCGCCGCCGTGAGGATCATGCCGATTCCGTGCGGCTTCCCCCGGCTCACCGTGAGCCCGCTGGTGTCGGAGTGCAGCCGTATCCCGGTCAGCGTGCGGCCGGTGAGCAGTGCGACCAGGCCGTGACCGCCCTCGTGGGCGATGGTGATCGCGTTGCGGGAGACCCGCCACACACCGGGCGGGACGACCACCGCCAGCGCGGCGACCAGGGTCGCGATCACCACCCACAGGTCCGGCGTGGACTGGGTGCCGGCCAGTTCGTCCCAGAGAGAGGTCGCAGTGCTGGTGTCCATCGGTCCGGTCGTTCCCTCTCCTCGTACGGACTCGGCAGTGTGACACGGTTGGATGTGTGGACGGCATGTCAACGGCCAGGACGCCGGGAACGTCCCCGGACACCCCGGATGCGGCGGTGAGTTCGGGCCGAGAGCGGCTTTTCGCGTCCCCGCATGAGCCGTACGGGTGAAATGTAAGGTGGTGAAGATGTGCGGACGGTACGCGTCGAGTCGTAGGCCCGAGGACCTGGCCGGGATCTTCGAGATCGAGAAGTGGGAGCCGGAGGAGACCCTGGAGCCCGACTACAACGTCGCGCCCACCAAGGAGGTCTACGCCGTCCTCGACCGCCCGCTCAAGGACACCGGCGACAAGCGGCCGGTCCGCCAGCTGCGCAGGCTCAAGTGGGGACTCGTCCCGTCCTGGTCCAAGACCCCCGAGGGCGGCGCCCGCATGATCAACGCGCGTGCCGAGACGGTCCACGAGAAGCCGTCCTACCGCCGCGCCTTCACCTCCCGCCGCTGCATCATCCCCGCCGACGGCTACTACGAGTGGGTCACCGGCACGCAGGAGCGGGACCTGGAGGTCGAGGGGAAGAAGAAGCGCCCGCGCAAGCAGCCGTACTTCGTGCTCCCCGCCGACGGCTCGGTCTTCGCGATGGCCGGGCTCTACGAGTTCTGGCGGGACCGGACCCTGCCCGACGACCATCCGCTGGCCTGGTGGGTGACCTGCTCCGTGATCACGACCGAGGCGGAGACCACCCCGCTCGCCGTGGCCCCCGCGGACGGGCCGCACACGCTCGCCGAGATCCACCCCCGGATGCCGCTGATGCTCACCCCGGACCGCTGGGACGCCTGGCTCGACCCCGCCCGCACCGACCCCGACGGACTGCGCGAGCTGCTCGCCGCGCCGCCCGCCGGGCTGATGCGCGCGTACCCCGTCGCCACCGCGGTCAGCAACGTCCGCAACAACGGGCCGGACTTGCTGAAGGAGCTGGAGGGGCCCGAGGAGGGCACACTCTTCTGATGTGACGAACGAGGCTGCTGTGACGAACGAGGCCGCTGCGCAGCATCAGGCCGCTGCGCAGCATCAGGCCGCTGCGAAGAACCAGGCCGCTGTGACCGATCAGGCCGCTGCCGAGAACCCGGCCGCTGCGAAGAACCCGGCCGCCCGGACCGGCACGCCCGCCGTGACGACCGAGACCGTCGCCACCGACGCGGGAGACGCCCGGATCACCTGGCATCCGGCGCGGAAGAAGGCCCGGCTCGTGCTCGCGGTGAGCCACGGCGCCGGCGGCGGCATCGAGGCGCGCGATCTCAGGGCGCTCGCTCAGGTCCTGCCGGGCCACGGCGTCACCGTCGCCCTCGTGGAGCAGCCCTGGCGGGTCGCCGGCAAGAAGGTCGCCCCGGCGCCGAAGACCCTGGACACCGGCTGGCGCGGCCTGTGGCCGGCCCTCGCCGCCCCAGGCCTGCCGGTGATCTCCGGCGGCCGCAGCGCGGGCGCCCGGGTGGCCTGCCGCACCGCCACCGAACTCGGCGCGCACGCCGTCCTCGCCCTGAGCTTCCCGCTCCACCCGCCCGGCCGGCCCGAGCGGTCCCGCGCCGCGGAACTGCTCGGCGCCGGGGTGCCCACCCTCGTCGTACAGGGCGGCAACGACCCGTTCGGCCGCCCCGCGGAGTTCCCCGAGGGGCCGTACGAGATGGTCGAGGTGCCCTTCGGCGACCACGGCCTCGCCGTGCCCAAGCGGGCCGGTGTCACCCAGGAGCAGGCCGTGGCCCTCGTGACCGACGCGGTCGTGCGGTGGACCGCCGCGCGCGGGTAAAGGTTGGGGAATGTTGCGGCCCCGGTCTCTGTTGTGGCGGACAGAAGTGCTGAACGACCAGCACCTGTTCGTCCGAGGAGAGGAAGTCCGCCGCATGGGTTCGACCATCTGCCCGAGCCGCAGCAGCCGTGCCGACCTGGACTGGACGGTGCTGCACGCGGGCAAGACCGCTCCTATTCGAGCGGCGGCCGGGCCGGAGGTTCGTCTATCCTCCGATTCTGGCGACACCGGCTTCGGTGCTGCCCGGAATTCTGAGGAGGTGGGTCCGGTCACCGGTACCGACGCAGGGACCGACAACGGCCAGGCGGAGCGGCCCGAGGGCCAGGGCGCGAGCGGGGACACGCCGGCGGAGACCACCGCCGAACGCAGCGCGCGCTTCGAGCGGGACGCGCTGGAATTCCTCGACCAGATGTACTCGGCGGCCCTGCGCATGACGCGCAACCCGGCCGACGCCGAGGACCTGGTGCAGGAGACGTACGCCAAGGCGTACGCGTCCTTCCACCAGTTCCGCGAGGGCACCAACCTCAAGGCCTGGCTGTACCGCATCCTCACCAACACCTTCATCAACTCGTACCGCAAGAAGCAGCGTGAACCCCAGCGCTCCGCGGCCGAGGAGATCGAGGACTGGCAGCTCGCCCGCGCCGAGTCGCACATGTCGACCGGTCTGCGCTCCGCGGAGTCGCAGGCGCTCGACCACCTGCCCGACTCGGACGTGAAGGAAGCCCTCCAGGCGATCCCCGAGGAATTCCGCATCGCCGTCTATCTCGCGGACGTCGAGGGCTTTGCGTACAAGGAGATCGCGGACATCATGGGGACACCCATCGGTACGGTGATGTCCCGGCTGCACCGGGGCCGCCGTCAACTGCGCGGCATGCTGGAGGACTACGCCCGTGAGCGCGGGCTGGTCCCGGCGGGCGCCGGAGAGTCGAACGAAGCGAAAGGCTCGGGCTCATGAGCTGCGGAGAGCCGCACGAGACGGACTGCAGTGAGGTACTCGACCATCTCTACGAGTTCCTCGACAGTGAGATGCCGGACGTCGATCGCGACAAGTTCAAGCAGCACTTCAGCGAGTGCTCGCCGTGCCTGGAGAAGTACGGGCTCGAAGAGGCCGTGAAGAAGCTGGTCAAGCGCTGCTGCGGGCACGACGACGTGCCCTCCGACCTGCGTTCCAAGGTCATGGGACGGCTCGACCTGATCCGCTCCGGGCAGGCGGTCCCCGACCACGACGTGACCGCGACGGCCCAGGAGTCCTGAACTCCAGCGGGGGTGCTGCGACTCCGGAGTGCTGCAAGTCCAGCGGGAGTCCTGCAACTCCACCAGGAGTCCTGAACTCCCGCCCCGGGAACGCGCAGTCGTCACTCGAACGTGCTAATCAGCGGGTGATACGCCCGCACCCTCCCCCTGGCCGTCCTAGGCTCCCGACCTGGACAGGCATGGTCAGGGGAGGGGCACATGGAGGGGATTCCCGCGCGGGCGCGCGTGTACGTGGCCTGCGCCGCCCTCGGCGCCCTGCTCTGTCTGCTGCCGCTGCCGGCCCCGCGCACCCCCTGGTGGGCCCTCGCCCTCCTGGCCGCGCTGTACGCCGGCTGCGAGCAGATCGCCCGCCGCCGCTTCGCCGGCACCTTCTACCCGGTGCTCCTCGCCGGCGCCTTCCTGCTGCCCCCGCCCGCCGCCGCCCTGGTGGCGATCCCGGGGGCACTGCTCTCCCGGGGCGAGCCCGTCCGGCGGATCTGGCGGGCCGCGCAACTGGCGCTCGCCGTCTGGGCCGCCGCCCGGGTGCACGGGGCGCTCGGCGGGCGGGACGCGGTCGCCGCCTCCGACTCCCCCTACGCCCTGCTGCCCGCCGGGGCCGCGGTCCTGGCGTTCTGCCTGGCGCTGACCCTGCTCGACGGAGGCATCCTCGCGCTCGCCGAGCGGGTGCCGGTCCGCCGGGCCTGGCGGGGGCTGTTCCTGCGCTCGCTCGCCCCGGTCGCCGTGCACGGCCTGGCCGGACTGATGATGGCCGTGCTCTGGCGCAGCCCCTACGGACCGGTCGCCGCGCTCTTCGTGCTGCTGCCCATGGGCGTCTCCTGGTGGGTGTTCGCGCAGTACCACCGCGAGCGGGCGGCCCACCGGGCGACCATCCGGGCCCTGGTGCAGGCCGTCGACATCAAGGACGGCTACACCCGCGGGCACAGCGAGCGCGTCGGACAGGCCTCGATGATGATCGCCCGGGAACTGGGCATGGACGCCGAACGCGTGGAACTGCTGCGGTTCGCCGGGATCCTGCACGACGTCGGCAAGCTCGGGGTGCCCACCCGGCTGCTGCGCAAGGACGGCCCCCTCACCCCCGAGGAACGACGCGTCATCGAACTCCACCCGGAGTACGGGCACGAGATGGTGCGCGGCATCTCCTTCCTCGGCGAGGCCAGGGCCGCCGTACTCCATCACCATGAGCGGCTGGACGGGAGCGGATACCCGTACGGGCTCGTCGGCGGGCAGATCCCCGAACCGGCCCGGGTCGTCGCGGTCGCCGACGCCTTCGACGCGATGACGTCCACCCGCTCCTACCGGCGGGCCCGGCCGGTCGACGCCGCCCTGGCCGAACTCCGGCGCTGTGCCGGGACGCAGTTCGATCCGCGGATGGTGACCGCGCTGGCGCGGGTGATCGGCAGGTCCGGCTGGTGTCCGGAGGTCACCGCGGGAGAGGGGCGCGTTCCGCCGCCCGGGGCGCCGGCCGCCGACCGGCCGGGGGCCCGGCGATGAGCCCGGCGCGGCCCGCCCGGATCCTCGTCAGCGTCCACACCTCGGCCGCCCTGCTCGCCGTCGGCTGTCTCCTCGGCACCCTTTGGAACGGACTGGAGGAACGTCCCGTCGCCCTCGCGTTCGGGCTGCTGATCACCGTCGGCGAACTCACCCGGTGGACCGGACCCCAGGTCCGTGAGCCGGCCCCGCTCGCGGCCGCCGGGGCCCTCGCGTACGCCCTGCTCGGCGAGGACGCGGGCACGCCCACCCACCACGGCATGGCCCAGGCCGTCACCATCGTGCTCACCGCGATCCTCCTCGGCTGCGTCCCGCACATCGCCCGCGGCCGCGGCCCCGACCCCGGGCAACTGGCCCGGCGCCTGCTCACCGTCGGATTCGCCGCCGTCTGCTTCCAACCGCTCTACAACCGGGGCCTGTTCGAGCAGTGGAGCGGCGCCGCCTACGCGCTGCTGCTGGCGGCGCTGCTCGCGCTGACCGCCCTGTGCGACGCCGTGCTCGCCGCCGCCCTCGCCCGCTCCCGGACCGGCTGGCCGTTCGGCCCGCTCCTCCGCGACGAACTGCGGGGCCTGCTCGGCATCGGCTCGGCCGTCGGCGCGACCGGGGCGGTGATGGCGCTGGCGGTGGCCGTGGCCGGACTGTGGGCCCTGCCCGTCTTCTGCGTTCCGCTCCTGCTGACCCAGCTCGCCTTCCGCCGCTACGCCGCCGTCCGCGCCACCTACCGGCAGACCATCGCCTCCCTGGCCCGCGCCACCGAGGTCGCCGGGTACACCCCGGCCGGTCACGCCCGCCGGGTCGCCGCGCTCAGCGTCGCCGTCGGCCGGGACCTGGGCCTGTCCGGGGCCGAACTCACCGTGCTGGAGTACGCCGCCCTCATGCACGACATCGGACAGCTCAGCCTCGTCGACCCCGTCCCGGCCGGCGCCACCGCCCCGCTGCCCGCCGCCGAACAGCGCCGGATCGCCCTGCTGGGCGGCGCCGTCGTCCGCCAGACCGGGGTGGACGCCTCGGTCGCCGTGGTCGTCGAGCGGCAGGCCGACCCGTGCCGCGAGCAGCCGGCGGCCGCACGGATCGTCCGGACCGTCAACGCCTACGAGGAGAAGGCGTACGGCGCGGGCGCGGACGGGCCGCTGAAGGCGCTGGAGGAACTGCGGCTGGCGACCGCCGACGAGCATGACCCGGAGGTCGTCGAGGCACTCGCCCGGGTGCTCAGGATCAGCGGCGCCGGGACCGGGGCGACCCCGGGCGCGCGGCTGCGGGGCGGCGTGGGGCAGGGTGGTGCCGGGTGACCGGCCGCGGGCGGTCTGACCTTGGGGCAGGCGGGGTAACCCATGGGTAATGAGCGCCTCTCCAGCGGTACGTGGTTGGATGCGAAGGGAGAGGGTCTCCGAGAGGCTGTCCGGGGGCACAGCCGGCCCACTCCACGGAACTGGCAGGCGGGAATCGTGAGGATCTTCGGCAAGGGACGGCACCGGCCCTCCGCCTCCTGGCGGCAGGCCACCGATCGCGCGTTCACGCTGATCGGCGACGGTCGGTACGAAGACGCGGGCGCGCTGCTCACACGCGCGGCCGATCTGGAGCCCTGGCTCTCCGAGTCCTGGTTCAACCTCGCCCTGCTGCACAAGTTCCGGCACGACTGGGAGCAGGCCCGGGCCGCCGGACTGCGGGCCGTGGCACTCCTCGACCGGGAGACCGGCGCCCCCGACTGGTGGAACGTCGGCATCGCGGCCACCGCCCTTCAGGACTGGCCGCTGGCCCGGCGGGCCTGGCAGGCATACGGGCTGCGGGTGCCGGGCGGAGCCACCGACTCCGGTGAGCCCACCGGCATGGAGCTCGGCAGCGCCGCCGTACGGCTCTCCCCGGAGGGGGAGGCCGAGGTGGTGTGGGGGCGGCGGCTGGACCCCGCGCGCATCGAGGTGCTGTCGATCCCGCTGCCCTCCTCCGGACGGCGCTGGGGCGAGGTCGTCCTGCACGACGGGGTGCCGCACGGCGAGCGGACCACCGCGGCCGGCCACGCCTACCCGGTCTTCGACGAGATCGAGCTGTGGGCGCCCTCGCCGGTGCCGACCTGGGTGGTGCTGCTGGAGGCGGCGACCGAGGCCGACCGGGACGCGCTGGAACAGCTCGCCGCGGACGCCGGGTACGCCGCCGAGGACTGGTCGTCCTCGGTGCGGCTGCTGTGCCGGACCTGTTCCGAGTCCCGGATGCCCTCGGACGAGGGGGACGGCGAGCACCTCGATCCGCACGACCACAGCGAGCCGGGACACCCGGGGCCGCTCGGCCACCGGACGGACGGGCAGCTGTGGGTGCCGGAGCGCGAGTGCGGGGTGGCCGCGCCGGCCTCCCTGGTGCGGGGGCTGCTCGACGGGTGGGTCGCCGACAGCCCGGACTCGCGCGACTGGCGGGATCTCGAAGAGGTGTGCTGACCTCCGGGCCCGTCCCGGTCGCATCGACCGGTTCCCCGCGCCGCTGACGCGGACGTCACCGTAGTCTGTATCAGCAGCAACCCCAGGTTTTCAGGAAGGCATACGTCGGCATGGCGCAGCAGGACACCGATCAGCAGCACGCGGGCGTGCTCCCCGTGGACGACGAGGGCTTCGTCGTCGACACCGAGGAGACCGAGGAGCGCGAGAACGCCTGGCGCGAGCGGGGTACCTCGCGGCCCATCACCGTCGTCGGGAACCCGGTCCTCCACAAGGAGTGCAGGGACGTCACCGAGTTCGGGCCCGAACTGGACCAGCTGGTCGCGGACATGTTCGCCTCGCAGCGCACCGCCGAGGGCGTGGGCCTGGCCGCCAACCAGATCGGCGTCGACCTGAAGGTCTTCGTCTACGACTGCCAGGACGACCAGGGCGAGCGGCACGTCGGCGTCATCTGCAACCCCAGGCTCGTCGACCTGCCCGCCGAGCGGCGCAGCCTGGACGACAGCAACGAGGGGTGCCTGTCGGTGCCGACCGCGTACGCGCCGCTGGCCCGGCCCGACTACGCCGAGGTCACCGGCCAGGACGAGAAGGGCAACCCGGTCAAGGTGCGTGGCACCGGCTACTTCGCGCGCTGTTTGCAGCACGAGACCGATCACCTGTACGGGTACCTGTACATCGACCGGCTCTCCAAGCGGGAGCGCAAGGACGCGTTGCGGCAGATGGCCGAGAACGAGCCCCGCTACCCGGTCGTCGCGAACGACTGACACCCCACAAGTCCCCCTCGTACGGCGTCTGTTCGGCAACCCCTCGCGGAACAGGCGCCGTTCGTCCGTGCGTTGCACGTTCGATCCCGTGTGTGGTTCTCCTCATCCATATTCAGTCACACAAGGGGAGATTCGCGGCATCGTGGGGTAGTGAATGAAGCAAATCCGTTCCCAGATCGGTCAGTTGTAGTGCTGAATGGGAAGTGCGGGGATACGCAACGGCGCACGCCCGGCTCGGCGGGAGGGCGTGCGCAACTGGCGGCTGAGAGGGGTTTGTTCGTGCACGCTTTCTCACACAGCACCACATCGACGCCGACGGCGGTCGCGGTCCCACCATCGCTCTCACTCCCGGTGATCGAGGCGCGGTTTACCAGGCAACTCCATCCGTATTGGCCCAGGCTTCAGGAGAAGACCCGCGCCTGGCTGCTGGAAAAACGGCTCATGCCGGCGGACAAGGTGGAGGAATATGCCGACGGCCTTTGCTACACCGACCTCATGGCGGGGTACTACCTGGGCGCCCCCGAGGGTGTCCTCCAGGCGATTGCGGACTACAGCGCGTGGTTCTTCGTCTGGGACGACCGCCACGACCGGGACATCGTGCACCGCCGCCCGGCCGCCTGGCGGCGGCTGAGGTTCCGGTTGCATCGCGCACTGGACGCGCCCCAGGAGCATCTGCACCACGAGGATCCGCTGGTCGCCGCGTTCGCGGACAGTGTGGCCCGGCTGTACTCGTTCCTGCCGGCGACCTGGAACGCCCGCTTCGCCCGGCACTTCCACGCGGTGATCGAGGCGTACGACCGGGAATTCCACAACCGCACGGACGGAATCATCCCCACCGTCGAGGAGTATCTCGCACTGCGCCGCCTCACCTTCGCCCACTGGATCTGGACGGATCTGCTGGAGGCGAGCGCCGGGCGTGAACTCCCGGACTCCGTGCGGAAACACCCCGCGTATCGGCGGGCGGCACTGCTGAGCCAGGAATTCGCCGCCTGGTACAACGATCTCTGCTCGCTGCCCAAGGAAATAGCGGGTGACGAGGTGCACAATCTCGGAATCAGTCTCATCAAGCATCACGGGCTGACGCTCGAGGAATCGGTGGCGGAAGTCAGGCGGCGCGTCGAGGAATGCATATCCGAATTCCTGGTCGCCGAGCGGGCCGCTCTCCGATTCGCCGACGAACTCGCCGACGGCACCCTGCGCGGAAAAGAACTGAGTGCCGCGGTGCGGGCCTGTGTCGGCAATATGCGGAACTGGTTCAGCACCGTCTACTGGTTCCACCACGAGTCCGGCCGATACATGGTCGACAGTTGGGACGACCGGTCCACACCCCCATACGTCGACAACGAAGCGGCAGGTGAGAAATGACCGTCGAGTCTGTGAAGCCCGAAACGCAGATATATGCGGAATCCGAGCTGCGGGAACCACCGCTCGTCGGCGGCGGCCTGCCCCTGCTCGGGCACGGCTGGCGGCTGGCGCGGGACCCCCTCGCCTACATGGCGGGGCTGCGCGAGCACGGCGACGTCGTCCGGCTGAAGCTGGGCCCCAAGACCCTGTACGCGGTCACCACTCCGGAGCTGACCGGCGCCCTGGCGCTGAGCCCCGACTTCAAGATCGGCGGGCCGCTCTGGGAGTCCCTCGAAGGCCTGCTCGGCAAGGAGGGCGTGGCCACCGCGAACGGCCCCCGGCACCGGCGTCAGCGGCGGACCATCCAGCCGGCGTTCCGGCTCGACGCCATCCCCGCGTACGGCCCGATCATCGAGGAGGAGGCGCACGCGCTCACCGAGCGCTGGCGGGCCGGCGGGACCGTCGACTGCACCTCGGAGTCGTTCCGGGTGGCCGTCCGGATCGCGGCGCGCTGTCTGCTGCGCGGGCAGTACATGGACGAGCGAGCCGAGCGGCTGTGTGTGGCGCTCGCGACCGTGTTCCGCGGTATGTACCGGCGCATGGTGATACCCGCCGGGCCGCTCTACCGGCTGCCCCTCCCGGCCAACCTCAAATTCAACCGGGCGCTGGCCGATTTGCATCTGCTGGTCGATGAGATCGTCGCCGAACGACGGGCATCTGGTCAAAAGCCGGACGATTTGCTGACGGCATTGCTGGAGGCGAAGGACGACAATGGGGAGCCCATCGGGGAACAGGAGATCCACGACCAGGTCGTCGCGATACTCACCCCGGGAAGCGAAACCGTCGCGTCCACGATCATGTCGCTGCTCCAAGTGCTCTCGGAACACCCGGAGCACGCCGACCGGGTGGCGGCGGAGGCCGAATCCGTCACCGGCGGACGTCCCGTCGCATTCGAGGACGTCCGTAAGCTGCGGCACACGAACAATGTCGTGATCGAGGCCCTGCGTTTGCGTCCCGCCGTCTGGATATTGACGCGCCGGGCGCTCACCGACACGGAGCTGGGCGGGTATCGCATTCCGGCGGACGCCGACATCGTGTACAGCCCGTACGCGATCCAGCGGGACCCGGAGTCGTACGCGGACAACCTTCGGTTCGACCCCGACCGGTGGCTTCCGGAACGCGCGAAGGATGTACCGAAATACGCCATGACCCCCTTCAGTGTGGGCAACCGGAAGTGCCCGAGCGACCACTTCTCCATGGCGCAGCTGACGATCGTCACGGCGGCGCTGGCGTCGAAGTACCGCTTCGAGCAGGTGTCCGGATCCGATGCCTCCACCCGGGTCGGGATCACGCTCCGGCCGAACGACCTGAGGCTCAGGGCGGTACCCCGGTGACGGCTCAGGCCGCCTCGGGGCCCCGGAACGTGCGCCGGTAGGCGTTCGGGGTGGTGCCCAGCGCCCGCATGAACTGATGGCGCAGCGCGGCCGCGGTGCCGAATCCGGTACGGCCCGCGACCGTGTCCACCGTCTCGTCCGTCGTCTCCAGCAACTGCTGGGCCAGCAGCACCCGTTGGCGCAGGATCCAGCGGTAGGGGGTGGTGCCGGTCTCCTGCTGGAAGCGGCGGGCGAAGGTGCGCGGTGACATGTGCGCCAGCTCGGCGAGCTGCTCGACGGTGACCTCCTCGTCGAGATGCCGTTCCATCCAGTTCAGGACGTCTCCGACCGTGTCGCACTGGGAGCGGGGCAGCGGGCGGTCGACGTACTGCGCCTGGCCGCCGTCCCGGTGCGGGGGGACGACCATGCGCCGGGCGATGGCGTTGGCGACCTCCACGCCCTGCTCCTTGCGCACGAGGTGCAGGCAGGCGTCGATCCCGGCGGCGGTGCCGGCCGAAGTGATCACCGGGTCCGCGTCGACGTACAGCACGTCGGGTTCGACGGCCGCGCGGGGGTAGCGCCGGGCGAGTTCGTCCGCCTGGCGCCAGTGCGCCGCGCAGCGGCGGCCGTCCAGCAGTCCGGCCGCGCCGAGCACGAACACGCCGGAGCAGACGCTGAGCACCCGGGCCCCGCGGGCGACGGCCCGGACCAGCGAGTCGAGCAGCTCGGGCGGGTACTCCCGGCCCATGTAGTCGCTGCCGGCCGGCAGGGCGATCAGGTCGGCCTCCTCCAGCCGCTCCAGCCCGTGCGGGGTGGAGACCGTGAACCCGGCGACATGCGTGTTCAGTTCGGGGCCCTCCGCCGAGACGACCGCGAAGTCGTACGTGGGCAGGCCCTGGTCGCTGCGGTCGAGTCCGAAGATCTCGCAGACGACGCCGAGTTCGAAGGGGTGCACACCGTCGAGGAGGACGGCGGCCACGTTCTTCAGCATGGGGCCAGTCTGCCATGATGCTGGCAGTAATTCGATGCTGTGCGGCAGTCCTGCCACTGTCAGGAGTGTCCGCAGAGGACGACGATTACCTCATGGACGCAATCATCGGATTCATCGCCGCAGTCGTTCTCTTCTCCCTGCTGGCCGCGCCGGCGCTCGTGGGCCTGGTCCACGAACGCCGGATCGACCGTCAGCTACGGGCGGCCCGCCCCGCTCAGAAGTCCTCGTCCAGGTCGACGGTCCCCTCGACCGCGACCTGGTACGCCGAGGGCCGCCGCTCGAAGAAGTTGGTCAGCTCCTGAACCCCCTGCAACTCCATGAAGGAGAACGGGTTCTCCGAGCCGTAGACGGGGGCGAAGCCGAGCCGCGTCAGACGCTGGTCGGCGACGCACTCCAGGTACTGCCGCATCGACTCGGTGTTCATGCCGGGCAGTCCGTCGCCGCACAGGTCGCGCGCGAACTGCAGCTCGGCCTCGACCGCCTCCCGCATCATGTCGGTGACCTCCTGCCGGAGCAGGTCGTCGAAGAGCTCCGGCTCCTCCTTGCGGACCGTGTCGACGACCTCGAAGGCGAAGCTCATGTGCATCGTCTCGTCGCGGAACACCCAGTTGGTGCCGGTGGCCAGACCGTGCAGCAGGCCCCGGCTGCGGAACCAGTAGACGTAGGCGAAGGCGCCGTAGAAGAACAGGCCCTCGATGCACGCGGCGAAGCAGATCAGGTTGAGCAGGAAGCGGCGGCGGTCGGCCCGCGACGTCAACTGGTCCAGCTTCTCGACCTCGTTGATCCACTTGAAGCAGAACTCGGCCTTCTCGCGGATGGAGGGGATGTTCTCCACCGCCGCGAAGGCGGCCGTGCGGTCCTCCGGGTCGGGGAGGTAGGTGTCCAGCAGCGTCAGATAGAACTGGACGTGCACCGCCTCCTCGAACAGCTGCCGGCTCAGATACAGCCGCGCCTCGGGGGAGTTGATGTGCTTGTACAGCGTCAGCACCAGGTTGTTGGCGACGATCGAGTCACCCGTGGCGAAGAACGCCACCAGCCGGCCGATCAGGTGCTGCTCCATGGCGGACAGCTTCGCGAGGTCGGCGACGTCCGAGTGGAGGTCGACCTCCTCCACGGTCCAGGTGTTCTTGATCGCGTCCCGGTAGCGCTCGTAGAAGTCCGGGTAGCGCATGGGGCGCAGCGTCAGCTCGAAGCCGGGGTCGAGCAGGTTCTTGTGCTGGCTGGACATTACTGGCAGGCCTCGCAGGACTCGGGGTTCTCAAGGGAGCAGGCGACCGCCTCGGGGTCGGCGGCCTGCTGCACGGGCAGGGTGGCCTGCGCGGCGCGGGCGATCCTCGTCGCCGGGCGCGAGCGCAGGTAGTACGTCGTCTTCAGCCCGGACTTCCAGGCGTAGGCGTACATCGAGGAGAGCTTGCCGATGGTCGGCGTCTCCAGGAACAGGTTCAGGGACTGGGACTGGTCCAGGAACGGGGTCCGGGCTGCGGCCATGTCGATCAGACCGCGCTGCGGGATCTCCCACGCCGTGCGGTACAGCCGCCGCACCTCGTCGGGGATCCACGCGAACTCCTGTACGGAGCCGTTGGAGTCGCGCAGCGCCTCCCGGGTGCGGGCGTCCCACACCCCGAGGTCCTTGAGGTCCCGCACCAGGTAGGAGTTGACCTGGAGGAACTCGCCCGACAGCGTCTCGCGCTTGAACAGGTTGGACACCTGCGGCTCGATGCACTCGTAGACGCCGGCGATGGAGGCGATGGTCGCGGTGGGCGCGATGGCCAGCAGCAGGGAGTTGCGCATGCCGACCGCGGCGACCCGCTCGCGCAGCGCCGCCCAGCGCTCGGGCCAGGTGAGTTCGGCGTCGTAGTGGTCGGGGTGCAGCACGCCCTGCGCGGTGCGGGTCCTGTCCCAGGCCGGGAGCGGGCCGTTGCGCTCGGCGAGGTCGGCGGAGGCCTCGTAGGCGGCGAGCATCACGCGCTCGGCGATCCGGGTGGACAGCGCCCTGGCCTCGGGCGAGTCGAACGGCAGCCGCAGCTGGAAGAAGACGTCCTGCAGACCCATCGCGCCCAGGCCCACCGGACGCCACTTGGCGTTGGAGCGGCCCGCCTGCTCGGTCGGGTAGAAGTTGATGTCGACGACCCGGTCGAGGAAGGTCACCGCGGTGCGGACGGTGGCGTCCAGGCGCTCCCAGTCCAGGTCGCCGGCGGCCCGGTCGACGAACGCGCCGAGGTTGACCGACCCCAGGTTGCAGACCGCCGTCTCGCCGTCGTCGGTGACCTCCAGGATCTCCGTGCAGAGGTTCGAGGAGTGCACGACATGGCCCGGCAGGGCGGTCTGGTTGGCGGTGCGGTTGGCGGCGTCCTTGAAGGTCATCCAGCCGTTGCCGGTCTGCGCCAGGGTCCGCATCATCCGGCCGTACAGGTCGCGGGCCGGGAGGGTCCGGCGGGCGAGGCCGGCGGCCTCGGCCTTGCGGTAGGCGGCGTCGAACTCCTCGCCCCACAGGTCGACCAGTTCGGGCACGTCCGCGGGGGAGAACAGCGACCACTCCTGGTCGGCGTCGACCCGGCGCATGAACTCGTCCGGGATCCAGTGCGCGAGGTTCAGGTTGTGGGTACGGCGGGCGTCCTCGCCGGTGTTGTCCCGCAGCTCCAGGAACTCCTCGATGTCGGAGTGCCAGGTCTCCAGGTAGACCGCGGCCGCTCCCTTGCGCCGGCCGCCCTGGTTCACGGCGGCGACCGAGGCGTCGAGGGTCTTGAGGAACGGCACGATGCCGTTGGAGTGGCCGTTGGTGCCGCGGATGAGCGAACCGCGCGAACGGATGCGGGAGTAGGCGAGGCCGATGCCGCCGGCGTGCTTGGAGAGGCGGGCGACCTGGTGGTAGCGGTCGTAGATGGAGTCCAGCTCGTCCAGCGGGGAGTCCAGCAGGTAGCAGGACGACATCTGGGGGTGCCGGGTGCCGGAGTTGAACAGGGTGGGGGAGGAGGGCAGGTAGTCCAGGCGGCTCATCAGGCGGTAGAGCGCTGCGACCTCGTCGAGGGAGCGGACGGAGTCGTCCTCGGCGAGACCGGCGGCGACCCGGAGCATGAAGTGCTGGGGCGTCTCCACGACCCGGCGGGTGATGGGGTGGCGCAGCAGGTACCGGCTGTGCAGGGTGCGCAGTCCGAAGTAGCCGAAGCGGTCGTCGGCCCCGGTGTCGATCAGCGCGTCCAGGCGGGCGCCGTGGATCCGCACGAACTCGGCGGTCCGGTCGGCGATGAGCCCCTCCCGGTGCCCGACGGCGACGGACCCGGTGAAGGAGGTGACGCCCTGCGAGGCGGCCTCGGCGGCGACGGAGAGGGTGAGCAGCCGGGCGGCGAGCCTGCTGTACGCCGGGTCCTCGGAGATGAGGCCGGCCGCGGCCTCCGTGGCCAGTTCGCGCAGCTCCGCCTCGTCGGCCCGGGCCGAACGGCCGCGCAGCGCCGCGGCGGCGACCCGGCCGGGGTCGGCGTCGGGGAGGTCGGCGGTCAGCTCGGTCAGGGTCCGCAGCAGCGCGGTACCGGGACCGTCGGTCTGAACCAGGTCGGCTGAAGCCGGATCGGCTGGCGCGATGGTCACGTGGGGCTCTCCCTCGCTCGGCACAGGGCTCTGCGGAGGGCAGGGGGCGGCTCACGAGCGCACGGGGCGTCGCGTCCACCGGCCCATTCCACGAGGCCCGGACGTCGAAAGCGCACCGGCCGGATGGCCGGGCGCGCTGTCGGCAGGTCCTCGGACTGACTCCTGTGCAGGTCTGTTCGGGGAACGGACATGCACAGGTACACCGTTGCGGGACAGTTCCGGATTCACACCGGATTCCCCTGCGGCGGCAGCGAGCACGAGCATACATCTTGTGCCGGGGCGCGGTGGTACCCCCAGATGTTGTGTCGCCCTGGCTTCAGAGCGTCAACTGACAGATGAGGAGAGTGAACCCGCGATGCTCCGGCACGGGGTTCCGGTTGGGGCACGGGGCACGGGGCACGGGGCGTGGGGCGTGGGGCGTGGGTACGGCGACGGGCCGCCGCCGTACGGCGCGTGGGTACGTACGACGACGGGCCGCCGCACAGCGCGTGCTGTCCGGCGGCCCGTCGTGGCGGCAACGCTCAGTGCAGCGGGGCCAGGTCCTTCTGCACACCCGGGTCGCCCGCGTCCGCGGTGTAGTCCCCGGGGCTCGTCTCGTCGACGCCCTCCGGGGCCTTCGCCGCCCGCAGCACGAAGGTCAGGACCACCGTGACGGCCAGGTTGAGCACGAAGGCCGTGAGCCCGATGTACCCGATCTCGCCGATGCCGGGGATCTCCTTCGAGGAGCCGCCGAAGTGGGCCTGCGTGGGCGAGGCCACGCCGTACGCCGCCACCGTGCCGTAGAGCATGCCGACCGCCCAGCCGCCCAGCAGCGCCCAGCGGTGGAACCAGCGGGTGAACAGGCCGCCCACCAGGGCCGGGAAGGTCTGCAGGATCCAGATGCCGCCCAGCAGCTGGAAGTTGATGGCGACCGTCTTGTCCATCGTCAGCACGAAGACCAGGGCGCCCACCTTCACCAGCAGCGACACGATCTTGGAGACCTTGGTCTCCTGCGCCGGCGTGGCGTCGGGCTTGAGGAAGTCCTTGTAGATGTTGCGGGTGAAGAGGTTGGCGGCCGCGATCGACATGATCGCCGCTGGCACCAGCGCGCCGATGCCGATCGCCGCGAAGGCCACGCCCGCGAACCAGGCCGGGAACATGTTCTCGAACAGCTGCGGGATCGCCAGTTGGCCGTTGTCCACCTTCACCCCGGCCGCGATCGCCATGAACCCCAGCAGCGCCAGCAGGCCCAGCATCAGGGAGTACAGCGGCAGGATGGTGGTGTTGCGGCGGATCACGTCACGGCTCCGGGACGACAGCGTCGCCGTGATCGAGTGCGGGTACATGAACAGCGCCAGTGCCGAGCCGAGCGCCAGGGTGGCGTAGGTCCACTGGCCCGCCTCCGGCGGGACCAGACCGCCGGTGCCGGTGCTGGTGAACTTCTCGCCCGCCTTGGCGAAGATCTCGTCGAAGCCGCCCAGCTTGATCGGGATGTAGATGATCGCCACCGCGATGACCAGGTAGATCAGGGTGTCCTTGACGAAGGCGATCAGGGCGGGCGCGCGCAGCCCGGAGGAGTAGGTGTACGCCGCCAGCACGCCGAAGGCGATCAGCAGCGGCAGGTCCTTGACGAACCAGTTGGTGTCCTCCCCGCCGCCGACACCCATCACGTCCAGCACCGCCTGGATGCCGACGAGCTGGAGGGCGATGTACGGCATCGTGGCGAGGATGCCGGTCAGTGCGACGGCCAGCGACAGGCCCTTGGAGCCGAAGCGTCCGCGCACGAAGTCCGAGGTCGTCACGTATCCGTGCCGGTGCGACACCGACCACAGCCGGGGCAGGAAGGTGAAGATCAGCGGGTAGACGAGGATCGTGTACGGCACCGCGAAGAAGCCGGCCGCGCCCGCCGCGTAGATCGCCGCCGGGACGGCCACGAAGGTGTAGGCCGTGTACAGGTCGCCGCCGAGCAGGAACCAGGTGACCCAGGTGCCGAACGACCGCCCGCCCAGGCCCCATTCGTCGAGGCTGTGCTCGTTCTCGGCCTTGCGCCAGCGAGCGGCGAGGAAGCCCATCACCGTCACGGCCAGGAAGAAGAGGATGAAGACGGCGAGTGCCACGCCGTTCACGCCGTCGTTCATTCGGCACCGCCCTTCGCCGAGGCGGAGTCCGAGTTCGGGGTCGGGGCCGAGGTCGAAGCCGCCGTCGTGCGGGCGCGGGCGCGGGCGCGCTGGTCACGCTGCCACAGCTGGTAGGCGACCATCGTCAGCGCGGTCGACAGCAGCACCCAGGCCATCTGGTACCAGTAGAAGAACGGGATGCCGATGAACTCCGGGTCGGCCTTCGCGTACGAGCCCACCCACAACATCGCCACGAACGGCGCGAAAAGGCAGAGGCCGATGATGACGCGCACGGGCGTCACCACCGGCTCTCCACTGACCTCTGGGGCCTCTGACATCTGACGGCTCCGTCCCCTCGCAGATCACCTGGGTAACGCGCAGGCAATCTAGGTCACGCCGTCATGCAAACGGAACCCCTCGTCCCTATAACGGATCGGACACGACGGGTCGGAAGCCCTGGCGCCGATCCCCCAAGTCCTCCGGACAGCCCTAGTCCTGAGGGCGCTTCAGGCGGGCGACGAACTTGTAGCGGTCGCCGCGGTACACCGAGCGCACCCACTCCACCGGCAGTCCGTCCCGGTCCAGCGAGTGACGGGAGAGCATCAGCATCGGCAGGCCCACGTCGGTGCCGAGCAGTCCGGCCTCGCGGGGTGTGGCCAGCGAGGTCTCGATGGTCTCCTCGGCCTCGGCGAGATGGACGTCGTAGACCTCGGCCAGTGCCGTGTAGAGAGAGGTGTACTTGACCAGCGAGCGGCGCAGCGCCGGGAAACGCTTGGCGCTCAGGTGGGTGGTCTCGATCGCCATCGGCTCGCCGTTGGCCATGCGCAGCCGCTCGATGCGCAGCACCCGGCCGCCGGCGGTGATGTCGAGCAGCTCGGCGAGGCGGTCGTCGGCCGTGATGTACCCGATGTCCAGCAGCTGGGAGGTCGGTTCGAGACCCTGGGCCCGCATGTCCTCCGTGTACGAGGTCAGTTGCAGCGCCTGGGAGACCTTGGGCTTGGCGACGAAGGTGCCCTTGCCCTGGATCCGCTCCAGCCGGCCCTCGACGACGAGTTCCTGGAGGGCCTGGCGCACCGTGGTGCGGGAGGTGTCGAACTCCGCGGCCAGGGTGCGCTCGGGCGGGACCGGGGTGCCCGGTGCCTGTGTCTCCGTCATGTCGAGCAGGTGCTTCTTCAAGCGGTAGTACTTAGGCACGCGCGCGGTACGGACGGTGGCCCCACCCTCGTGCTCCGCACTGCTGACGTCGGTGCTCATGCTCTGCCTTCCCGGCTCCGGATGCGGCTCACATCGTGGCACGGCAGCGTACCGGGATGGCCCCGTACGCTCCGTGATCCCCTCTGTATACCTCCGCCCGTCGCTTTTGGTCTAGTCCATCGGGTCAAGTGGTCTACCGGAAGCATGCGCTCCTCGGCCGGTGTTTTCGCTGCCTTGTTACTTAAAGGTTCCTTCATATGTAGGTCCCATAACGGCTGGTCAGAGCCGATTCGAGCACCCTTGACAGGCCTGTTGGTCTGGGCCAAGCTCCGGGTACTGGTCTACACCATTGGTCCAGGTCCCGGCCCCACGTGACGCGGGGGAGCCAGGGGGGTTTCGTGGGCATCCCTGAGGAGGGTGGCGTGAAGCGCAAGCTCATATCCGCGATCGGTGTCGCGGCAATGATGGTCTCCATCGCGGCGTGCGGGAGCGACGACGGCAGCGACGAGGGCGGCAAGGCCGGCGCGGACGGGTACGCGGGCCAGACCCTCACCGTCTGGGTGATGGACGGTTCCTCCCCCGACCAGTGGCAGAAGGACGTCGCCGCCGCCTTCGAGAAGAAGACCAAGGCGAAGGTCAAGTTCGAGGTCCAGCAGTGGAACGGCATCCAGCAGAAGCTGACCACCGCCCTGTCGGAGGAGAACCCGCCGGACGTCTTCGAGATCGGCAACACCCAGACCCCGGCCTACGCCAAGACCGGCGGCCTCGCCGACCTGGCCGACCTCAAGACCGAGATCGGCGGGGACTGGACCGAGTCCCTCAACAACTCCTCGGTCTTCGAGGGCAAGCAGTACGCGGCGCCCTGGTACTTCGCCAACCGTGTCGTCCTCTACAACAAGAGCATCTGGGCCGAGGCGGGCATCAAGGACACCCCCAAGACCCGGGACGAGTTCTACGACGACCTGAAGACCATCGGCGAGAAGACCGACGCCGAGCCGATCTACCTGCCCGGCCAGAACTGGTACCACTTCGTCGGCCTCACCATCGGTGAGGGCGCCGAGCTGGTCAAGAAGGACGGCGACAAGTACGTCTCCAACCTGGCCGACCCCAAGGTCGCCGCCGCCATGGAGACCTACAAGAAGTTCCAGGCCCTGTCCGAGGCCCCCAAGGACAAGGACGAGGCCACCCCGCAGCAGGGTGAGGTCTTCGGCAAGGGCAAGGTCGGCGCCTTCATCGGCATGGGCTGGGAAGCCGGCATCGCCATCGAGGCCAACAAGAAGATCGAGAAGGAGATCGGCTACTTCACCATCCCCGGTGCCACGGCCGACAAGCCCGAGGGCGTCTTCCTCGGCGGCTCCAACCTCGCCGTCGCCGCGGGCAGCAAGAAGCAGGAGCTGGCCAAGGAGTTCCTGCGGATCGCCCTCTCCGACGAGCACGAGGGCCAGCTCGCCAAGCTCAACGGCGTCATCCCCAACAAGGAGTCGCTGCAGAGCAACCTCGCGGGCAACGTCGTCGCCGAGGCCGCCGCTCCGGCCGCCGCGGGCGGTGGCACCACGCCGCTGATCGCGGAGTGGGCCGCGGTGGAGAACGCGCCCAACCCGATCAAGACCTACATGACCGCCGTGCTGAACGGCAAGTCCCCGGCCGAGGCTGCCGCCCAGGTCGAGGAAGAGTTCAACAAGCGCCTGTCGCAGCAGCAGTAGGCGCACTCGGGTGGGGGCCGCTCGCGCGGCCCCCTTCCCGCGTTCAGGTAGGTCGAGGAGGAAGAGAACGCGAGCATGACCGTGCAGACCGAACGGCCGCCCACAGGCCCGGCGGACGTCCGCAAGGACCCCTCGGGATCCGGCGGGCCCACCCCGAGAGCCGCCTCCCGCATCGGCGCGCTCGCCCCGTACCTCCTGCTGCTGCCGGCCTGCGCGGCCTCCGTGCTGCTGCTCGGCTGGCCGCTGCTGAAGGACGCGCTGCTGTCCTTCCAGAACCTCAACATGGCGCAGCTGATCCAGCACGTCACCGAGTGGAACGGCGTCGACAACTACACCGAGGTCCTCGGCAGCGAGGACTTCTGGCGCGTCACCCTGCGCTCGATCCTGTTCACGGCGGTCAACGTCGCCCTGACCATGATCTTCGGAGCCCTCGTCGGCCTGCTCCTCGCCCGCCTCGGCAAGCGGATGCGGTTCACGCTGATGATCGGCCTGGTGCTGGCCTGGGCCATGCCCGTGGTCGCCGCCACCACCGTCTACCAGTGGCTCTTCGCCCAGCGCTTCGGCGTCGTCAACTGGGTGCTGGACAAGCTCGGCTGGCACTCCATGGCCGACTACAGCTGGACCAGCGACCAGATGTCCACGTTCTTCGTGGTCACGATGCTGATCGTGTGGATGTCGATCCCCTTCGTGGCGATCAACCTCTACGCGGCCACCACCACCATCCCCGCCGAGCTCTACGAGGCCGCCTCCCTCGACGGCGCCGGCGCCTGGAAGAGCTTCGCCACGGTCACCTTCCCGTTCCTGCGGCCCTTCCTCTACGCGACCACGTTCCTCGAAGTCATCTGGATCTTCAAGGCGTTCGTGCAGGTCTACACGTTCAACCAGGGCGGCCCCGACCGCCTCACCGAGATCCTGCCGGTCTACGCCTACATCGAGGGCGTCGGCAACCAGCACTACGGCATGGGCGCCGCGATCGCCCTGCTGACCATCCTGATCCTGCTCGGCCTCACCGCCTACTACCTGCGGATCGTGCTCAAGCAAGAGAAGGAAGAGGAGGCCGGGCTGTGAAGCGCTCGCTCTTCGGCCGCATCTGGCCCAACGCCACGGCCGTCGTCCTGTTCATCGGGTTCGTCTTCCCCGTGTACTGGATGTTCGCCACGGCCTTCAAGCCGACCGGCGACATCATCTCCGAGGACCCCGTCTGGTTCCCGACCGACGTCACCCTCGAACACTTCAAGACGGCCACCGGGGTCGACAACTTCTGGACCCTGGTCACCAACTCCCTGACCGTGACGGTCTGCGCGGTCCTCTTCTCCCTCGCCATCTCGCTGGCCGGCGCCTTCGCCCTGGCGCGCATGCGGTTCAAGGGGCGCCGCGGCTTCATCATCGGCTTCATGCTGGCCCAGATGGCGCCCTGGGAAGTCATGATCATCGCGATGTACATGATCGTCCGGGACGCCGAGATGCTCAACAGCCTCGTCCCGCTGACGGCCTTCTACACGATGATGATCCTCCCCTTCACCATCCTCACCCTGCGCGGATTCGTCGCCGCGGTCCCGGCCGAGCTGGAGGAGGCGGCGATGGTCGACGGCTGCACCCGGATGCAGGCCTTCCGCCGGGTCATCCTGCCGCTGCTCGCCCCCGGTCTGATGGCCACCTCGCTGTTCGGCTTCATCACCGCCTGGAACGAGTTCGCCCTCGTCCTGGTCCTGAACAAGGACGCCGAGGCGCAGACCCTGCCGCTGTGGCTGACCAGCTTCCGCACCGTCTTCGGCGACGACTGGGGCGCGACCATGGCGGCCTCCTCCCTCTTCGCCGTCCCGATCCTCATCCTCTTCGTCTTCCTCCAGCGCCGCGCGGTCAGCGGACTGACCGACGGCGCCGTGAAGGGATAACGCCACCCGATGACGACATTCGCCAGCGACACCCTGACGCGGGACGCCCTCACCGTCCTCCAGCCCGGCTTCCCGGGCACCACCGCCCCCGACTGGCTGCTGCGCCGGATCGGGGAGGGCCTCGCCTCGGTCGGCCTGTTCGGACGGAACATCGCCACTCCCGAACAGGTGGCCGCGCTCACCGCCCAACTGCGCGCCGAACGCGAGGACGTCCTCGTCGCCATCGACGAGGAGGGCGGCGACGTCACCCGCCTGGAGGTCCGCACCGGCTCCTCCTTCCCCGGCAACCACGCCCTCGGCGCCGTGGACGACGTCGACCTCACCCGCGAGGTCGCCCATGAACTCGGCCGCCGCCTCGCCGCCTGCGGGGTCAACTTCAACTGGGCGCCGTCCGCCGACGTCAACTCCAACCCGGACAACCCGGTCATCGGGGTCCGCTCCTTCGGCGCCGACACCGGCCTCGCGGCCCGGCACACCGCCGCCTACGTCACCGGCCTCCAGGCCGCGGGCGTGGCCGCCTGCACCAAGCACTTCCCCGGCCACGGCGACACCGCGATCGACTCCCACGAGGCGATGCCCCGGATCGAGGTCGGCCTCGACGTGCTGACCGAGCGTGAACTGGTGCCGTTCCGCGCGGCCATAGCCGCCGGCTCGCGCGCCGTCATGACGGCCCACATCCTGGTCCCGGCCCTGGACGCCGGCCTCCCGGCCACACTCTCCCGCCCCATCCTCACCGACCTGCTGCGCGGCGAACTCGGCTACGACGGCCTGATCGTCACCGACGGCATGGAGATGCAGGCCATCGCCGCCACCTACGGCATCGAACGCGGCAGCGTCCTCGCCCTGGCGGCCGGCGCCGACGCGATCTGCGTGGGCGGCGGGCTCAACGACGAGCAGACCGTACGCCGCCTGTGCGACGCCCTGGTCGCCGCGGTCCGCGCCGGTGAACTCGCCGAGGAGCGCCTGGCGCAGGCCGCGGAACGGGTCCGTGCCCTGGCCCGCTGGACGGTGGACGCGGCCCCTGCCGGGGACCCGGTCCGCTCCGACATCGGCCTGGTGGCCGCCCGCCGAGCCGTGCGGGTGACCCGCACCGAGGCCCACACCCCGCTGACCGAGCCGCCCTACGTGCTCGCGCTCAGCCCCGTGGCCAACATCGCGGTGGGCGACGAGACCCCGTGGGGCGTGGGCGCCGAACTGGCCGAACTGCTCCCCGGCACCGAGGCGGCCCACTGCACCGACGAGTCCGCCGCCCTCGCCGCCCTGGAGGCGGCCGGCGACCGCCGGATCGTCGCGGTGGTCCGCGACGAGCACCGCCACGCCTGGATGTCCCGGACCCTGGACACCCTGCTGGACAAGCGCCCGGACACGGTCGTGGTCGAGATGGGCGTGCCCCAGTCGGAGCCGAGGGGCGCCCTCCACCTGGCCACCCACGGCGCGGCCCGGGTCTGCGGCCGGGCGGCCGCGGAGATCATCGCCGGCTCGCGGGGCTGACGACGACGAAGGCGCCGGTCACGCCCTCCTCGGAGGGCGTGACCGGCGCCTTTCGCGCGTCCGGCTCAGATGCCCTGCCAGGCAGGCTTGTTGGCGAAGGTGTGGCGGAAGTAGTCCCCGAGCTTCAGCTTGGAGGCGGCGGCCTCGTCCACCACGACCGTGGCGTGCGGGTGCAGTTGCAACGCCGAGGCGGGGCACACCGCCGCGACCGGCCCCTCCACGGTCGCCGCGACGGCGTCGGCCTTGCCCTCACCCGTCGCCAGCAGCACCAGATGCCGTGCTTCGAGGATCGTGCCGATCCCCTGGGTGATCACATGGTGCGGCACCTGCGCGATGTCCCCGTCGAAGAAGCGCGCGTTGTCCACCCGCGTCTGCTCGGTCAGGGTCTTGATCCGGGTACGGGAGGCCAGCGAGGAACACGGCTCGTTGAACCCGATGTGCCCGTCGGTCCCGATGCCGAGCAACTGGAGGTCCACGCCCCCGGCCCCGGCCAGCGCCGCGTCGTACGCCTCGCACGCCGCTTGGACGTCCTCGGCGGTCCCGTCCGGGCCCATGAAGGCCGACATGCCGACCCCGAGCGGCTCCAGCACCTCGCGCCGCAGCACCGAGCGGTAGGACTCCGGGTGTTCGGCCGGCAGGCCCACGTACTCGTCGAGCTGCGCGATCCGCGCCCGGGAGGCGTCCACCGCACCGGAGCGCACCTTCGCCGACAGCGCCTCGTAGATGGGCAGCGGCGTCGACCCGGTGGCGACGCCCAGCAGGGCGTCGGGCTTGCGCACCAGGAGCTGTGCCATGGCCTCGGCGATGAGCTCGCCACCCGCCTTGGCGTCCGGAACGATGACAACTTCCACGCTGGGCCTGCCGATCTGGAGAGGGGACTCAACCGGTACCCGAGAGGGCTATGTGGTTTAGACCAATCTAACAGAGGAGGGCCCTCCCTCCCAGGTGGACGCGGGCGCCGCGGACGCCTTCGCGCACCCCTCACGGGCGATGATTCCCCCCGTCCGGCACACCCCGCTACTGGAGGCTCAGCAGCGCACCTCCCGTCGCGTCCAGGTGCTGACCGGTGACCCAGCGGGAGTCCGGCGAGGCGAGGAAGGCCACCACGTCGGCGACCTCGGCGGGCGTCCCCACCCGCCCGAAGACCGAGACCGACTCGGCGTGCGCCCGCAGTCCGGGATCGGCCAGGACGGCGCCGGTGAGGTCGGTGTCGACGAAGCCGGGCGCGACCGAGTTGGCCGTGATGCCGCGCGGCGCCAGCTCGACCGCGAGGGAGCGGGTCAGTGCCGTGACCGCGCCCTTGGCCATGTGGGTCGCGGCGATGGCGGGTATGCCGGCCTCGGTCGCCGCGGTGACATTGACGATCCGGCCGTGGTCGCGCAGCCGGGACAGGCCCTCGCGGACGATGAAGAACGGCGCCCTGGCGTTGAGCGCGTGCGTCCGCTCGTAGAGCTCCTCGTCCGTCTCGCCGACGGTCGCGAAGAAGGCCGCCCCCGCGTTGTTCACCAGGATGTCCACGCCCTGCGCATGCCGGTCGAAGGCGTCCCACAGGGTCCGTGCGTCCCCCGCGACCCCCAGCTCGGCGCGGATCGCGAAGGCCCTGCCCCCGGCCGCCTCGATCGCGGCCACCGTCTCCTTCGCCGCCGCCTCGTTGCTGCCGTAGTGCACGGCCACCCGGGCGCCGTCCCGCGCCAGCCGCTCGGCCACAGCCCGTCCGATGCCCCTGCTCGCCCCCGTGACCAGCGCCGTCCTGCCCGTGAGCACGCCCATGCCACACCCCTCCCCATTCGCTATCGATCGCTACAGAAATAAGCTACTGCGCGGGACGGACCGTTTTCTAGTGCTCGCTATAAAATGCACTCCATGGTGAGCACCGAGGGCGCCCAGCCCACCGCCGGCCGTCGCGGCCGCCCCCGCTCCTTCGACCGCGCGACCGCCCTGGAGAAGGCCGTCATGGCCTTCTGGGAGAACGGCTACGAGGCCACCTCCGTCTCCGACCTCACCCGGATCATGGGCATCGGCGCCCCCAGCCTCTACGCAGCCTTCGGGGACAAGCGGGCCCTGTTCGACGAGGCCGTGGCCGAGTACGGCAGGCGGTACGCGGCCTTCGGTGAGCGCGCCCTGGCCGAGGAGCCCACCGCCCGCGCCGCCGTGCACCGCATCCTGCGCGAGGCCGCCGTCCGGTACACCTCCCCCGACCGCCCGCACGGCTGCCTCTACGCCCACGCGGCCACCAACTGCACCAGCCCCGAGGTGGGGGAGTCCCTGCGCGACCGGCGCAACGCCGGCATCACCGCGGTCGAGGACAGGATCCGGGCGGACGTCGCCGCCGGCGTCCTCCCCGAGGGCACCGACGCCGGCGCACTGGCCCGCTGCACGGGCGCGATCGTCCAGGGCATGTCCCAACAGGCGCGCGACGGCGCGAGCCGGGCGGAACTGGAGGCGCTCGCGGAAATTGCCCTGTCCATCTGGCCCCGCACATGAACCCGCAAGGGTTAGGCTGCGTGGTGAATGCTGGGAAGTCCGAGTAGTTGGCGAGGCCGCCCCGCAGGATCCGTCACCACCACGTACACCCTCCGACGCATGGACACACCGAGTGGTCTAGTCCACAATGGTCAAGAAGAGTCCATGTGATACGAGGACGCGGACTTCCGCCTTCCCCGCACAGGAAGGCGGACCGAGGAACCGGTGCTCTCTGCCCTGACTGCTCCGGATCCTCATCCTTCGGCCGACCGGGACCGCACACCCCACGGCCGTTGTTGCTCCGGGCTGCGGTGCCGGGAGGGTTGAGGGTCCCTCTCAGGCGCCGCGGCCCGCGGGTGTTTCCGGCACCGTTTCAGAGCCGTACAAACCGCCAGGTACGCTCGCACCCGTGCCCTCCATGAACGAGCTGGTCCACCAGCACACCGCCCTCGACGAGTCCGACCTCGAGTGGCTCCATCTGCTGGTCTCGGAGTGGCAGCTGCTCTCCGACCTCTCCTTCGCCGACCTCGTCCTGTGGGTCCCCACCAGCGACGGCACCCGGTATGTGTCGGTGGCCCAGATGCGGCCCAACACCGGCCCCACCTCCTACCAGGACGACATGGTCGGCCATCTCGTCCCGCGCGGCCGCCGCCCCATGCTGGACGCCGCCCTCGACGAGGGCCGCATCGTGCGCGAGGGCGACCCCGAGTGGCGCGAGGAGGTCCCGGTCCGCGTCGAGTCGATCCCCGTCCGCCGGGACGGCCGGGTCCTCGGCGTCATCGCCCGCAACACCAACCTGCTCACCGTGCGCACCCCGAGCCGCCTGGAACTGACCTACCTCCAGAGCGCCTCGGACCTCGCCCAGATGATCGCGGCCGGCTCCTTCCCGTTCGCGAACCAGCAGGTCGACATGGACGCCTCGCCCCGGGTCGGCGACGGCCTGATCCGGGTGGACGCGGACGGCGTCGTCCAGTACGCCTCCCCGAACGCCCTGTCCGCCTACCACCGCCTCGGCCTTGCCGCCGACCTGGTCGGACACCACCTGGGCCAGACCACCGCCGAACTCGCCCCGACCCACGGGCCGGTGGACGAGGCGCTCGCCAAGGTGGCCAGCGGCTGGGCGCCCCGGGAGTTCGAGATCGAGTCGGACGACGGCGTGATCCAGTTCCGCGCGATCCCGCTCAAGCCCAAGGGCACCCGCATCGGCTCCCTGGTCCTGCTCCGCGACGTGACCGAACTGCGCCGTCGCGAACGTGAGTTGATCACCAAGGACGCCACCATCCGGGAGATCCACCACCGGGTGAAGAACAACCTCCAGACGGTCGCCGCGCTGCTGCGCCTCCAGGCCCGGCGCATCGAGTCCGACCGTGGCCGGGAAGCGCTCGAAGAGGCGGTCCGCCGGGTCGGCTCGATCGCGATCGTGCACGAGACGCTCTCCCAGAACCTCGACGAGCGCGTGGAGTTCGACGAGATCGCCGACCGGGTGCTGGCGATGGTCGCCGAGATCTCGCCCGGCAAGGTCACCGGCCGGCGCACCGGACGCTTCGGCATCCTCGACGCCGAGGTCGCCACCCCGCTCTCCATGGTCCTGACCGAGGTGCTGCAGAACGCCCTGGAACACGGCTTCCGCCAGGGCGAGACCGGAACCGTCGAGGTCTCGGCGGTCCGCGGCGGCACCACCAAGGAGGCCCGCCTGCTGGTCACCGTCCAGGACGACGGCGTGGGCCTGCCCGAGGGATTCGACCCGCGCACCGCGGGCAACCTGGGCCTGCAGATCGTACGGACCCTGGTCGAGGGGGAGTTGGGCGGCTCGTTCGACATGGTCCGGGCGCCGGAGCGCGGCACCCAGGTCATCCTGGACATTCCGGTGCGGGGGCACAAATAGCCGCGGGGCGGTGATGGAGGGGCGCGGCCCGTGCATTCGGGCCGCGGAAATCGACCCCGTGCGCCGGACCCGAAAAGCAATGAGCCCCGAACCTCTTCGGTCCGGGGCTCAAAGCTCGTGCGATGGGGGTACCCCCACGCCCTTTGGGGCTCAGGGGGAGCATCGATCGGGGGTACTGCGCGCTGCGGCTCGGGGGCGGGAGATGCGTACTCGCTGTACGCGCCGCCAAGCTCAGGCGGGGTGGGTGTGTCAGGCAGATGCCTGACGGGCCCGGTTGCGGGCGGCACGGCGCTTCATCGCGCGACGCTCGTCCTCGCTGAGACCACCCCAGACGCCGGAGTCCTGACCGGACTCGAGCGCCCACTGCAGGCACTGCTCCATAACCGGGCAGCGACGGCAGACGGCCTTGGCTTCCTCGATCTGCAGCAGCGCAGGACCGGTGTTGCCGATGGGGAAGAAGAGCTCGGGGTCTTCCTCGCGGCAAACGGCGTTGTGACGCCAGTCCATGGCTGCTACCTCTCCTTGGTATTACGTGCGGGTTGCTTGTGAATGTGAACGCTTTCACGAATCCCTCAACAAGTGAAGGGCCGCCCGTCAGGTTTCCCTGCCGTGGTCCTGTGAGTTGAAGAGGGGTTCCGGTGATCTGTGGGAGCCGGTGTTGCGGGCTGTCCCGATCGCCACGTAGAGACTCGCAAACCTCAGCGGCGGATACAACCCCTTCTGGAAAGTTTTTTTTGATTCCTCGGTGTCGACTAGGTCACAGCCGTACTTCCATGGGGTGGACCGTGGTCTAAACGTTCGAGTGAAAGGACTTTGGCGCCTTCTGCTCACACAATCACACGCAGTGCACGGCGTACGCCTGTGAACGTCACGCTCGTACGCAGTCCAAGGTGATCGCCGTCCATCTGAAGGGGCAGCGGGACCTTCGAATGCAAGGTGAACTGGTCAAGGTCGTGCAGTGAGGCGGCATGCCTGCCGTGCGGTCCCCGCTCGGGGGACGAAGTGAGCAACTGGGTCGCATACCGGGCAACCGCGACCGTGGACATCCGGCTGAGCCCGAGTACGTCGAGCCCCGTATCGAACGAGGCCTTAGGCGAGGCGTACACCGGGCGATTGCCCAGATAGGTCCACGGAGCGGTGTTGCAGACTATGGAAAGCACCAAATCGGTCACCGGGTCGGCGCCGGGCCGCTCCAGCGTGATCGTGCCGTGCCGCCGGTGCGGCTCCTGGAGGAACTGGCGCAGGGCCTGACGCATATAGAGGGCGTGCGTGGACTTCCGGCCCCGCTCCCGCTGCTGCTCGACCCGGCCGACGACTCCCGCGTCGAAGCCGAGCCCCGCGCAGAAGGTGAACCACCTGGACGGCACCCCTTCGTCCTCGGTGCCCGGCGTCCCGGCGGCGATACCCATGCCGACCGTCCGCTCGCTCTCCCGGCTCAGCGCGTCCAGCAGCGCGCCGGTGGCCTCGACCGCGTCGTTGGGCAGGCCCAGCGCACGGGCGAAGACATTGGTCGACCCGCCGGGGACCACCGCGAGCCGCGGCAGCCGCTCGGGGTCGGGGCCGGCGTGCAGCAGACCGTTCACGACCTCGTTGACCGTGCCGTCACCGCCGAGGGCGACCACCAGATCGATGTCGTCGCTCTCCGCCGCCTGCCGGCCGAGGTCGCGGGCGTGGCCGCGGTACTCGGTCGTGATCGCGTCCAGCTTCATCTCGCTGGCGAGTGCATGGATCAGGACATCGCGCGTACGTGCGCTTGTGGTGGTTGCCGCCGGATTGACCACGAGAAGTGCACGCATGGATGGCAGGGTACCTACTGGGGGGTACCGATCCCACACCGAGCCGGGGATTCAATAGGAGAATCGGCGAGTGAACCTCGCCACGGGCGTCCACGAGGTGCCCCGGGTGCCCGGGGGAGCGGACCCGGCGACGGCTACCCTTCAGGGGTGAGTGCTGAGCAGACCCCCGCCCCGGAAGCCGGACCCCGCCCGCGGCGGCTGACCTACGCGGCGGCGCTCGCCGCGCTGGAAGGGCTCGCCCTGGTGGCCGGCGGGATCTGGATCCTCGTCCTGGGCCTGACCGGCGACCCCGACGACCGGCAGCAGGCCGTCACCGGCGGTGTGACGCTGGCCGTGCTCGCGCTGCTGCCGCTGCTGGCCGCCCGCGGACTGCTCGCCCGGCGCAGCTGGTCCCGCGGCCCGGCCGTGATCACCCAGATCCTGGCGCTGCCCGTGGCCTACAACCTGCTCCAGGCCGACAGCATGGCGATCCCGGCCGGGATCGCCCTCGCCGTGGTGGCGGTGACCGCGCTGGTGCTGCTGGTCAACGCCGAGACGACCCGGGCCCTCGGGATCCGGGGGCCCGGCGGCGCCCAGCAGTAGCGCGCCTCACTCCTCCACGAGGAGCTTCTCCCGCAGCTGGGCCAGGGTGCGCGCCAGCAGGCGGGAGACGTGCATCTGGGAGATGCCGACCTCCTGCGCGATCTGCGACTGGGTCATGTTGCCGAAGAACCGCAGCAGCAGGATGCGCTTCTCGCGCGGCGGCAGGTCCTCCAGCAGCGGCTTGAGGGACTCGCGGTACTCGACGCCCTCCAGCGCCTCGTCCTCCGCCCCGAGGGTGTCCGCCACGGCCGGCGACTCGTCGTCGGTGTCGGGGACGTCCAGCGACAGCGTGGAGTACGCGTTGGCGGACTCCAGGCCCTCCAGGACCTCCTCCTCCGAGATGGCCAGCTTCTCGGCCAGCTCGTGGACCGTGGGGGAGCGGCCGTGCAGCTGGGACAGCTCCGCGGTGGCCGTGGTCAGCGCCAGCCGCAGCTCCTGGAGCCGCCGCGGTACGCGCACCGCCCAGCCCTTGTCGCGGAAGTGCCGCTTGATCTCGCCGACGACCGTGGGGGTCGCGTAGGTGGAGAACTCCACCCCGCGCTCCGGGTCGAAGCGGTCGACGGACTTGATCAGACCGATGGTGGCGACCTGGGTGAGGTCGTCCAGCGGTTCACCGCGGTTGCGGAAGCGGCGGGCGAGGTGCTCGACGAGCGGCAGGTGCATCCGGACCAGCTTGTTGCGCAGCTCCGCGTACTCCGGGCTGCCGTCCTTCAGCTGTCGCAGCTCGATGAACAGGGCGCGCGCGCCGGTGCGGTCGTGGGCCGGCGTGTGCACCGGCGTCTCGCGCCGCGGTGCTTCGTGCGTCTCCTGCTGTGGTGCCTCGCGCTGCGGTGTCTCGTGCCGCGTGGCCGGCGCGGCCTGATCGTCGTCTCGCTCGTGCTCGCTCATCGTCCCGCCCGTCGCCCTCTGTCGAGCCCTTGTCTCAGCCCGGCCGGGGGTGCCCCCGATCCGCCTCTGCCGAGGCGATTCCTGCACGGCGGTGTCCGGGAAGCCCGCCCGCGCGGTGGCCGCGTCGTCCTCAGGGTGCGGCCTGGCCTGCTCGGGAATGCCGTCGACGCCTTCCGTCACATGCCCGGAACCGCCCGGAGCGGCCGCGTCGTCGGTCCCGGCCGGCAGCTCCCGTGTGCCGCGCTCCTCGTCCCGCACCGGCCCGTCCCCGTCCTTCACGCCGGCCCGGGTCCCGCGCCGCGCTGTTTGTAGAGGCTGATCGAAACGGTCCTGTCGTCGTCCACGGCCGAGGAGACCTTGCCCGCCAGCGCGGACAGCACGGTCCAGGCGAAGGTGTCCCGTGACGGTGCGTGACCGTCGGTGGTCGGCGCGGAGACGGTGACCTCCAGTGAGTCGTCGACGAGCCGGAATACGCAGCTGAGCACCGAGCCGGGCACGGCCTGCTGGAGCAGGATCGCGCAGGCCTCGTCCACCGCGATGCGCAGGTCCTCGATCTCGTCGAGGGTGAAGTCCAAACGGGCCGCGAGGCCGGCAGTCGCCGTACGCAGCACCGACAGGTAGGCACCCGCAGCCGGCAGCCGGACTTCCACGAAGTCCTGGGTCGCGGGCTCGCCTGCGATCTGGGACACCCTCACCTCCAAGGTGGTACAAGCTTTTCGGGGCCGAGGGTCGCCCCCCGGGGTAACGCGATGTGTGTTCAGCGGTGACGCTACCGCGCTCCGAACTTTCCTGTCCCCGGGACCCCAACCCCCCGCTGTCACTCATAGTAAACCTACGGATACGCTCCGTGGCTAGGGGTTCGGCGGGCCCAAATGGGAAGAGCGCGCGCCGGGTTGACGTACCCAGACGTCAGACGGTCGAACCGTCCTGATCCGGAGTCGTGCCGGTCACACCAGGACGTGGTCCAGGAAGCACCAGCGCCAGGCCTCTCCGGGCTCGAAGGTCCGTATCACCGGATGTCCCGACTCCTTGTGGTGCAAGGTGGCGTGCCGTCCCGGCGAGGAGTCGCAGCAGCCGACGTGACCGCAGGTGAGGCAGAGCCGCAGCTGTACCGGATGGGTTCCGTCCGCCAGGCACTCGGGACACGTCTCGGTGAGCGGGACGGGCTCCGGGTGCGGCAGCGCGTCGGCGTGCGTGCACTGTTTCATGATTGCCAGGTTACGACGGGTGCGCGGAAGGCCGCGCGGAAAAACGAGGGTGGGCGAACGGTGATGATCGAGGGCGGGCGAGGTCCATGGACGTGATGCCGCTGCTGTTGTTGGTGGCGGGCAGCGCCGCGATCGCCGCGGGGGCCCGGTGGACGCCGGTCCCGGCACCGCTGCTGCTGGTCGCCGCGGGTCTGGCGGTGTCGTACGTGCCCGGGGTGCCCGAGTACACGCTCGACCCGCACGTCGTGCTGCCGTTGATCCTTCCGCCGCTGCTGCACACCGCGGCCACCGACAGCTCCTATCTGGATCTGAGGGCCCAACTGCGGCCCGTGGCACTGCTGTCGGTCGGATACGTGCTGTTCGCGACCTTCGCGGTGGGCTGGGCCGCCTATCTGCTGATCCCCGGGCTGCCGTTGACCGCGGCGCTGGTGCTGGGCGCGGTGGTGGCGCCGCCCGACGCGGTCGCGGCCACCGCCGTCGCCCGCCGGGTGGGGCTGCCGTCCCGGATCACCACGATCCTCCAGGGCGAGTCCCTGGTGAACGACGCGACCGCGATCACCGCCTACCGGGTCGCCCTCGCGGCGGCCGTCGGCGAGGGCGCCACCTGGGCCGGCGGGATCGGCGAGTTCCTGCTCGCGGCGTTCGGCGGCATCGGTATCGGCCTGGTGCTGATGGTGCCGATCCACTGGCTGCGCACCCATGTGAAGGAGACGCTGTTCCAGAACACGCTGTCGCTGCTGATCCCGTTCGTCGCCTACGCGGTCGCCGAACAGGTGCACGCCTCCGGTGTCCTCGCGGTGGTCGTCGTCGCGCTCTGGCTGGGACACCGCGCGTGGGAGGTCGACTTCGCCACCCGGCTCCAGGAGGAGGCCGTGTGGAAGATGGTCGCCTTCGTCCTGGAGTCGGCGGTCTTCGCCCTCATCGGGCTCCAGCTGCCGGTCGTCCTCAAGGGCCTCGGCGCGTACGAGGGGGGCGAGGCCGCCTGGTACGCGCTGGCCATCTTCCTGGTGGTCGTCGTCTCGCGGTTCGTGTGGGTGTATCCGGCCACCTTCCTGCCGTGGATGCTGTCGGCGCGGATCCGGGAACGGGAGGAGAACCCGACCTGGAAGGGCCCGTTCATCATCGCCTGGGCCGGGATGCGGGGCGTGGTCTCGCTGGCCATCGCCTTCTCCATCCCGCTCACCGTGCACGGCGGCGAGGAGTTCCCCGAGCGCAACCTGATCCTGTTCCTGACCTTCACCACGGTGATCGGCACCCTCGTCGTGCAGGGCGTCACCCTGCCGCCGCTGATCCGCCTGCTGAAGCTGCCGGGCCGTGACGTGCAGGCCGAGACCCTCGCCGAGGCCAACGCCCAGGCGCAGGCGTCACGGGCCGCCGAACGGCGGCTGGACGAACTCCTCACCGACGAGCGCAACACCCTGCCCCAACCGCTCGCCGACCGCCTGCGCACGGTCCTGGAACGCCGGCGCAACGCCGTCTGGGAGCGCCTCGGCCAGGTCAACCCGGTCACCGGCGAGACCGTCGACGACACCTACCGGCGCCTGTCCCGCGAGATGATCGGCGCCGAACGCGAGGTGTTCGTCAGACTCCGCGACGGCCGCTACATCGACGACGAGATGCTCCGCACCCTGCTCCGCCGCCTGGACCTGGAGGAGGCCGCGGCGTTCCGCGAGGCGGAGTGAGGGGTCAGGCGAAGGGGCCTGGGGGAACGGGCGGCCGGTCACCACGGCCGCGACCGTCGTGCCCTGCGGGAAGGCGCCCTCCCCGGCCAGGGTGAGCAGGCAGAACAGCAGTTTGGCGACGTACACCCGTTCCACGGGGACGCCGTGGCGCTGCTCGAAGTCGTCGGCGAAGGCGTCGAGTTCGGGCGTGCTGCGGGCGTAGCCGCCGCAGTGGAAGCGGTCGTCGAGGGTCCAGGTGCCCCGACGGCCGCCGAAGGCCTCGTGTTGCAGGTCCTGTATGTCGCCGGCGAGGAAACCGCCCTTGAGGACCGGGACGCCCAGGGCGCGCTGGCCGGGGGCGAGTCCGGCGGCGAGGCCCGCGAGGGTGCCGCCGGTGCCGCAGGCGAGGGCGACGAGGTCGGCGTGGCCGCGGAGTTCCGCGCCGAGGTCCCGGCAGCCGCGCACGGCGAGGGCGTTGCTGCCGCCCTCCGGGACGACGTGGGCTCCCTCGGCGTCCGCCGCGCGCAGCACCGCGGCCAGGACGTCCGGTTCGGCCTTGCGGCGGTACGTCGCCCGGTCGACGAAGTGCAGGCGCATGCCGTCCGCCGCACACCGGGCCAGGGAGTCGTTGAGCGGGCGGTCGGCGAGTTCCTGGCCCCGGACCACGCCTGTCGTGGGGAGGCCGAGGAGCCGCCCGGCGGCGGCCGTGGCCCGCAGATGGTTGGAGTAGGCGCCGCCGAAGGTGAGCACGGGCCGACCGGCCGCGGCGGTGAGGTTCGGGGCGAGCTTGCGCCACTTGTTGCCGATGAGTTCCGGGTGGATCAGGTCGTCCCGCTTCAGGAGCAGCCGGACGCCACGGCGTGCGAACCGGTCGTCGACGAGTTCCTGGAGCGGCGAGGGGAGCCGGGGCCGGAGGGCGTCGAGGCTGGTCACCGCACCATTGTCGCCCGGCGCGGGACAAGCGTGCGAGCGGTCCGGACCCCGGAGGGGAGCCGGGACCACGACCCCGGGCGGAACCGGCACGGTGGACAAACGCGGCGCATCTGCCCAGTCCACCGTGATCCATTCCCGCTCTTTCGTGTAATAGCACCGGCACGCTCCGTGAGGAAGGCTTGGTCCTGCGATTCGATGCCCGGCGCCGAACGGCGTCGGTGCATGACCGGGAGGGCAATTCCTTATGTCGGTAGGCGAAGAGATCCGCACTGACGAGAGCAGGCCGCAGCAGAGTCTCGGCACTGCCGCCGCGCGGAACCTGGCCACCACGACCAAGTCCGCACCCCAGATGCAGGAGATCAGCTCGCGCTGGCTGCTGCGCATGCTGCCGTGGGTGAACGTGCAGGGCGGTACCTACCGGGTCAACCGCCGCCTCAGTTACGCCGTGGGGGACGGCCGTATCACCTTCGTGAAGACCGGGGACCGCGTCGAGGTCATCCCTGCCGAGCTGGGCGAACTGCCGGCACTGCGCACCTACGACGACCAGGACGTGCTCACCGAACTGGCCCGGCGCTGCCAGCAGCGGGAACTCGCCGCCGGCGAGGTGCTCGCCTCGTTCGGCAGCCCCGCGGACGAGGTGTACCTGCTGGCGCACGGCCGCGTGGAGAAGGTCGGCACCGGCCCGTACGGCGACGACGAGTCCCTCGGCGTGCTCGCCGACGGCGCCCACCTCGGCGAGCAGTCGCTGCTGGCGCCGGACGCCATCTGGGAGTACACGGTCCGCACGGTCACCGCGTGCACCCTCCTCGTCCTCTCCCGCGACGACGTCGAACAGGTCGCGGAGCGCGCCGAGTCCCTGCGCGCACACCTGGAGGAACAGCGCTCGATCCCGGCCCAGCGCGGCAACAAGTACGGCGAGAAGGAGATCGACCTCGCGGCCGGCCACAGCGGCGAGCCGGACATCCCGCACACCTTCGTCGACTACGACGCCAGCCCCCGCGAGTACGAACTGAGCATCGCCCAGACCGTGCTGCGCATCCACTCGCGCGTCGCCGACCTCTACAACCAGCCGATGAACCAGACCGAGCAGCAGCTGCGGCTGACGGTCGAGGCGCTCAAGGAGCGCCAGGAGCACGAGCTCATCAACAACCGCGAGTTCGGGCTGCTCACCAACTGCGAGTACGACCAGCGGATCCAGCCGCACGACGGCGTGCCCGGCCCCGACGACATGGACGAACTGCTCAGCCGCCGCCGCGGCACCAAGTTCTTCCTCGCCCACCCGCGCGCCATCGCCGCGTTCGGCCGTGAGCTCAACAAGCGCGGACTGGTCACCGAGACCGTCGAGATGGCGGGCAACCGCATCCCCACCTGGCGCGGGGTGCCGGTCTTCCCGTGCAACAAGATCCCGGTCACCGAGGCCCGCACCACCTCGATCATCGCCATGCGCACCGGCGAGTCCGAACAGGGCGTCATCGGGCTCCAGCAGGCGGGCATCCCCGACGAGATCGAGCCGAGCCTGTCGGTGCGGTTCATGGGCATCAACGAACAGGCCGTCATCAACTACCTGGTGACCGCCTACTACTCGGCCGCGGTCCTCGTCCCGGACGCGCTCGGCGTGCTGGAGAACGTCGAGATCGGGCGCTGGCGGTGACCCAGCCCGGGGCAACCGGTGTTCCCGCCCTCCGGGGCGGGTACACCCTCGGGGTACGGCGACCGACCCAGACGCGTGAAAGGCGGAAGCCCATCGGGACCCAGACGCACGCCGGAGCCGGGCCGGTCGATGGCCAGGAGGCCACGGCGATCCTGGAGCGCGCGCGAGGCTTCGTCGACCCCGAACTGCGGTCAGCCGTCGACTCGTTGCCGGGCACCATGCGCCGTGTCGCGCTCTACCACTTCGGATGGCAGCACGCGGACGGCACACCCGCGGCGGGCAACGCCGGCAAGGCGATCCGGCCGGCGCTCGTCCTCACCGCGGCCGAGGCGCTCGGCGGTCCCGCGGCCCGCCGGGCGGCGGGACGGGCCGCCGCCGCGGTCGAACTGGTCCACAACTTCACGCTGTTGCACGACGACGTGATGGACCGGGACACCACCCGCCGCCACCGGCCCACCGCCTGGACCGTGTTCGGCGACGCCGACGCGATCCTCGCCGGGGACGCACTCCAGGCACTCGCCCTGCGTCTGCTCGCCCAGGACCCGCATCCGGCGGCCCCCGCGGCCGCCGCCCTGCTCGCCTCCTGTGTCATCGAACTGTGCGAGGGCCAGCACGCGGACACGGCCATGGAGCAACGGGCCTGCGCCGAGGTCCGCCTCGACGAGGCGCTCGCCATGGCCGAGGCCAAGACCGGAGCCCTGCTGGGCTGCGCCTGCGCCCTCGGCGCGCTGTACGCCGGCGCGACGGCGGAGGAGGTGGCGGCGATGGACGCCTTCGGCCGCGAGGCCGGGCTCGCCTTCCAGCTCATCGACGACGTCATCGGCATATGGGGAGATCCGATGCGCACCGGAAAGCCGGCCGGCGCGGACCTCGCCGCCCGCAAGAAGTCGCTGCCGGTCGTCGCCGCCCTCACCTCCGGCACCCCGGCGGCGGCCGAGCTGGCCCGGCTGTACGAGGTGCCGTACGGCCGGAGCGGTCTGGCGGCGGAGGAGGAGACCGCGCGCACCGCGCTGGCCGTGGAACAGGCGGGCGGCCGTGACTGGGCGCAGGTCCAGGCCGCCGACCGGATGGCCCGCGCGATGCAGGAGCTGGCCCGGGTGGTGCCCGAACCGGAGTCGGCGGGCGGCCTGCTGGCGCTCGCCGAGTTCGTCACCCGGCGCAGCACCTGAAGACCCCGGACCGGTGGCCGTGCGGCTCCTGACCCCGCACGGCCACCGGATCCGGCCTCATGGGTCCCGCACATCCCCACGGTGTGCGGGGCCCGTGCCTCACCCCCCGGCGCGGTGCGCAATCCCGTCAATCTTCCGCGGCCCCCACCGCGGTGCCGTCAACCCCCCTACGATCAAGGCCGGTTGAGGCGAAGGGGCGGGGACATGGGCGTGGCGATCCGGACGGCGACCGAGGCGGACCGCGAGACGGTGGTGCGGTTGCTGGACGAGGCGTTCCAGGACGACCCGGTCAGCGGCTGGGTCTTCCCCGGCGCCGAGTACCGGCGGGCCACCCACCACCGGCTGATGGCCGCCTTCACCGACATCGTCCTCGCCGCCGGGCGGATCGACCTCGCGGAGGACGGCTCGGGCTGCGCGCTGTGGATGCCCACGCCCGCCGGAGAGCACGACGCCGACGACGACGGGCCCGCCCAGGTGCGGGAGGCGGTCGACCCGGCGAACGAGCGGGTGGAGCTGATCGGCCGGCTCACCGCCCGGATCCACCCCGCCGACCGGGCCCACGAATACCTCTGGATGATCGGCGTCTCACCCGGCCGGCAGGGGGAGGGCGTCGGCACCGCCCTCATCGGCACCGTGCTCGACCGCTGCGACGGCCAGGGTGTCCCCGCCTACCTGGAGGCCAGCAGCGCCCGCAGCCGCGCCCTGTACGAGCGGCTCGGTTTCGAGCTCCTCGGCAGCCCCCTCGACCTGCCGGAGGGCCCGCAGATGTTCCCGATGTGGCGCGAACCCCGCGGCGACGGCCGGGGCCGGTCCTAGACAGGGCCCACGGCGAGGGCGCGCCCGCGTCCGGTGACGGAGCGCTGGTCCGCCCCTACGCACGGAAGCGCCGACCGGCCTACCCTGAGTTCATGGACAGCGAAGGACACGCCTGTCCCGCCTGCGGACAGTCCGTCGAAACGGTCGTCCGGCGTCATAAGACGCTGGGCGCGTGGGTACCGCGCTGGGTGGCCGGTCCCTGCCGCAACGCCACCTGCGAGGCGTTCGTCGTGCAGGGCACCGACGAAGTCCCCCAGGAGCGGCACAAGACCCACAAGCACCTTCACCACCACCAGCGGCTCAGCGAGATCGGAGGGGCCCACGAGGCCCCGCCGCAGCCGGACCGCCCGGAGGAGCCGGAGGAACCCGCCGCGAGCGGCACCTGAGCGCGCGGAAACTCCTCCGGGAACCGCGGCCCCGCCGTGTCGAGAACCCGGGACCGGCTCCGACGTCCCCGGTGAGAGCCGCCCCGACGGGCGGCGCGAACGGGGCGCGGGCCGCCTACGAGTCGGCGGCCGCGCTCACCATGAGCCTGCCCGAGCAGCGGTATCTGCGGGGGCGCGCGGCGCGGCTGACGCCGTAACGTGCACCCATGAGCGAGCCGATCCTGCACCTCACCGAACGCGCCCTGTGGGAAGACGCCCGGGCCAAGGGCACGTACGAGATGTCGACCCGCGGCCGGACCCTCCGCCAGGAGGGGTTCGTCCACTGCTCGACACGGGCCCAGCTCCCGCGCACGGCCGCCGCCTTCTACGCGGACCTGGACGACCTCGTGGTCCTGGTCGTGGACCCCGCCCGCCTCGACGTACCGGTCCGCCACGAGGCCGCGGAGCCCGGCGGCGAGGAGTTCCCGCATGTGTACGGGCCGATCCCGCTGGACGCGGTCGTCGCGGTGGAGCCGTGGGCGGCACCCTAGGCGGCCACCCTAGGAGCCTGGGGTCGGCAGTCCGCCCGTGACGGGGTCGCGGCCCGTCAGGCAGTACAGGCCGCCGGCCGGGTCGCGCAGGACCCGCCAGTGCGCCCCGCGGTGCACGAGGGTGGCGCCGAGCCGCTCGTGCTCGGCCAGGCTCGCGTCGAGGTCCGCGCAGGCCAGGTCGAGGTGGGCGGAGACGGGACGCTCCTCGCCGAGCCGCTGGAGCAGTACGCGCACCGGCAGCCCGGCCGGCGGCCTGACCACGTGGAACTCCGGGAGCGAACCCGGCAGCGCCTCCCACTCGGGCAACAGGGCCGTCCAGAAGGCGACTTCGGCGTCGTAGCGCGAGGGAGGGACGTCGAGGCAGATCTGGTCGAGGCGGGTGCCGCGCACCACGGGCGGCCGCCGGGCCTCTCCCCGCCAGGGCACCGCGCAGAACAACTGCCCGGCCGGAGAACGCAGTACGGCCCAGCCGTCGTGCTCGGCGACCGGGTCCGCCCCGGCCCGCAGCGCGTCCTTCACGAAGCCCGTGACGTCCTCGACCGCGAAGTCCGGATGGGCGCCGCCCGCCCCCTCCGCGACCCCCTGGACCTTGACGCAGGGGTCGCCGGACTCCGGCAGCAGCGTCACGAACTCGCCCTGGTCGCCCCGGGTTTCGGAGAGCCCGGTCCCGGTCGCGGCGGTCCAGAAGTCGCAGGCCGGCCCGAAGCGCGCGGCGGGCCGGTCGACGAAGACGTAGGTCCAGCGGATGGTCATGGACGCGATCCTAATCAGCCCCGCTTCGACGGCTCCATGAAGCGCAGCATGTTCCCGGCCGGGTCCCGGAACGCGCAGTCGCGCACCCCGTACGCCTGGTCCGTCGGCTCCTGGATCACATCGGCGCCGTACTCCCGCACCCGCTCGAACAGCTCGTCGCAGTCGGAGGTGGTGAAGTTGACCCCGCGCAGCACGCCCTTGGCGAGCAGTTGCGCCATCACCTCCTTGTCGGCGGGGGAGGTGTCCGGGTCCGCGGCCGGCGGCTCCAGCACGATCTCCACGTCCGGCTGGAGCGGCGAGCCCACGGTCACCCAGCGCATCCCCTCGTAGCCGACGTCGCCGCGGACCTCCAGGCCCAGGACGTCGCGGTAGAAGGCGATGGCCTTGTCGTGGTCGTCGACGGCGAGGAAGCACTGCTTCAGCTTGATGTCCATGACGGCAGGTTAGGCCGCTACCTCCGCCGGGGCCGGGTGAAGCGGCGGGCCACGCAGGCCGGGACGGCGTCGGTGTCCTCGTGCGAGCGGGCCCGGTAGGCGCTCGGGGTCTCGCCGACCAGCTCGGTGAAGCGCGCGCTGAAGGAGCCGAGGGAGGTGCAGCCGACCGCCATGCAGACCTCCGTCACGCTGAGGTCGCCGCGGCGCAGCAGCGCCTTGGCCCGCTCGATGCGGCGGGTCATGAGATAGCCGTAGGGGGTCTCGCCGTAGGCGGCGCGGAAGCTGCGCTGGAAGTGGCCCGGGGACATCAGCGCGGTCCGGGCGAGCGCCGTGACGTCGAGGGGCTCGGTGTACTCGCGGTCCATGCGGTCGCGGGCCCGCCGCAGCCGGACCAGATCCTCGGTGTTCACCCCGCCAGCATCGCACGGGTGAACGGACGCAGGGGCCCTGCCGCCTCATGCGGCAGGGCCCCTGCGAGGATGCCCGTCGACCCGCGATGGTGCACCGACCGCCGGTCTCGGAGCGATCCGAAAAGGTCCTGGATCAGGCCTTCTTGGTCTCCCAGAAGATCTTGTCGATCTGGGCGATGTAGTCCAGCGCCTTCTGGCCCGTGGCCGGGTCGGTGGACGCCTTCGCGGCCGACAGCGCCTTCAGGGCGTCGTTGACCAGCTGGTGCAGCTCCGGGTACTTCTCGAAGTGCGGGGGCTTGAAGTAGTCGCTCCACAGGACCGACACGTGGTGCTTGGCGAGCTCGGCGCGCTGCTCCTTGATGACGGTCGCACGGGCCTGGAAGTGCGGGTCGTCATTGGCGGCCATCTTGTCCTGCACGGCCTTGACCGACTCCGCCTCGATGCGGGCCTGGGCCGGGTCGTACACGCCGCAGGGCAGGTCGCAGTGGGCGCTGACCTTCACCTTGGGGGCAAACAGGCGGGAAAGCATGGAGCATTCCTTCCTCGTGATCGTCTTCTCAGGTGGGACATTACTCCCTGGGGGACGGCTTTTCGCGGGGGCCCCCACGGGCTTAGGACAAAAGTCCGGGGTCAGACTGAGACTGGTGGAGGAAAGGACCGGGGAGGTGCCGGTGATGCCGGAACTGTCGCAGGAGACCGAACGCGGGCGGCCGTTGCTGCCCTTCGGGCCGGCCGAGGTGACCGGGCCGTCGATGGTGCCCACGCTGGTCCACGGGGACCGGCTGCTGGTGCACTACGGGGCCCGGATCCGGCCCGGTGACGTGGTGGTCCTGCGCCATCCGTTCCAGCAGGACCTGCTGGTCGTCAAGCGGGCCGCCGAGCGCCGCGAGGGCGGCTGGTGGGTGCTCGGGGACAACACGTACGCGGGCGGGGACAGCACGGACTACGGGACGGTCCCGGCGGAGCTGGTGCTGGGCCGGGTGCGGGCCCGGTTCCGGCCGCGCCGGGACGGTCAGCGTTCGCCGTGGGCGGTGGCGCTCTGGGCGCTGTCCGCGGTCCGGCCGGTGCTCTCGGGGCGGGTCGCCTCCAGGCGTTTGCGGGCCCGGTAGGCGGCCACGTTCGCGCGGGTGGCGCAGCGGTCGGAGCAGTAGCGCCGGGAGCGGTTGGTCGAGGTGTCGAGGTAGGCGTTGCGGCACGGCGCCGCCTCGCACAGGCCCAGCCGGTCCACGCCGTACTCGGTCAGGTGGAAGGCGAGGCCCATCGCCGCGATCGCCGCGTACCCCGTGGTCGCGTTCGAGGGGTGGTCGGCGAGGTGCATGTGCCACAGCGGGCGGCCGTCGTCGTCGCGGAAGTCGTGCCCGGAGATCTGCGGGCTGACCGGGAACTCCAGCAGCAGGGAGTTCAGCAGGTCCACCGCGAGGGTCTCGTCGCCGTCGTCCGCCGCCTCGAAGACCGCGCGCAGCCGGGCCCGCACCGAGCGGAAGCGGGTGACGTCCGACTCCGTGGCGCGGCGGGCCGCCGACTGGTTCGCGCCGAACAGGTCGCGGACGGCCTCCACCGACGTCAGCGTGTCCTTGCCCCGGGCGGGGTCCTCGCTGTTGACGAGACGCACCGCGTAGTCCGAGTAATAGGCCAGTTCCACTTGTAGTCCTTACGGAGGCGTTCTATGGTCGTGGTGCGGTCGGGGTAACAGCTGGTCGTGCTTCCAGGGTATTACGCATGCGTCCGAGGAGAGGGCTTCCATGACGATCGGTACCGGAACCGACTGGCCGGCCTGGCAGGAGAGCTGGGACCGGCAGCAGGAGTGGTACATGCCGGACCGGGAGGAACGCTTCCGGATCATGCTGGACATGGTCGAGGCGCTCGTCGGACCGGAGCCCCGGGTGCTCGACCTGGCCTGCGGCACCGGCTCCATCACGGCCCGGCTGCTCGCCCGGCTGCCCGGCGCCACCAGCACCGGGGTCGACCTCGACCCGGCGCTGCTCGCCATCGCCGAGGGCACCTTCGCCGGCGACGGACGGACCGCCTTCGTCACCGCCGACCTCAAGGACCCCGACTGGACGGCGAAGCTGCCGCACGACTCGTACGACGCCGTGCTGACCGCCACCGCACTGCACTGGCTGCACAGCGAACCCCTCGCGGACCTGTACGGCCGGGTCGCAGGGCTGGTCCGGGACGGCGGTGTCTTCATGAACGCCGACCACATGATCGACGACACCACGCCCCGGATCAACGCGGCCGAGCGGACCCTGCGGCACACGCGCATGGACGAGGCCAAGCGGGACGGCGCCCTGGACTGGGCCGACTGGTGGCGGCTGGCCGGTGAGGACCCCGTCCTCGCCGGGCCCACCGCCCGCCGCTTCGAGATCTACGGCGAGCACGCCGACGGCGACATGCCGTCCCCCGCCTGGCACGCGCGCGTCCTGCGCGAGAAGGGCTTCGCCGAGGCCCGCCCGGTGTGGTGCTCGCCCTCGGACACGCTGCTGCTGGCCCTGAAGTAGCGGCCGCCGCGAACGGCCGAGGGGCGGTACGGGAATCCCGTACCGCCCCTCGGCGCATCTGCGTCAGAGGACCTTCACCCGTGTCAGAGGACCTTCGACAGGAACGCCTTCGTCCGCTCGTGCTGCGGGTCCGTCAGGACGTCGCGCGGGTTGCCGGACTCGACGACCACACCGCCGTCCATGAAGACCAGGTTGTCGCCCACCTCGCGGGCGAAGCCCATCTCGTGGGTCACGACGACCATCGTCATACCGGACTCGGCGAGGTCGCGCATGACGTCGAGGACGTCACCGACCAGCTCCGGGTCCAGGGCCGAGGTCGGCTCGTCGAACAGCATCAGCTTGGGGTCCATCGCCAGCGCACGGGCGATGGCCACACGCTGCTGCTGACCGCCGGAGAGCTGCGAGGGGTAGTTGCCGGCCTTGTCGCCGAGGCCGACCTTCTCCAGCAGATCCCGCGCCCGCTCCCTGGCCTGCGCCTTCTTCGCGCCCTTGACCTGGATGGGCGCTTCCATGACGTTCTCGACGGCCGTCATGTGCGGGAACAGGTTGAACCGCTGGAACACCATGCCGATGTCCCGGCGCTGGCGCGCGACCTCGCTGTCCTTCAGCTCGTAGAGCTTGTCACCCTTCTGGCGGTACCCGACCAGCGAACCGTCGACGTACAGCCGACCGGCGTTGATCTTCTCCAGGTGGTTGATGCACCGCAGGAAGGTGGACTTGCCCGAACCGGAGGGCCCGATGAGGCAGAACACCTCGCCGGTCCTGACCTCCAGGTCGATGCCCTTGAGGACATCGACGTGGCCGAACGACTTGTGCACGCCCTCGGCCTTCACCATGGCCTGGGTGGACACCGCGTCCGCAGAGGGCTGCTTCGTCACGTCGGTCATGCCGTGACTCCCTTCGGGCGGCGGTAGGGCAGCACGGCTGCCTTGAAACGCTGGAGCGGCGTCGGGGGCAGGGTGCGCGAGGAACCGCGCGCGTAGTGCCGCTCGATGTAGTACTGGCCGACGCTGAGGATCGAGGTCATGATCAGGTACCAGGCGGCGGCGAGGAAGTACATCTCCACCGTGGAGCCCGCGTTCTGGCCGATGTCCTGCGCCTCCTTGAACAGGTCGGCGAACTGCACCGCCGAGACGAGCGAGGTCGTCTTCAGCATGTTGATGACTTCGTTGCCCGTCGGCGGGACGATCACGCGCATCGCCTGCGGGATGACGATCCGGCGCAGCGTCTTGGTGTGGCTCATGCCGAGGGCGTGGGACGCCTCGGTCTGGCCCTCGTCGACCGAGAGCAGACCGGCACGGCAGATCTCCGCCATGTACGCGGCCTCGTTGAGGCCGAGTCCGAGCAGCGCCGTCAGCAACGGCGTCATGAAGGACGACCAGTAGTCCTTGTAGACCGGGCCGAGGTTGATGTACTCGAAGACCAGGCCGAGGTTGAACCAGACGAAGAGCTGGACCAGGACCGGGGTGCCCCGGAAGAACCAGATGTAGAACCATGCGATCGACGAGGTCACCGGGTTCGTCGACAGGCGCATGACGGCGAGCAGGATGCCGCCCGCGATGCCGATCACCATGGAGAGAACGGTGAGCAGCAGCGTGTTCCAGACGCCGTGCATGATGCGGTCGTCGAAGAAGTACTCGGGGATCGCGTCCCAGTTGATGTTGCCTTGCGCGAAGGCGTAGACGATCGAGCCGAGGATGACGATCGCCAGGGCCGCGGACACATAACGTCCCGGGTGCCGGACCGGGATGGCCTTGATGGCCTCCGGGCCGGCGGACGGCGTGGGGTCCGCGGGACCGTCCGTCTTATTGACGTCAACAGTCACGGGTGGAGCCTTTCAGAACGGTGGTGCGAGACGGGGTCAGGAGCCGCCGTTGATCTTGGCCTCGGTGATCGCGCCGTCCTCGACGCCCCACTTGGAGATGATCTTCTCGTACTCGCCGTTGTCGATGATGGCCTGGACGGCGGCCTGGAGCGCGTCGCGCAGCTCGGCGTCGTCCTTGGACACGGCGATGCCGTAGGGGCCCGCCTCGACCTGGTCACCGACGATCTCGAAGTAGTCGCCGCCGCCCGAGGTCTTGACCGAGTACGCGGCGACCGGGAAGTCGGCGGAGACCACGTCGGCGCCCTTGGAGCGCATCCGGGTCTCGGCCTCCGGGTTGGTCGCGAAGTCCTCGATCTTGAGTTCCTGCTTGCCGTCCTCCTTGCACTTCTTCGCCTGGTCCTTGGCGAGGTCGTGGGAGAAGGTGTTGCGCTGCACGGCCATCGTCTTGCCGCACAGGTCGTCCCAGGTCTTGATGCCCTGGCTGTCGCCCTTGTTGGTGTACAGCGAGACACCGGCGGTGAAGTAGTCGACGAAGTCGACGCCCTCGCCGACCTTCTTGCCGGTGTCGCCGTCGATGCCCTCCTGGCGGTCCTTCGTGTCCGTCATCGCCGACATGGCGATGTCGTACCGGTTGGAGGCCAGACCACCGATCAGCGTGTCGAAGGTGGCGTTCTGGAACTCGAACTTCACGCCGAGCTGCTCGCCCATCGCCGCGGCGATGTCGGGGTCGATACCGACCGTCTTGCCGGAGTCGTCCTTGAACTCCACGGGCGCGTAGGCGATGTCCGAGCCGACCTTGATGACGCCCTTGTCGGCGATGGCCGCGGGCAGCTTGTCGGCGAGCGGCGCCGAGCTCTTGGTCCCGCTGTCGCTGTCGCTGCCGCTGTCCTTGGTCTGGTCGCCGCAGCCGGTGAGAATCAGGGCGCCTGCGACCGCGATCGAGCCGACCGCGGCCAGGCGGGAGCGCGTGGCGGTCGTACGACGGGTGGTGCGTGCGGTCATGGTGGGTTCCTCCGGCGGATGGGTGGAGTTGCCGATGGGGCCGGCCCCTGCCGATGGGTTCGGCAGGTGCCCTGGGTCTTGGGTCGACGAGAGCACACGTCTTCGAGTGTCGCGACCTCGTGTGATTACGGCATCTTGCCATTCGGACGGAGCTATCCAGGGGGCCCGCCATGTCAAAATCGGATAACAGGTGAACCGCGAACCAGAGCAGGTCGGTACATCGCGGCCGGACCTTCTACGGGAATCTCCCCTTCCGGCAGGAAGATCTTCGGTGCATCGGACGCTGCGGACGATCGGGGCGTGCTGCCCGCTCCGCACTTGAGTACAAGCCGAGTGCACGTCAAGCGTAGTCGGTCATTTGTCCTGATGACGTCGCATGATTCATGTCACCGCTATGCGGTGATCGATGATCGTTCTTCGCTCCGGCATGTGAGCTTGCACCATTTGGACTCGTCCTCGACGCCGTCCGTCCGGTAAGAAGGTGCTTTACACCCCTCATCCGGGGCTCAGGGCGCGTGTGCGGCGCGCCCGTCGCGTATACGCCCGCGGCTGACCGTACGTATCGGTAGCCGGGCCGTGCGCGGTGCCCGCCCACCCCTCACCTGGGAGTGGTCACCCTCAAACCATGAATACTTAAGGGGTCAGACAAAGTGGCAGCGGAGATCGTCAATCCTCGCAGCGACAGCGATACGGGTCAGGACGGAGGGGCGGAGCCCCTCGATTCCTTCGATCCCGCGTTCGCGCTGCACCGCGGCGGCAAGATGGCAGTGCAAGCCACCGTGCCGGTCCGCGACAAGGACGACCTGTCCCTCGCGTACACGCCCGGCGTGGCGAAGGTGTGCAGCGCCATCGCCGAGCAGCCCGAGCTCGTCCATGACTACACCTGGAAGTCGTCGGTCGTCGCCGTCGTCACGGACGGTACGGCCGTGCTGGGCCTCGGGGACATCGGTCCCGAGGCATCCCTCCCGGTGATGGAGGGCAAGGCGATTCTGTTCAAGCAGTTCGGCGGCGTGGACGCGGTGCCGATCGCGCTGGACTGCACCGGGGTCGACGAGATCGTCGAGACCGTGGTCCGTCTCGCGCCCTCCTTCGGCGGCGTGAACCTGGAGGACATCTCGGCACCGCGGTGCTTCGAGATCGAGCGCCGGCTCCAGGAGCGGCTGGACATCCCGATCTTCCACGACGACCAGCACGGCACGGCCGTCGTGACGCTGGCCGCGCTGCGGAACGCCGCGCGGCTGAGCCGGCGGGAGATCGGGCAGCTCCGGGCGGTCATCTCGGGCGCCGGGGCGGCCGGTGTCGCCATCGCGAAGATGCTGGTCGAGGCCGGCATCGGCGATGTGGCGCTCGCCGACCGCAAGGGCATCATCTCGGCGGACCGTGCGGATCTGACCGATGTGAAGCGCGAGGTCGCCGGGTTCACCAACAAGGCGGGGCTCACGGGCTCCCTGGAGGACGCGCTGGCCGGCGCCGACGTCTTCATCGGCGTCTCCGGCGGCACCGTCGCGGAGTCCGCGGTGGCCTCCATGGCTCAGGGCGCCTTCGTCTTCGCCATGGCCAACCCGAACCCCGAGGTCCACCCCGAGGTCGCGCACAAGTACGCGGCCGTCGTGGCGACCGGCCGGTCGGACTTCCCGAACCAGATCAACAACGTCCTCGCGTTCCCCGGCATCTTCGCGGGCGCCCTCCAGGTCCGGGCCTCCCGGATCACCGAGGGCATGAAGATCGCGGCGGCCGAGGCGCTGGCGTCGGTGGTCGGCGACGACCTCGCCGCGGACTACGTCATCCCGTCCCCGTTCGACGAGCGGGTGGCCCCGGCCGTCACGGCGGCCGTCGCCGCGGCGGCCCGTGCGGAGGGTGTCGCCCGACGCTAGGACCTGCGGTGCTTCAGCGGGGCACCTCGGTCACCCGGTGACTCCGCGACGCGTAGCGATCGAACCGACCCCGGCCGGACTTCCGGCCGGGGTCGGTTCGTCTTCCCGGCGGGGTGTTGGGGAGACGGAGCAGTCCGGGTGCCGGGCCGCGGTGAGTTTTTACCCGGGGGTTGGACCGGGTGGGTGGTTGCGGCCCCTGTTCCGGTGGAGCAGGGGCTGGGCGGGTGGTTGCGGGCCCTGTTCCGGTCGAGCACAAGAGGGTGTGTCTCACAGTCGCGGCTGGTTCCGCAGTCGTGGGCGCGGGCCTATCGTCAAGGTCATGTTCGCCGTCTACGCCGCCCGAATCGACCGCGACCAGCCGCTCACCGGCCTTGAGTTGGGGGAGCGACCCGCCCCCCAGGCCCGCCCCGGCTGGAGCGTCGTCAACGTCAAGGCCGCCTCCCTCAACCACCACGACCTGTGGTCCCTGCGTGGCGTGGGCCTCGCGGAGGACAAGCTGCCGATGATCCTCGGCTGCGACGCCGCCGGCGTCGACGAGGACGGCAACGAGGTCGTCCTGCACTCCGTCATCGGCCAGAGCGGCCATGGCGTGGGCCCGCGGGAGCCCCGCTCGATCCTCACCGAGCACTACCAGGGGACCTTCGCCGAGCAGGTCGCCGTGCCGTCCTGGAACATCCTGCCCAAGCCCAAGGAGCTGTCCTTCGCCGAGGCGGCCTGTCTGCCCACGGCCTGGCTGACGGCGTACCGGATGCTCTTCACCAACGCCGGGGTACGTCCCGGTGACTCCGTCCTGGTGCAGGGCGCCGGCGGCGGTGTCGCCACGGCCGCCATCGTGCTCGGGAAGGCCGCGGGGCTGCGTGTCTTCGCCACCAGCCGCGACGAGGCCAAGCGCAAGCGGGCGCTGGAACTCGGCGCCGTGGAGGCCGTGGAGCCCGGGGCGCGGCTGCCGCAGCGGGTGGACGCCGTCATCGAGACCGTCGGCGCCGCCACCTGGTCGCACTCGGTCAAGTCCCTCCGGCCCGGCGGCACGGTCGTCATCTCCGGCGCCACCAGCGGTGACCGGCCCTCGCACGCCGAGCTGACCCGGATCTTCTTCCTGGAGCTGAAGGTCGTCGGCTCCACGATGGGCACCAAGGACGAGTTGGAGGACCTCCTCTCCTTCTGTGCCGCCACCGGTGTGCGCCCCGTCATCGACGAGGTGCTGCCGATGGACCGTGCGCGTGAGGGCTTCGAACGGATTGCCTCGGGTGACCAGTTCGGCAAGATCGTGCTCGCCAACTCCTGAGCGTCATAGCTGGTTCTTGTCAGGCGGGTCCGGGTGGTTCCGGGCCCGCCTTCTTCGTGTTTTTCGCGTTCTTCGCGTTCTTTCGCGTCCGGCATGTCAACCGGGGTTGACATGCCTTCGGTTGTCAATCTAGGTTGACGGTATGAGTGAGGCAACCGATCTCGCCGAGCGGGCGGGTGACCGTGATCCGAGGGTCGGCCTTCGTGCCGTGGCCGCGTTGCGCCGGCTGCTGGAGCAACTGGAGGCGGTTCAGGTGCGCAGTGCGCGCAATCAGGGGTGGTCGTGGCAGGAGATCGCCGCGGAACTCGGGGTCAGCAGGCAGGCCGTGCACAAGAAGTACGGGAGGCATTGATGTTCGAGCGGTTCACGAAGGATGCCCGGGCTGTGGTGACGGGCGCGATCGAGCATGCGGAACGGTCGGGGGCCGGGACGGTGGATGCCGAGCACATGTTGCTCGCGCTGCTGGACAGGGAGGGGAGCCGGGCCTCCTTCGCGCTTGCCGCGCTGGGACTTGCGGAGCGGGGGGACGAGGTACGGGAGGGGCTTGCGGAGGCGCGGCGTCGGGCTGGGCTCTCCCAGGCGGAGGCCGACGCTCTCGCGGGGCTCGGTATCGATGTCGCCGAGATCGTCGCTCGGGTGGAGGAGGTGCACGGCGTCGGTGCGATGTCCGGTGAGCGCACGGGTGGGGGGCGGTGGTTCGGGCGGCGGTTCTTCGGCAAGGAGGCTCGCGATGTGCTGGAGCGGTCGTTGCGGATTGCTGTCGCGCGTCGGGATCGGCATATCGGTGACGAGCACATTTTGCTGGCGCTGACTGCTCGGCCGGGGGTGTCGGGGGAGGTTCTGGCGGGTCATGGTGTGACCAACGCGGGGGTGACGCGGGTGCTGTATGGGGTGGGGGAGGCGAAGGCGGGGTGACGGTGTTGGGTGCGGGGCCGTTGTGGCTCGTCGCGCAGTTCCCCGCGCCCCTTTAGGGAGTGATGGCCGGGGGCTGGCTGGTCAGGTGCGGCGGCGTCGTGGCTGGTCGCGCAGTTCCCCGCGCCCCTGGGTGTGTGGGTGTGTTGGTGGGTTGTTGGGTGTGGGGGCGTTGCGGCTGGGCGCGGGGTTCCTCGCGCTGCTGAGGGGGTGGTGGGTGGGGGTTTGAGGAGGGCCCTCGCGCCCCCTTCGTTGGGGGGCGCGAGGGGGTGGGTCAGGGGGTGGGGGTGTGTAGGAGTGCTGCTATGCGGGCTGCTGTTGTGGAGAGGTGGTGGCGGGCTTCCTGGAGTTGGGCCTGGGTGATGCCGTGGTCGCGGGCCGCGTCTCGGATGTCGTCGCGGAAGCGGTCCAGGAGGCGGTCCAGGTCGCGGGTGGGGTCCCCGGTGGAGGGCTCGTGGGACCAGGACGGTTCGTAGTCGGCGGGGAAGTCCTCCGGGGTGCCGGAGACGTCCGGGCTGCCGGAGCGGTCCGCCCGGGTGGCGGTGGGGCGGCCGAAGCCGAAGTCCTTGCCGTACTCCTTGCCGAACTCGCCGAACTCCTTGGCCAGTTCCGACAGGCCCTCGCGCACCCCGGTCGGCCAGTCGCCCCGCGTGAAGTGGTCCTGCACATGGTCCTGGACCCGCTTGGCGATGCGCTGCATCTCCTCCTGGGCCTGGTCGCGGGCCCGGTCCTGGGCCTCCTTGGCCTGGCGCCGGGCGCGCTGGGCCTCCTCGCGGGCGCGCCGGCTCTCGTCCTTGGCCCGCCGCGCCTGCTCCTTCCACTCCTGCTTGGCGCGCCGCATCTCCTCCTTGGCCGCGCGCCACGCCTCCTTGTCGGCGAAGTCCGAGAAGTCGCCGAAGGGGGAGTCGCCCTTGGCGCCCTCGCCCCGGCGGGCCTCGGAGGCCGCCGCCCGCATCTCACGCCGCAGATCCCCGGCCGCGCCCCGCACATCGGCCTGGATCTCGGCGGCGAGCTCCGCGACCGACTCCCGGATCTCCAGTTCCAGATCGGCCAGTTCACCACTGCGGTCGGCCAGCTCGGCCCGCCCCGCGTCGGTGATGGCGTACACCTTGCGGCCGCCCTCGGTGGTGTGGGTGACCAGGCCCTCGCTCTCCAGCTTCGCCAGGCGGGGGTAGACGGTGCCCGCCGACGGCGCGTACAGGCCCTGGAAGCGCTCCTCCAGCAGGCGGATCACCTCGTAGCCGTGGCGCGGGGCCTCGTCCAGCAGCTTCAGCAGATACAGGCGCAGGCGGCCGTGGGCGAAGACGGGAGGCATGTCAGAGCACCTTCTTGTCGGTCGTGCCGTCGGCCGGGTCGGCTGCGGTGGGGGGCTGGTTGTCCCGGCCGGAGTCGGAATTCTCCCCCGGCTCGGCCGGTCCGCTCTCCGCCGGGGCGTCCTCCCAGGCCTCCGCGTCCCAGGGTTCCTCCTCCCGGGGTGGCCGCCGCAGCAGGGCGATGGAGCCGGAGACCGTGGTGGCCCGCAGTTTGCCGTTGCCCGCGCCCAGCCGGCCGGTGACCTTGTGGGCGCCCCACTGGCCGTGCACGCGGAGCCCGTCGAAGGCGTTGGAGATGGTGCCGCTGGCGGTGTTGGCCTCGACGTCGGCGTCCGCCGGCTGGGGGAGCCGGATGGCGATCTCGCCGGAGACGCTGGTCAGTCTGACGTCCGTCGGCCCGTCCGGATCGAGGTCGACGATCATCGAGCCGCTCACCGAGTCCGCGCGCACCGAGGGCCCCGACCCCTCCACCACCGTGAGGTCCCCGGAGACGGAGTTGAAGCGCAGATCGCCGGTGACCGCCTGCGCCTCCAGATTCCCGGAGACCGTGTCGGCGCGCACCGCCCCCGAGACCCCGACCAGCGTGGTGTCCCCGGTGACGCCCTTCACCACCGAGGTCCCGCTCAGCCCGGAGACCACGGCGCCCGCGCCGACCACACCGACCTCCACACGGGTGTCCGCCGGGACCGCCAGGGAGACCACGGCGCTGCGCCGCCAGCCCTTGCGGTCCAGCCACTTCAGGAAGCCCTTCCAGGGCAGGTCGTCGTAGGCGACGGTGAGGGTGCCGTCCTCCTGGCTCACCACCAGGGGCGGGCCCTCGATCTCCGAGACCTCCAGGCGGGCGGAACCCTCCTCGGTGCCCACCACGTTCACCGTTCCGTTGACGATCCGGACGTGCAGCACTCGCACCGGATCGTCGAAGGTGAGCTTCGTCGGCTCCGCGACGGACCACTCGGACATGGTGACGACCTCCCCGTAGCAACACGCCATATCGCGTCTTCTCTCATTCACGATATATCGCGCCCGGTGAAAGTCAAGACACCCTTTCGGGGAGCATCCGGACCGTCGAACATGACCAACCGCCGCACATCGACCTAGCGTGTGACCATGTCGTCGGCATCCCCCCGCACCGGTCCACCCTCCGGAGGTCTCGCCACCGGAGCCTTCCTGCTGTGCCGGGCGGATCCGGACCCGGTCGCCCCGGTCGCCCATCTCCTGCGCCGGCCCATGCTGCTCACGCCTGCGGGCGAGGAGTGGAGCCTGCTCGTCCCCGAGGGCGAGCCCTGGACCGAGGACGGCGAACCGGTCGACCGCGTGCTCACCGGCTGGGCCGGCGCCCTGGCGGTGGGCGCGCCCTGGCCCGTGCTCGCCCTGTGGTGGGACGAGGACCGCGCCGGCTTCACCCTCGCGTCCGGCTTCCGCCGTCCCGTCGGATACATCTGGCTCGGCAACGGCACCCCGGCCGGCGAGGACGAGGCCATGCACACCTTCGCCACCCGGCTGGGCCTGGACCCCGTACGGGACATGGAGTCGCTGGAGGCGCTCACCCGGCCGGAACCCGGCACCGACGCCCGGGCCCGGCTCGGCGGTCTGCTGGCCGTCCTCACGCGCGCGGGCGTCGCCCTGCCCGCGGGCCTCGTCCCCGGCGAGTCCGCCGGCCGCCTCCGTGAGTCGGCGCGGGCCGAACCCGGCGTCCGCCCCGTCGAGTGGCCGGGCGGCTGGCGCGAGACGGTCCGCGCGGAACTGGACGCCGTCGACGTGAGCCGGCTCGGCCCCTGGCTCCCCTGGGCGGGCACGCCCAAGGCCCGCGCCCTCGCCCTGACCCAGGTGGCGGCGGGGCTCCCGCTCGCGCTCTGGGGCCTGCGCCACCGCAGCGGCGGCTGGCTCACGGCGGGCGCGCTGCTGCTCGCCCACGGCGCGCTCGGACTGGCGTACGACGTGACCCGCCCGCGCGACTGACTCTCCCGCAGGAGCGGCACGCCCCCGCGAAAGGCCCGCCCCCGCGAGAAGCCCGCCCGCACGCCCGGCCCCCGCGAGTGGCCCGCCCGCACGCCCGGCCCCCGCGAGTGGCCCGCCCGCGAGCCCCGACCCGTCCGACCGCGCGCCTGCTGCCCCGGCCCACCAGGCCCCCGCCGGAAACACCGAAGGGCGCCTCCGCGGAGGCGCCCTCACAAGGACCGCTGACCCCGGCTCGCCGCCGGACCGCTACTCGTCGTCCTCGTCGTCGTCCAGCCGGGCCAGCCACGTCGCCAGCCGCTCCACCGGAACCTCGAAGTCCGGGTTCAGGTCGACGAAGGTGCGCAGCTGCTCCGCGAGCCACTCGAAGGTGACCTCCTCCTCGCCGCGCCGCTTCTCCAGCTCTTCGATGCCACGGTCCGTGAAGTACATGCCGTCAAGGATAAGTGCGCGAAAACGGCCGGGCCGCACCCCCCACGAGAGGGGTGCGGCCCGGCCGCGTACGGCTTGCGAGGGCGGTTACGCCTCGAACACCTCACGCACCAGCTGCTCCTGCTCGGCCTGGTGCCGCTTCGCGGAACCGACCGCCGGGGACGACCCGTGCGGCCGCGAGATGCGGCGCAGGCGCTCGCCGTGCGGGACGTCCGCGCCGACCGCCAGGTCCAGGTGGTCGATGAGGTTCAGGGCGATGAACGGCCACGCGCCCTGGTTCGCCGGCTCCTCCTGGGCCCACAGGTACTTCTCGGCGTTCGGGTACTTGGCGATCTCGGCCTGGAGCTCGGCACCCGGCAGCGGGTACAGGCGCTCGATGCGGATGATCGCCGTGTCCGTGACACCGCGCTTCTGACGCTCGGCCTCCAGGTCGTAGTAGACCTTGCCCGCGCAGAAGACGACCTTCCGCACGGCCGCCGGGTCGACCGAGGCGTCGCCGATGACCGGGCGGAACTGGCCCGTGGTGAACTCCTCCGCCTTCGCCGCCGCGGCCTTCAGGCGCAGCATCGACTTCGGGGTGAAGACGACCAGCGGCTTGTGGTGCGGGTTGTGCACCTGCCAGCGCAGGAGGTGGAAGTAGTTCGACGGCGACGTCGGCATCGCGACCGTCATGTTGTTCTGGGCGCAGAGCTGGAGGAACCGCTCCGGGCGGGCCGAGGAGTGGTCCGGGCCCTGGCCCTCGTAGCCGTGCGGGAGGAGCAGGGTGACGCCGGACGTCTGGCCCCACTTCTGCTCCGCCGACGAGATGAACTCGTCCACGACCGTCTGGGCGCCGTTGACGAAGTCGCCGAACTGCGCCTCCCACATCACCAGCGACTCGGGGCGGGCCAGCGAGTAGCCGTACTCGAAGCCCATCGCCGCGTACTCGGAGAGCAGGGAGTTGTAGACGTTCAGCCGCGCCTGCTCCTCGGAGAGGTACATCAGCGGGGTGAACTCGTCGCCCGTCTCACGGTCGATGATCACCGCGTGCCGCTGGCCGAAGGTACCGCGCTGGGAGTCCTGGCCGGCGAGCCGGACCGGGACGCCCTCCAGGAGCAGCGAACCGATGGCCAGGGTCTCGCCCATGCCCCAGTCGATCGTGCCGTCCTCGACCATCGACGCCCGGCGCTGGAGCTGCGGCAGCAGACGCGGGTGGACGGTGATGCTGTCCGGGATGTTGACCTGGGACTCGGCGATCCGCTTGACGACCTCCGCGGAGACCGCGGTGTTCACCGCGACCGGGAACTCGGCCTGCGGGTCCGAGGGCTCCACGGAGGCCGGCTGCGCGGTGGCCTCGCGGACCTCCGTGAAGACCTTCTCCAGCTGGCCCTGGTAGTCCTGGAGCGCCTGCTCGGCCTCTTCCAGGGTGATGTCGCCGCGACCGATGAGGGACTCGGTGTAGAGCTTGCGCACCGAGCGCTTCTTGTCGATCAGGTCGTACATCAGCGGCTGGGTGAAGGCCGGGTTGTCCGACTCGTTGTGACCGCGGCGGCGGTAGCAGATGAGGTCGATCACCACGTCCTTGTTGAACGCCTGGCGGAACTCGAAGGCGAGCCGCGCGACGCGGACCACGGCCTCCGGGTCGTCGCCGTTCACGTGGAAGATCGGGGCCTCGATCATGCGGGCCACGTCCGTCGCGTACATCGAGGAACGCGAGGACTCGGGGGCCGCGGTGAAGCCGACCTGGTTGTTGATGACGATGTGGACCGTGCCGCCGGTGCGGTAGCCGCGCAGCTGCGACATGTTCAGGGTCTCGGCCACCACGCCCTGGCCCGCGAAGGCCGCGTCGCCGTGGATCGCCACCGGCAGGACGGTGAAGTCCGTGCCGCCCTTGTTGATGATGTCCTGCTTGGCACGCGCGATGCCCTCCAGGACCGGGTCCACCGCCTCCAGGTGGGAGGGGTTGGCGGCCAGCGAGACCGTGATCTGCTCGCCGTCCAGGCCGGTGAAGGTGCCCTCGGCGCCCAGGTGGTACTTCACGTCGCCGGAGCCGTGCATCGACTTCGGGTCGAGGTTGCCCTCGAACTCGCGGAAGATCTGCGCGTACGACTTGCCGACGATGTTCGCCAGCACGTTCAGCCGGCCGCGGTGGGCCATGCCGATGACGACCTCGTCCAGGCGCGACTCGGCGGCGGAGTCGATGACCGCGTCGAGCAGCGGGATGACGGACTCGCCGCCCTCCAGCGAGAACCGCTTCTGGCCGACGTACTTGGTCTGCAGGAAGGTCTCGAAGGCTTCCGCCGCGTTCAGCCGGCGCAGGATGCGCAGCTGCTCCTCGCGCTCCGGCTTGGTGTGCGGACGCTCGATGCGGTCCTGGATCCACTTGCGCTGCTTGGGGTCCTGGATGTGCATGAACTCGACGCCGGTGGTGCGGCAGTACGAGTCGCGCAGCACGCCGAGGATGTCGCGCAGCTTCATCAGGGACTTGCCGGCGAAGCCGCCGACCGCGAACTCCCGCTCCAGGTCCCACAGGGTGAGGCCGTGCTCGGTGATGTCCAGGTCGGGGTGCTTGCGCTGGCGGTACTCCAGCGGGTCGGTGTCGGCCATGACGTGGCCGCGGACCCGGTAGGAGTGGATCAGCTCGAAGACGCGCGCGGCCTTGGTGACGTCGTCGTCGTGCGACGCGTCGATGTCCTTGAGCCAGCGGACCGGCTCGTAGGGGATGCGCAGGGCCTCGAAGATGTCGTCGTAGAAGCCGCTCTCGCCGAGCAGCAGGTTGGCGACGATGCGCAGGAACTCGCCGGAGGCGGCGCCCTGGATGACCCGGTGGTCGTAGGTCGACGTGAGCGTCATGACCTTCGAGATGCCGAGCTTGTTCAGGGTGTCCTGGGAGGTGCCCTGGAACTCCGCGGGGTAGTCCATGGAGCCGACGCCCATGATGACCGACTGGCCGGGCATCAGACGCGGGACCGAGTGGACGGTGCCGAGGCCGCCGGGGTTGGTCAGGGAGACCGTCACACCGGTGAAGTCGTCCATGCCCAGCTTGCCGTCGCGGGCGCGGCGGACGATGTCCTCGTAGGCCTGCCAGAACTCGAAGAAGTTCAGGGTCTCGGCCTTCTTGATGCCCGCGACCACGAGCTGGCGGTCGCCGTTGGGCTTGACCAGGTCGATGGCGAGGCCGAAGTTGACGTGCTCCGGCTTGACCAGGGTCGGCTTGCCGTCCTTCTCCGCGAAGGAGTAGTTCATCGACGGCATGGCCTTGATGGCCTGCACCATCGCGTAGCCGATCAGGTGCGTGAAGGAGATCTTCCCGCCCCGGGCCCGCTTGAGGTGGTTGTTGATGACGATGCGGTTGTCGAAGAGCAGCTTCACCGGGACCGCGCGCACGGACGTGGCCGTGGGCACCTCCAGCGAGGCGTTCATGTTCTTCGCGACCGCGGCGGCGGGGCCGCGCAGCGTCAGCAGCTCGGGGCCGCCCGCGGCGGGGGCGGCGGGCGCGGCCTTCGCGGCCGGCTTGGCCGCGGCGGGCTTGGCCGGAGCCGGAGCGGCCGAGGCCGGTGCGGCCGGAGCCGGGGCCGCGGCGGGTGCCGGCTGCGGGGCGGCGGGCGCCGGGGCGGGGACCACGGCCGGGGCGGGCGCGGCGGGCGCCGCCGGGGCCGTGGCGGCCGGGGCTCCCGGCTTGTAGTCGGCGAAGAAGTCCCACCAGGCTCGGTCTACCGAGTTCGGGTCCTGGAGGTACTGCTGATAGATCTCGTCGACGAGCCACTCATTGGGACCGAACGCGGCAGCGGGATTCTTGCCCGCTTGGTCGGTGTCGGTCGAGATGCTCGAGTTACTGGGGGACTGTGGCGACACGGCGGCAACCGCCCTCTTCCGCTTCACAAGGTGATGGACAGCGGGAATAAAGGCTACGCCCCCATGGCCGGGAAGGTCAGTCCGGGCCCGTTCATCGTCGCGTAAGTCACATCGGAAACCGTGTTTCGGGCTTGGAAATGGCGGGAAACAAGCGAGGTTCCAGTGTTCCGGGATACGGGTAGCACCAGGCCAGGCGCATGAGAAGCGCGGGCCTTCGCCTGATCACACGTGTCCGTCAGCACCGACGCCCGTGGATCTTGTGGCTCCGAATCGAACCTTACGTCAATTGGACGCGGAAGACAGTCCCGGAAGAGTGACAAGAATCCGGCAGCCCCGCTCGGATTCGGCCACTCCGATCCGGCCCCCGTGCAGATCGACCGCCCAGCGGGCGATGGCGAGCCCCAGACCCGTGCCGCCGTCACTGCCCGGACCGTGCGGCGCGGACACGGCACCCCGGTTGAACCGCTCGAAGACCCGGTGCCACTGCGACCTCGGGATACCGGGCCCCTCGTCCAGCACCTCCAGCTCCAGCGACTCCGGCCGGTCCCCGCGCCGGGCCTTCACGGTGACCCGGCCGTGCGGCGGGCTGTGCTTGACCGCGTTGTCGATGAGATTCGCCACGACCTGGTGGATGCGCTCGGGGTCCGCGTGCGCGGTCAGCTCCGGCGGCGAGACGTCGAGGTGCAGGTGGACGTCGGTGCGGGTGTGCCCGCCGGAGCCGGAGGCGATGCCCGCCCGCGTGGAGGCCACCATGTTGGCCTCCTTCAGCACGCCGGACAGATACGGCCACACCTCGAAACGGCGCTTGCGCAGCGGTACGACGCCGTTGTCGAGGCGGGACAGGTCCATCAGGGTGTCCACCAGCCGGCCGAGGCGCTCCGTCTGTTTGAGCGCGGTGCGCATGGTCTCCGGGTCGGCCTCGGTGACGCCGTCGACGATGTTCTCCAGCACCGCGCGCAGCCCCGCGATGGGGGTGCGCAGCTCGTGCGAGACGTTCGCGACCAGCTCCTTGCGCTGCTGGTCCTGCGCCTCCAGCTCGTCGGCCATGACGTTGATCGCCTCGGCCAGGCCGCCCAGCTCGTCCCGGCGGTTCTCGCGCACCCGGCGCGAGTAGTCGCCGTGCGAGATGGAGCGGGCCACCGCGTTCATCTCGTCCACCGGCGCGGTGAGCGAGTGCGCCACGAACTGCGTGATCAGCAGGGTGGCGATCATCGAGAAGACCGTGATGAAGCGCAGCTCGGTCTTGGTCTGCACGGCGATCACCGACAGACCCGTGGTGATCAGGACCGAGATGACGACCAGCGCGCCCAGCTTGGTCTTGATCGAGAACGGACGTACGCCGCCCCAGGGCTCCCCGGGGTCTCTTCGCGCCGGCCCGTCGCTCATGGCGTCGGTGTCTCCAGCGCGTAGCCCACGCCGTGCACCGTGCGGATCCGCTCGGCGCCGATCTTCCGGCGCAGCGCCTTGATGTGGCTGTCGACGGTCCGGGTGCCGGAGGCGTCAGCCCAGTCCCAGACCTCCGCCAGCAGCTGCTCCCGGGAGAGCACCGCGCGCGGGGTGTTGGCCAGGCACACCAGGAGATCGAACTCGGTGGGCGTCAGGTGGACGTCCTCGCTGCGCACCCGGACCCGGCGCTGGGCGTGGTCGATCTCCAGCTCGCCCAGGCGCAGGATGCCGCTGCGCGGGGTCGAGGCCGCGATCGCGGCCCGCTCCACCCGCCGCAGCAGCACATGCACGCGGGCCGCCAGCTCCCGCATCGAGAACGGCTTGGTCATGTAGTCGTCGGCGCCCACGCCGAGGCCGACCAGCATGTCGGTCTCGTCGTCCCGCGCCGTCAGCATCAGCACCGGCACCGGCCGCGCCGCCTGCACCCGGCGGCAGACCTCCAGGCCGTCGAAGCCCGGCAGCATGATGTCGAGGATCAGCAGGTCGGGCTGCCATGCCTCCGCCGTGTCCACGGCCGACGGTCCGTCGCCCGCGGTCTGCACGAGGAATCCCTCGGCGCGCAGACGGGCCGCGATGGCGTCCACGATGGTCGGGTCGTCCTCGACCACCAGGACCCGGCGCTGTGCGCCCGGGGTCGCCGCCGCCGCGCCGTTGTGGGAGGTGTGTGTCTGCTCCATCGCCCGCCCCTGAAGTTGCTTTCCGGAATCCGTGGGGTGATCCGTCTTGTGCCGCATGCCCGCCCTCGTCCCGCGCAGGCCTGCGATTGACGCTTGAATGATCCGCGCCAAGGCAGCAGCGTACGGGGAGTCACCGCAGCTCGGCTATCCAGGTCGGACGGCGAGGTGGACGACGTCCGGAACGCCCCGGGCAACGGGGATCTCTTCGGTACGCACCTGTTGGAAACCGGCATTCCGCAAGGTTTCTTCGAATTCCGGGGAGGGCTGCGCGGACCACACGGCCAGCACCCCGCCGGGCCGCAACACCCTTGCGCAGCTTGCCAGTCCACCGGCCGAGTACAGGCCGTCGTTGCCCTCCGTGACGGTCCAGTCGGGGCCGTTGTCGATGTCCAGGCAGAGCGCGTCGAACGTGTCGGAAGTCTCATTGACGTACTCGACGAGATCCGCTTCCAGGATCTGCGCGCGCGGGTCCGCCAGGGCCTGTTCCGTGAGGTCGCGCAGGGGCCCCGCGCGGTGCCAGTCGATGATGGCCCGCTCCCGTTCGACGACCGCGATCCGGCCCCAGACGGGGTCGGCCGCGGCGTGTGCGAGCGAGAACCCCACGCCGAGACCGCCGATCAGCAGGTCCGGCCGGCGGCGCCCGTCGAGGGTGTCGCGGGCCGCGTCGACCAGGAGGCGCTCGGAGCGGCCGTCGGAGGTGTCCATCAGGAAGCACCCGTTGGCGATGATCTGGAGCAGCTCCCCGTGCCGCCGCAGCACGACCTCGCCGTGCGGGCCTTCGCGACGGTCCAGGACTTCGGGGATGTCGTACGCAGTGGGCATCCGCTCATCCTGGCAGGTCCGGTGATCGAGGACCGGCGGGTTTCCCAGGGGCCCCGCCGCTTCGGCCCCCGCCCGCGCCCGGGGGCCGGTCGGCGCGCCGCCCGCGCCCCAGGACCGCTCAGGTCACCGCCGCCGTCAGCCGCTTCGCCAGCCCGGGGATGCCGAGCCGCCGTTCCTCCGCGGGGCTCGCCCCGTGCAGCCGGTTGTCGAGCTGGTGCGGGTCGGCGCGCAGGTCGTAGTACTCCCGGAACAGCACCTTCCCGTCGCCCCGGGTCGGGCGGCCGGCGTGGTCGAGGCGGACGCGGTGGTACTCCGTGTACTGCTCCGTCCTGCCGATGAGCGAGCGCCAGCTGTGGATCGGCCGCGGGTCCTGCTGGTTCCACCACCACTGGGCGAGCAGGTGGTCGCGGTCGTTGTCCCGGTCCAGCAGGGAGTGGCCGTCGTGACCGGGATCGGGCGGCAGGCCGGCCGCGTCCAGGAAGGTCGGGGCGATGTCGACCAGGCCGGTGAGCCGGTCGTCGTCGCGGAACGCGCCGAGTCCGCCGGCCGGCCAGGACAGCCGGAACGGCACCTCCAGGGCGGGCCGGTACGGCACCGACTTGCGCAGCCAGCCGTGGTCGCCCCAGCACAGGCCGTGGTCGCTGGTGAACAGCACCAGCGTGTTCTCCAGCTGGCCGAGCGCGCGCAGCTTCGCGCGGAAGTCGTGCATCGCGTCGTCCACCGAGAGCAGAGTGCGCAACTGGCCGGCGCGCAGGTCCCGGCCCTCGGCGAAGGTGTGCCGGGCGGCCCGCAGGAACGGCGGCTTGTCGTCCTTGCCCGTCTCGAAGACCGACGGCCTGCCCTCCCACTCGGGCACCGGGGTGCGGGCGTAGCGCGGCTCGGGGACGTTCACCTCGTGGGCCGAGCGCGTGGCCACGTACGCGAACCAGGGGCGGTCGTCCTGGCGGGAGGCGTCGATGAAGGCCAGCGCGCGGTCCTTGATGACGGTGGTGTTGTAGCCGGGGATGTTCCGGACGGTGCCGTTGTCGTTGTAGTGGCCGTCGACATAGCGCACCGGCTCCTGGAGCAGCCACTCGTCGAAGTGGGGCGGCGGGTCGCCGGTGCGCCAGAAGTTGAGGTACTTGCCGAACAGGCCGGTGCGGTAGCCCGCCTCGCGCAGCCGGCGCTGCACCGTCGTGCGCTGGTCCAGGTAAGAGGGGTGACGGGTGTCCAGGACGCCGTGCCGGTGGGCGTGCCGGCCGGTCATCACCGAGGCCCTCGACGGCGCGCACAGCGGGGTGTTGGCGTGCGCCCGCCCGAACGTGGTGCCGTTGCCGCCGAGCCAGTCCGTCGTACGGTCCAGCGCCCAGTCGGTCTCCTTGGGCTGGTCGTCGGTGAGCACCAGGAGGATGTTGGGCCGGTCGTCGGAGCGTGGGCGCCGGCTCGCGGGCGGGCGCCGGCTCGCCACGGGGGCGGCGGTCCGTGGGTGCCGGCCGGCCGCCGGGGACGCGGTCCGCGTGGGCCCGCCCGCCGGTGCGGACGGCTCGCCGCCGCCGTCCGCCGCGTTGACGGCCAGGGGCACCGCGGCCCCCGCCGCGGCCACCGCCCCGCCCGCGATCAGCGCGCGCCGGGCGGGCCCTCGTGCCTGTGCCTGGCTCATCCTGCCCCCGAGTCCCCGTGGAAGCCCGCGCGTCCGCCCTGGCCGGGGCTCGCAAGCTGTGAGTGAGCTTGCAGTCTGGGGCCGGTTCCTGTGAACCGTGTTGCGGGAGGCGCACGGGAACCCTGCGATCGGTGGATCAAGAGGTCCGCCCGGGAAATGCCGGTTCAGCGGGCCCGGCGAGGTTGATCGCTCACAGCGAACGAGCACCGGGGAACATTCGGCCCCCGCCATGCATTGAGTCGGCATAGCTCAACTTGACTGCCGAAGGGGAGATCATGGCTTCGACGTCCACACCGCTCACCCTGCCTGTGCTGCCGCTCGACGACGAGGTCGTGCTGCCCGGAATGGTGGTCCCGCTGGACCTGAACGACGCCGACGTACGGGCCGCCGTGGAGGCCGCCCAGGTCGCCGCCCGGTCCCAGCCGGGAAAGCCACGGGTGCTGCTGGTCCCGCGCATCGACGGCGCGTACGCGAGCACCGGAGTGCTCGGCACGGTCGAGCAGGTGGGCCGGCTCGCCGACGGCGACCCGGGCGCCCTGATCCGGGCCCGCGACCGGGTGCGGATCGGCGCCGGGACGACCGGGCCCGGCGCGGCCCTGTGGGTCGAGGGCACCCGGATCGAGGACACCGCGCCCGACCCGCTGCCCGGACAGGTCGCCGACCTGGTGAAGGAGTACAAGGCGCTCGCCACCGCCTGGCTGCGCAAGCGCGGCGCCTGGCAGGTCGTGGACCGCGTCCAGGCCATCGACGACGTCTCCGCGCTCGCCGACAACTCCGGCTACTCGCCCTTCCTCACCACCGAACAGAAGGTGGAGCTGCTGGAGACCGCCGACCCGGTCGCCCGGCTGAAGCTCGCCACCCAGCAGCTCCGCGACCACCTCGCCGAGCAGGACGTCGCCGAGACCATCGCCAAGGACGTCCAGGAAGGCGTCGACAAGCAGCAGCGCGAGTTCCTGCTCCGCCGCCAGCTGGAGGCCGTGCGCAAGGAGCTGCGCGAGCTGAACGGCGAGGCGGAGGGCGAGGAGTCCGACGACTACCGCGCCCGCGTCGAGGCCGCCGACCTGCCCGAGAAGGTCCGCGAGGCGGCCCTGAAGGAGGTCGAGAAGCTGGAGCGCTCCAGCGACCAGTCGCCCGAGGGCTCCTGGATCCGCACCTGGCTCGACACCGTCCTCGAACTCCCGTGGAACGAGCGGACCGAGGACCGGTACGACATCCAGGGCGCCAAGGCGGTCCTGGACGCCGAGCACGCCGGACTGCAGGACGTGAAGGAGCGCATCACCGAGTACCTGGCCGTCCGCAAGCGGCGCGGCGAGCGCGGGCTCGGCGTCGTCGGCGGCCGGCGCGGCGGTGCCGTCCTGGCCCTGGTCGGCCCGCCCGGCGTCGGCAAGACCTCGCTGGGGGAGTCCGTCGCCCACGCGATGGGCCGCAAGTTCGTCCGCGTCGCCCTCGGCGGCGTCCGCGACGAGGCGGAGATCCGCGGCCACCGGCGCACCTACGTCGGCGCGCTGCCCGGCCGGATCGTACGGGCCGTCAAGGAGGCCGGTTCGATGAACCCGGTCGTCCTGCTCGACGAGATCGACAAGGTCGGCTCCGACTTCCGCGGCGACCCCGCCGCCGCCCTGCTGGAGGTCCTCGACCCGGCGCAGAACCACACCTTCCGCGACCACTACCTGGAGGTGGAGCTGGACCTGTCGGACGTGGTCTTCCTCGCCACCGCCAACGTCCTGGAAGCCATCCCGGAGGCCCTGCTCGACCGGATGGAGCTGGTCCGCCTGGACGGCTACACCGAGGACGAGAAGGTCGTCATCGCCCGCGACCACCTGCTCCCGCGCCAGCTGGAGCGGGCCGGCCTCAACCCGGACGAGGTCGTCATCGACGAGGGCGCGCTGCGCAGGCTCGCCGGTGAGTACACCCGCGAGGCCGGCGTACGCACCCTGGAGCGCTCCATCGCGCGCCTGCTGCGCAAGGTCGCGGCCCAGCACGAACTGGGGGAGCGGCAGCTGCCGTTCACGGTGACCGACGCGGAACTGCGCGGTCTCATCGGGCGCCCGCACCATGTGCCCGAGTCCGCCCAGGACCCGGCGGAGCGCCGCACCGCGGTACCGGGCGTGGCGACCGGCCTCGCGGTCACCGGAGCCGGCGGGGACGTGCTCTTCGTGGAGGCGTCCCTGGCCGACCCGGAGACGGGCGCGGCGGGCCTGACCCTGACCGGCCAGCTCGGTGACGTGATGAAGGAGAGCGCGCAGATCGCCCTGTCCTTCCTGCGCTCGCACGGCGCCGAACTGGAACTGCCCGTCGCCGACCTGAAGGACCGGGGTGTGCACATCCACTTCCCGGCGGGCGCGGTGCCCAAGGACGGGCCGAGCGCGGGCGTCACGATGACGACCGCCCTCGCCTCGCTCCTGAGCGGACGTCAGGTCCGTACGGACGTGGCGATGACTGGCGAGGTGTCGCTGACCGGACGGGTGCTGCCGATCGGCGGGGTGAAGCAGAAGCTGCTCGCCGCGCACCGGGCGGGGATCACGACCGTCGTCATCCCCAAGCGGAACGAGGCCGACCTGGACGACGTCCCGGCGGAGGTCCTGGAGAAGCTGGACGTGCACCCGGTGACGGACGTCCGCCAGGTGCTCGAACTCGCCCTGGCACCCGCCGGAGTGGAGGTCCCGGTCGCGGCGTGACGGACGCGGCCGGACCACGAGGGCCCGGATCCCCGGTGTGGGGTCCGGGCCCTCGCGCGTGCCCGGGGCGCGGCCCGTTGGTCCGCTGTTGGTCGGCCGTCCGAGAATGTCCGCGTGCCCATGCCGGTCGGACCCGGTGGTGACGTCGAGGACGGGGCCGGGGGTGGCGGAGGGCCGGGAGGCTGCCGTTGGTCTACTCCTGCGAAATACTGACGGCACCGCGGCGATGACGGCATGTGACGGAAACGTTCGGAACTGGAACCGAGGCAGGGGCTGACGTGCGCGAAGAGGGAAACGGCGACGGACGTCGGGTCGGATCGGGGGTGTCCGCCGGGCCGCCCGGACGGGACCTGGAGCAGCCCGAGTTCCTCTCCCTGGAGCGCGAGCTGACCGTGCTGCTGCGCCGGGCCCGGGCCAGCCAGGGCGAGATGGCCCGCGAGGTCCACCCCGACCTGGAGTCCGCCGCGTACGGCCTGCTGATCCGCCTCGACGAGTGCGGACGGCAGCGGGCCACCGAGCTGGCCGCCTACATCGGCGTCGGCAAGGCCACCATGTCCCGCCAGCTGCGCGCCCTGGAGGACCTCGGCCTGGTCGCCCGCGAACCCGACCCCGCCGACGGACGGGCCTGGCTGGTCCACCTCACCGAGGAGGGCCACGGGCGGGTGCGCAGGGTGCGCGAGGCACGGCGGGCGCGGTACGCGCGCCGGCTCTCCGGCTGGGACCCGCGCGAGGTCTCGGAACTGGCCCGACTGCTCAACCAGCTGAACCAGGAGATGGAGGGCTAGGGCCGGGCTGCCCTCAGCCTGCCGTCTCCGCCGTCGGCGGGAACCGGACGAACACCACGGTCGCGTCGTCGTGCGCCTTGCCCCGCAGGGGCAGCGGCCGGGCGGCGTCGGCCACTTCAGGCGTCCGCCCGGGGTCGGCCGCTCCCGAGGTCCGCCCGGGGGCTGCCGCTCCCGGCGTCCGGTCGGCGACGGTCGCTTCCGACGCCCGCCCGGCGTCGGTCGCCTCCCGCCCCCGCCCCGCCTCCCCCCGCTCCAGGTCCCGTACCCGGCTCACGAGGGCCTCGGCGCCCTCCTCGCGTACGACGGCCAGCAGCCCCGCCCAGTCGCCGGCGCCGAACCGCTCCACCCAGCGCGTCGCGCCGTCCGTCAGGGCGGCCAGGGAGCGCACCCCGGAACGGGGCAGGGTCCCGGTCACCGCCCGCCCGGCCACCGCGGGGTCGGCGGCTGCCGTGAAGAAGCCGCCCTCCTTGTTGCGCAGCTCCGCGTCGACGCTCGCCGCCGAGGCGAGGGCGGAGCGGGGCAGACGGGCGAGCCGGTCGTCCAGGTGTGCCGTGACCGTGCCGTCGGGCGACTCCACCAGCAGGGCCGAGTCCGAGAGGACCAGGTACTCGACGGCCGCGGCCGACCAGCGGGCGAGGACCACCGTCGCCTGCGGCGTGCGCGGGTGAGAAAGGTCACAGGTGTCCCGGTGCGCGTCGGCGGTACGCGCCACCGCGGCGGACAGGACCTCGGAGAGAGGAACATCCGGGAGTGAAACGGTCAGTTCGGTCAGCGCGCCCCCGAGCCGCGCGGTGAACCAGGGCACGGAGTGCACACACCCGGTCCCGCCCCGCGGCGGCGTCACCCCGTCCAGCACCACCACCGCGCCGCCCTGTCCGGAGGCGGGCAGGACGACACCGGCGAAGTCCTCGTTGGGGTACGCGGGATCACCGGGCTCCGAGACAAGTTCCGTGCGCATCCGGCCAGTCTGCACGAGCCTTTCACAACGTCCGCCAAAGCCTGCCAACCGTCCCGCAATTGACGCACACCCGCAGGTCAGCCGTCGGATTTGGGCAAGAATGATGCGCTCCGGGCAGGCGTGGCGGCGAATCCTGCCACCGCCCGCCCCGGACGTCCAACCGGCCCGCCGGACCCGCCCGGTGCGAGGGCCACGGAAACTTGCCCGGCAACTCCCCTCCGGGGTTCACTCCTTCGGGTGGCGGGTCTTGTGATGCGAGACCACCGCCCACCGGCACTGGGAGGGTCGGGAAGCGTACCGGGGTGTATGCGCCGATTGACGGAGCGTCACCCGGGTCTCTTGGGTATCACGAGTTCAGGAATGCGAGCACCGGTGCAGAAGACGCGGCCTCGTCGCTCAGGCAAGCGGACCGCCAACGCAGGGGGTCCGGACCACATGCCCGGCAGCACGGAAGGGACCGGCGCCACCTCGGCCGGCAAGGGTCGGCCCACCCATGTGCGCAACAGGCTCATCATCGCGGTGGCCGTCGTGGCCGCCGCCATCGCCGCGGCCGGCGCCCCCTCGATCGTCACCGCCTCCGCGCAGGTGCACGACACCCAGGAGCTGGTGACCCTCTCCGAACAGACCGAGGACGCGCTCACGCTCGCCCACTCGCTCGCCGACGAACGCGACGAGGTCACCTCCTACGTCGCCGCCGGCCGCCCCAAGGCCAAGGCGCCCTCGGAGCAGCGCGGCGCCCGGGTCGACCGGCTGGTCGAGGAACTGCGCGCCAACCCCGACATCCCGGCCTCCCTGCGCACGGATTTGGACGACATCGCGGCCCTGCGCAGAGCGGCGCTCACCGGGAAGAGCACCGCTCTCGAAACGCACAAGGCGTACTCCGCCGCCCTCACCGAACTGCACGGCCTCGCCGAGCGGCTCGCCGAGGACACGCCCCCGCGCGCCGGTGCCGGCGCCCACGCGCTCACCGAGCTGGACACCGCCGTGCAGCAGGCGGCGTCCACCCGCGGTCTGCTGCTCGCCGCGCTCAGCGTCCCGAGCACCACCCAGACCGTCATCGACCCCGTCACGGGGCTGCCGTCCGAGGTCACCACCTCCTCCGACGCCAAGCAGCGCGACGCGCTCACCGCCGCCGCCCAGGAGGCCCGCCTCCGCTCCGACGCGGCCCTCGCCGACTTCCGCGAGACCGCGCCGAAGGAGTCGGTGACCTCCTACGACTCCACCGTGACCGGCCCGGAGGCCGAGGCCGCCGAGAAGTACCTCGCCGCCCTCACCGACCAGCCGACCCTCTCCGCCGGCGAACTCGCCACCGGCGCGAAGAAGCTCGACGACGCGCTCTCCGCCCGCGTCGAGATGATGCGCGGCGCCGAGTCCGCCCTGCACGACCGCCGGACCAAGAACCTGGCCCTGCTGCGGGACGACGACGTCACCGAGCTGGAGATCCGGATCGCGGTCCTCGGCTTCCTGGTGCTGCTCGCCATCGGCGTCGCCACCGGCATGGCCCGCGGCCTCACCCGCCCCCTCGCCGTCCTGCGCCTGGGCTCGGCCCGGCTGGCCGGCGCCGCGGACCCGGCGGCGGAGGAACCGGTCCGGTTCACCGGCCGCAAGGACGAGTTCGCCAAGGTCGTCGACTCGGTCAACGCCCTGCACGCCCAGGCCGTGACCCTCCACGAGCGCGTGGTCACCCTGGAGTCCGACCGCAAGCACCTGGTCGGCCAGCGGCAGAAGATGGCCGACGCCCGCGAGGAACTGCGCACCGAACTGGCCGGCTCGGCCGCCCAGCTGGAGCGCCTGCGCACCAGCATCGGCTCCACCTTCGTCAGCCTCGCCCTGCGCACCCTGGGACTGGTCGAGCGCCAACTGACCGTGATCGAGGGCCTGGAGGAGCGGGAGCAGGACCCGGAGCGGCTGGCCACCCTGTTCAAGCTGGACCACTTCGCCACCGTGATGCGCCGCCACAGCGAGAACCTGCTGGTGCTGGCGGGCACCGAACACGTCCAGCACAGCACGGGCCCGGTCCCGCTGGTGGACGTGGTCCGCGCGGCGGTCAGCGAGATCGAGCGCTACGAGCGGGTCCGTATCGCCGCGCTCCCGCCGCACGCCCACATCGCGGGCTTCGCGGCCGACGACCTCTCCCACCTGCTGGCCGAACTGATGGAGAACGCCACCTCGTTCTCCCCGCCGGACCTTCCGGTGGAGGTCTCCGGCTGGCTCCTGGAGAGCGGCGAGGTGATGCTCTCCGTCCAGGACGAGGGCATCGGCATGACCGAGGACCGGCTCGCCGTCCTCAACACCCGCCTGACCGAACTCGACCCCGACGCCGCCTACGACCACGAGGGCGAACAGGGCCTGGGCCTCGGCCTCTACGTCGTCGCCCGCCTCGCCCACCGCCACGGCATCCGGGTGCAGCTCCGCGAGCAGAAGAAGCAGGGCGGGGTGACGGCGGTGGTGGTCCTGCCCAAGCCGCTGCTCACCGCGGCCCCCTCCGCCGCGGTCCCGGCCACCGGCCCGGTCCCCGGTGGCACCGCCGCCTTCTCCCTGCCGGGCGCCGACGCGGAGGCCAACTCCAACGTCCTGCGCGGCGGCCGGGGCCACGACGACGACCGTCTGGTGGCGCTGGCCGAGCGGGCCGTGCACCGGGCCCAGGAGCGGACCGAGCCCGAGGAGACCCGGCCGCGGCCGACGGAGCCCGAGGCGCGGGCGGCAGCCGGGGCGCCCGAGGCCGCGGTGAATCCCGAGGCCCCGGTGAGTCCCGACGCCGGGACGCCCACGAAGGCGCCCGCGAAAGCCCCCGTCGAGACGCCCGCCGAGACCACCATGGAACTGCTGGTCCCGCTCGCGCAGACACCGGAACCGGCCCCGGAACCGGCTCAGGAGCAGGAGCGGTCCGAGCCGGCCCCCACCGCGGGCCCGGTCTCCATACCCGCCCCCGCCGCCGCTCCGGAAGCCGCCGCTCCGGAAGCCGCCGTGCGCGAGGCCGACGCCCCGCCCGCGACCGGCACCCAGCCCGCGACCGACGCCCGCACGAAGCACCCGCGCGCCGAACCGCGAACCCAGACGCGCCCCGAACCGCCCGCCGAAGAGACACAGCACGAGCGGGCCGAGGACGAACAGCTCACCGACAAGGGCCTGCCCAAGCGGACCCCGAAGATCAGCGCACCCGCGCAGGCACCGAGCCGGCGGACCGGCTCGGTGGACGCCGACGCGCTGCGCCGTCGCCTGGGAGGCTTCCGCCGGGGGGCGGCAGCCGGATACCGCGACGTGGCGGCCGAGATCGCAGAAGAGACGGGTCGCACGACCACGCCCGTCAGTGAACCCGAGGAAGCCATGGGGGGCACCGTCGAGGAGGCAAGCAGTTGACCGCGCCCAGTACCTTCGGACTGAGCAGTGAAGCCCGCAACCTGCACTGGCTGCTGACGAACCTGGTCGAGGAGGTGCCGGGCATCGAGTCGGTCGCCGTGGTCTCCTCCGACGGCCTGCTCCTGCTCTCCTCCGACCAGGGCCGCAACGACGAGGCCCGGGAGAACCGGGCCGCCCGTCCCCGCGGCCCCCGGGGTTCCGCGGCGGACCTCGCCACCGTCGTCTCCGGCATCGGCAGCCTCACCATCGGCGCCGCCCGTCTGATGGACTCCGGCGCGGTGCGCCACACCATGGTCGCCATGGACGAGGGCAGCCTGTTCGTGATGTCCATCAGCGACGGCTCACTGCTCGGCGTCCACGGCTCCGCGGACTGCGACATGAGCGTCGTCGCGTACCACATGGCCCTGTTCGTGGGCCGCGCCGGCCATGTGCTCACCCCCGAACTCCGCAGCGAACTGCGCCAGTCCCTGGAAGCCGAGTCGACCGGGAGCACCCGATGAGCAGCCGCACACCGAAGAAGCTCCCCGTCCGCGGCGGCGACCGCAAACCCGCCCGCGTGCGCCCCTACTCGCTCACCGGCGGCCGTACCCGCTTCGGCCACGTCCTCCTCGTGGAGACGTTCGTCGCGGCGCTGGAGGCCCCCAAGGAGCGCAAGGAGCTGACGAACGGCGGCCTCGCCACCCGGGTGATGCCGGAGATGCGGGCCATCGTCGAACTCTGCCGCCGTATGCGCACGGTGGCCGAGATCGCCGCGCTGCTGAGGATGCCGCTCGGCGTGGTCCGCGTGCTCCTGAGCGACCTCGCGGACCAGGGAAAGATTCGTGTATACGGCACCGGAACCGGCCACGGCACGGGCCGTCCGGACCGGGCGCTGCTGGAAAGGGTGCTGAGTGGACTCCGCCGTCTCTGACGCCGCTCGCGGTGTCTCCCCGCTCCTCGACGACGAGGGGCCCGAACAGCCTTGGCAGACGGAGCGCACCCGCGCCCCCATCGCCACGAAGATAGTCGTGGCGGGCGGGTTCGGCGTCGGCAAGACCACCCTGGTCACCGCCGTCTCGGAGATCACGCCGCTGCAGACCGAGGCGCTGATGACCGAGGCGAGCGAGGAGACCGACGACCTCACCGCCACGCCGCAGAAGCTGACCACCACCGTGGCCATGGACTTCGGCCGCATCACGCTCGACGACGACCTGGTGCTCTACCTGTTCGGCACGCCGGGCCAGCAGCGGTTCTGGTTCATGTGGGACGACCTGGTGCGCGGCGCGATCGGCGCGGTCGTCCTCGCCGACACCCGCCGGCTGAAGGACTGCTTCCCGGCGCTGGACTACTTCGAGAGCTGCGGGCTGCCGTACGTCGTGGCGGTCAACCACTTCGACGGCAGCGAGCGGTTCGAGCCGGCGGACGTGCGGGAGGCGCTCACGATCCCGCCGCACATACCTGTCATGATCATGGACGCGCGGCGCAAGATCTCGGCGATCGAGACCCTCCTGGCCCTCGTGGGCCACGCGCTCGACGAAACCCCCGAGTAGTCCCGACCAAGGAGCCACACCCCGTATGCGGAAGATACTCGTCGTCGGGGCCGGCCAGTCCGGCCTCCAGCTCGCCCTCGGACTCCAGTCGAACGGGTACGAGGTCACCCTCATGTCCAACCGGACCGCGGACGAGATCCGCACCGGCCGGGTCATGTCGACGCAGTGCATGTTCCACACCGCCCTCCAGCACGAGCGCGATCTCCAGCTGAACTTCTGGGAGTCCCAGGCCCCGAAGATCGAAGGACTCGGCGTCTCGGTGGCGGCACCGGGTTCCTGGGCCGAGGGCCCGGCGGCCCGCGCGATCGACTGGGTGGGGCACCTCGACGGGTTCGCGCAGTCCGTGGACCAGCGGGTGAAGATGGCCGGCTGGATGGAGACCTTCGCCCAGCGGGGCGGCCAGCTCGTCATCCACGGCGCCGCGGTCGGCGACCTCGACTACTTCTCCCGCACCTACGACCTGGTCCTGGTGTCGGCGGGCAAGGGCGAGCTGGTCTCGATGTTCGGCCGGGACGCCGAGCGCTCCCCGTACAGCGAGCCCCAGCGGGCCCTCGCGGTCGCCTACGTCCACGGCCTCGGCCCGCGCCCCGAGCACCCCGACTTCGACGCCGTCCGCTGCAACCTGGTCCCCGGCGTCGGCGAGCTGTTCGTGATGCCGACGCTGACCACCTCCGGCCGCGCCGACATCCTGTTCTGGGAGGGCATACCCGGCGGCCCGCTCGACGTCTTCAAGGGCGTCAAGGACCCCGCGGAGCACCTCTCCCTGACCCTGGGACTCATGGAGACGTACACCCCGTGGGAGTACGCGCGGGCCACGAAGGTCGAACTCACCGACGCCGGCGCCACCCTGGCCGGCCGCTACGCGCCGACCGTCCGCAACCCGATCGGCCGGCTCCCCGGCGGCGGCCTGGTCCTCGGCGTCGCCGACGTCGTCGTCGCGAACGACCCGATCACCGGCCAGGGCTCCAACTCGGCGTCCAAGTGCGCCGCCGCCTACCTGGCGTCCATCCTCGAACACGGCGACAAGCCGTTCGACGAGGAGTGGATGCGGGCGACCTTCGACCGCTACTGGGACACCGCCCGGCACGTCACCAAGTGGACCAACGCCATGCTGGCCCCGCCGCCGGAGCACATCCTCAACCTGATCGGCGCAGCCGGCCAACTCCAGCCCGCCGCCGACCGCTTCGCCAACGCCTTCGACGACCCGGCCGACTTCGAGAACTTCTTCTACGACCCGGAGAAGACGGGCGCCTACCTCGCTTCCCTGTCCTAGGGAGCTTCCCCCTGGGGGCCGTCCGGGCGGACGGCTCCCAGGATCGGGTGGGAGGCGATCGGTGAGATCGTGACCCGCTCGCCCGTGCGCGGTGCCTCGACCACCTCGCCCTCGCCCAGGTAGAGCGCCACATGGGTGGCGTCGTCGTGGTAGACGACCAGATCCCCCGGGCGCAGTTCGGTCAGCGGGACGCGCGGCAGCCGCGCCCACTGCTCCTGGCTGGTGCGGGGCAGCGGCGTACCCGCGTGGTTCCACGCCATCGACGTGAGCCCCGAGCAGTCGTACGTCTCCGGGCCCTCGGCGCCCCACTCGTAGGGCTTGCCGAGCTGTCGCAGCGCGTACTCCACCGCCCGTTCACCCGCCTCGGACGCCTCCCGCTGAGCACTGCCCAGCGCCCCCGAGGTCACCAGGTCCTGCTGCGCCCTGCTGATGTCCCGCTTCTCCAACTCGGCGATGCCGGCCAGCTGTTCGGTGCTGAGGGAGGCGAGCATCCCCTCCACGTCCGCGAGCCGGGCCTTCACCTCGTCCCGGTCCTCGCGCTGCCGCTCGGCGAGGGTGAGCTCCTTGTCCAGGGCCGCGCGCGCCTTGCGGGCCAGCTCCCCGGCCCGGCGCTCGCTGCCGGTCAGCCGCCCCACCGTCTCGGCCCGCTCCCGCGCCAACTGCCCGATCACATGCCCCTGTTCGAGCGCGCGCTGCGGATCGCGGGCGAGCAGCAGCCGTACGTAACCGGAGATCTCGGTGCTGCTCTGGTACTGCTGCCGGGCCAGCCGTCCGGCCGCGCCGCGGCTGTGGTGCAGGGAGAGCCGGACCCGGGCGAGCTCACGGTCCAGCCGCCCGGACTCGCCGCGCTGGACCTTGAGCTTCTCCTCGGTGGCGTTGTACGTCTCGGTGGCCCGCTCGGCCTCCCGGTACAGCCGCTGAAGATCCGTCAGCAGCCGTGACACGGACCGCTCACCGGGTTCCGGTACGGCCGCGGCGGGCACCGGCGCGAGGACGGCGCCGGCCGTCGCCGCCGCGCACACCAGACGCAGAAGCCTTCCTGACACGCCATCACCTCCGGCGCGGGTCAGCCCCTCTGCCCCGCACCGCGAGCATCCGGCGGGCGCCCGTCCGCCGCGCGCCGGGTGTGCGCGGTTCGGCGCAACGGCGTCACCCGTCCGCGTCGTCCGGCTTGCCGCCCGGCGTGGCGTCTGGCTTCGTCCACGGCCACCTCGGCCGGCGCTCCGCCCGCCCCTCGGGTTCGTAGGTGTACTTCCAGCGCCGGCTCAGCCCGACGTGCCGGCCCTCGACGCGGGGCACGCGCCGGTAGACGAGCACGGTCGGCGGACCGCCGTCGGGGGCCGGGACGGGCACGCGGTACGTCTTGGGCGGATGCCCGGTGATCCCCAGCAGCACGGGCAGGACCCGGCCGTCCAGGGGCCCGCCCACGAAGGGGGTGTCTTCGCTCTTCACGGCACCAGTGTCAGGCATCCCCGGCGAGGGCCTCGACCAGCGCCGCGGTCTGCGGGTCGCGGGCGCCGGTCACCGAGAGCACGGCGACGAACTGGTCCACCAGCCAGTCGCGCAGTTCCCCGACGGGCGGCTGCTTGTCCTCGTCGAGCCAGATCAGGGACGCCGCCTCCACCGCGGTGATCCACACCTTGACCGTCATCCGCAGCCGCAGTCCGGGCTCGGTGACGCCGAGATGGCTGAGAATGTGCTCGGCCGCGGTCCGCCGCACCCCGTCGACGATGGCGGTGGTCCGGGAGGTCTCCACCACGCTGCCGCCCTGGAGCAGGGCGGTGAACCCGGCGTCGTGCCCGTCGACGAAGGCGAGGTACCGGTCGAGCGCCCGCCCGAGCCGGGCGAGCCGGGGCCCCTCGCGCGGCTCGTCGAAGCACTGCTGGAGCTCCTCGGCCGCGGAGCGCAGCGCGGCCTCGTAGAGCTGCTGCTTGCCGCCGGGGAAGTACCGGTACACCAGCGGCCGGGAGACTCCGGCGGCCTCCGCCACGTCGTCGAGCGACACCTCCTCCGGCGCCCGGTGCGCGAAGAGCGACAGGGCGGAGGCGAGCAACTGGCTTCGCCGCTCCTCGACGCTGAGACGGCGATAGGCGGGTGTGGAGGCCGGGGGGCTCATGACGTGCAGCGTAACCGCTGCCGCCGGAGCCGGGACCGCCCCATCTCCGCGACCGTCCGGTTCCCGGCGCCCGCGGAGATCAAATCAGAAGGGGCCTAGGCCAGCAGCCCCGACGACTTCCACAGCCGGCGGCCCACGCCGCGCAGCACGCCGATGTCGTCCAGGAAGTCCGTCAGCCGCCGGGCGCCGGTCTGCATGACCTCGCGCCGGTGCCCGCTGGCCCGCACCTGCGCCACCGCCTCCCGGCGGTCCAGCCCCAGGTTCGTGTAGACCTCCGGGTTCACGAACGCCACCGAGAACACCCGCGCGAACTCGCCGGACGTCACCCTGGTGAACTCCCGCGACCACCGCGGCGCCGTCAGCATCTGCCGCCGCAGCTCCTCGCGGGCGTAGCGGACGTGCCGCGCCTCCTCCACGACATGGATCCGCGTCACGCCCCGGACCAGGGGCTGCACCCGCTCGTCGGGGAAGGTCAGCCGCTGCATCCAGTCCAGGACCTCCTCGCCGAGCAGTGTCGCCGTGAAGGAACCCGGGGTCGTGGAGACGGTCTTGAACAGGCGGCCCAGGTTCTGGTGCGCCCGGCTCACCGGGTACCACGGGGTCTCACCGCGGGAGATCAGCCGGGCGAACATCTTCGAGTGCCGGCACTCGTCCTCGATCTCGGTCAGCGCGTACCGGACGTGGGCGCTCGTGGCCGCCTTGTCGTAGATGTGCCGGACCAGCAGCTGCATCAGGATCAGCTCGAACCAGATGCCCAGGGAGGCCAGCGCCGCCGCCTCGTGCTGGGACAGCAGGATCCGCTGCTCCTCGCCCATCCTCTTCCACAGGGGGGTGTCGTACAGCGAGACCAGCTCCGGCGGCCAGAACCACTTGCCCTCCTCGAAGGGCGCGTCCCAGTCCAGCTCCGTGTCGGGGTCGAAGGAGTGCTTCGCGGAGGAGTCGAGGAGCCGTTCGGCCACCTGCTCCCGGTCCTTGAGCAGGCCCAGCGCGTCGCGCAGGCCCGCGACCGCGTCGGCATCCGTGAGCGTCGTCATGGCTCTCCCAACTCGTTACCCCGGGGTCACATCCTCCGTAGTCTTATGAGACTGCTCGTCAGCAAGGTCGTCAATCCCCTGTGCGGCACTCGTTCGTGCTGCACTCGTCGCGGACCTACACCGAACACCCGAGACCGTCCGGGACCTCCGGGGCCGCCCCCTGCGCCGGGAACGGCGTCCGCAGCGTGAAGGCGTACGGCGTCGGACCGTGGGCGCGCAGATGCAGCAGCCGCTCCTCCGCCTCGGCGACCGTCGGACGGTGGCCCGCCGGGACCCACCACAGGGTCACCATCGCCTCCCGCACATGCTCGAACCACTCCCGCCGACGCGCGAGCATCTCCCGGTGCCGGCCCTGGTACATGTACGTCGTCAGCGCCTGCGCGTCCCGCCACACCGACATGTTGATGATCAGCCACTCGTCCCCGAGCACGGGCACGTCCGTGGCGTCACCGGTGTCGCCCTGCAGCCGCCAGACGAACCCGTCGGCCGAGTCGGCGTCCGCGTTGACCGGGTCGAGCGCGTCGACGAAGTCCTTCAACAGGGGAGTGTCCAGAGGGGCTTTGAGGCGGCCGATGTTCACCTGGGCGAGTTCGAATCCGGCGGTCATGGACCGAACGGTAGGTCGGCCCGCCGAGCGCGTGGAACCCCCGTCTCACCCACCGAGCACCGCCCGCATCACCTCCCGCGCGATGGGCGCCGCGTCCCCGCCCCCGCTGATCTCCCCGCGGTCCGCCTCCGCGTCCTCCACCACCACCGCGACCGCCACCTTCGGCTCCACGTCCCGCGCGCCCTGCGCCCACGAGACGAACCAGGCGTACGGCGTACCGGAGTTGCCGATGCCGTGCTGCGCGGTACCGGTCTTCCCGCCGACCACCGCCCCGGGGATCGCCGCGTTGGTGCCGGTCCCCTCGCGCACCACGTCCGTCATCAGCTCCCGCAGCCGCCACGCGGTCGCCGGATGCATCGCCTGCCGCACCGGCCGCGGCCCGGCCGCGGCCAGCGTCGCGCCACCGCCGCGGACGGTCCGCTCCACCAGGTACGGCTCCCGCAGCTGCCCCCCGCTCGCCACCGCCGCCGAGACCATCGCCATCTGCAACGGCGTCGCCCGCGTGTTGTACTGCCCGATCGCCGACAGCGCGAGCTGCGCCCGGTCCACCGTCGTGTCGAAGGTGCTCGGCGCCACCGAGTAGGGGATCCGCACCCCCGCGTCGTTGAACCCGAACGCCTGCGCGGTCGCGGCGAGGTCCTCGACCCCCACCCGCACCCCCAGCTTCGCGAACACCGTGTTGCACGACCACATGAACGCCGCCCGCAGCGACACGTCCGTGCACCCCCGCGCCTCGTTGGTCAGCCTCGTCGAGGTGCCCGGCAGGGTGTACGGGGCGGGGGAGTCGGTGGGCTCGTCCACATCGGTCACCACCCCCGCGTCCAGCGCCGCCGCCGCCGTCACCACCTTGAACGTCGAACCCGGCGGATAGGTCTGCCGCACCGCCCGGTTGAGCATCGGCTTGTCCGGGTCCTCGTTCAGCCCGATCCAGGACCGCTCCACCGTCGGCCCGTTCCCCGACAGCGCCTCCGGGTTGTACGACGGCGTCGACACCAGCGCCAGGATCCGCCCCGTCGACGGATCCACCGCCGCCACCGCCCCCTTGCGCCCGCCGAGCCCGTCGTACGCCGCCCGCTGCGCGCCCGCGTCCAGGGTCGTCACCACGTCGCCGCCCGCGCTCCTCGCCCGGGTCAGCCCGTTCAGCAGCGGGAACGTCGCCAGCATCGGATCCGCGCCGGACAGCACCCCGTCCTCGGCGTGCTCCAGGAACGTCGTCCCGTACACCTGCGAGGCGAACCCGGTCACCGGCGCGTACAACGGGCCGTAGGGGTAGGTGCGTTCGTAGCGCAGCTGCTCGCCGGTGTCCTTGGAGCCGGTGACCGGCCGCCCCTCCACCAGGATGTCCCCGCGCGGCTGCCCGTACCGGGCGATGACCGGCCGCCGGTTGGCTGGGCTGCTGTCGTAGGTGTCGGCCTCGATCACCTGCAACCGGGTGGCGTTCACCAGCAGCGCGGCCAGCAGCAGGGCGCACAGGACGGCCGCGAACCTGATGTGCCGCCTCACGCCTTCTCCTCCGCCGCGACCGGCCGCCGCGCCGAGTCGCTCACCCGCACCAGCAGCGCCACGATCGCCCAGTTGGTGACCACCGACGAACCGCCCTGCGCCAGGAACGGCATCGCCATGCCGGTCAGCGGGATCAGCCCGGTCACCCCGCCCGCGATCACGAACACCTGGAGCGCCACGATCGAGGCGAGCCCCACCGCGAGCAGCTGGCCGAAGGGGTCGCGCAGCGCGAGCCCGGCCCGGTAGCCGCGCTCCACCAGCAGGCCGTAGAGCAGGAAGATCGCGGCCAGGCCGGCCAGGCCCAGCTCCTCGCCCGCGGTGGCCAGGATGAAGTCCGACTTGGCGGCGAAGCCGATGAGCACGGAGTGGCCGAGCCCGAGGCCGGTGCCGAGGATGCCGCCCGCCGCGAACGCGAACAGCGACTGGGAGAGCTGGTTGGGCCCCTGCCCCGCCTCGATCGAGGCGAACGGATGCAGCCAGTCCTCGACCCTGCTGTGCACGTGCGGCTCCAGCCAGCCCACCGCCACCGCGCCCAGCGAGGCCAGCAGCAGCCCCACCGCGATCCACCCGGTGCGCCCGGTGGCGACGTACAGCAGGATCACGAACAGCCCGAAGAACAGCAGCGAGGTCCCCAGGTCCCGTTCCAGGACCAGTACGCCGACGCTCAGCAGCCAGATGGAGACGATCGGCCCGAGCACCCGCCCGGTCGGCAGCTGCACCCCCCAGACCCTGCGGCCCGCGTACGCCAGCGCGCCCCGGTTCGCGGCCAGGTAGGCGGCGAAGAACACCGCGAGCAGCACCTTCGCGAACTCGCCCGGCTGGATGGAGAACCCGGCGATCCGGATCCAGATGCGGGCGCCGTTCACGGCGGGGAACAGGATCGGCAGGACCAGCAGCCCGAGGGCGCCGGCCACGCACACGTACGCGTACCGCTGCAGGACGCGGTGGTCGCGCAGCAGCAGGACGGTCACGATGAAGAACGCCACCCCCAGGGTGGACCAGACGAGTTGGGCGGGCGCCGCCCGGTCGCCCGGTGTCTCCAGGTCGAGCCGGTAGATCAGCACCAGGCCGAGGCCGTTGAGCAGCACGCCGATCGGCAGCAGCAGCGGGTCCGCGCACGGCGCCCGGAACCGCACCGCCAGATGGGCGACGAGCGCCAGCACGCCGAGCCCGGCGCCGTAACCAGCGGCGCCGGGCGGCACGGTGCCGGTGCGGGCGAGGCCCACAGCGCAGTAGCCGTACACGGAGAGCAGGACGGCTACGACGATGAGGGCCAGTTCGATGCCACGGCGCCGGGGGAGGAGGACGGGGGGAGCGGGTGCGTCCGCTCTGGCCACGGTGATTCCGGCCTTGCTCATGTCCGGAACTTACCCAAATCGGCAGACTTGTGTGCCTTCTGGTTCAGCACCAGCGTGGCGCGGCCCCGATGTTGTCGATGTACCGGGCCGATCCCCAGGCCCAGGTGCCGTCCGGGAGGAGGTACCACAGCGGGTTGCCCTGGATGTTCTGGCCGACCGTCTTGCAGTAGATCTGCACGATCTGCCCGCGGCGCACGGTCCTGATGACCTGGCTGCCCCGGTTGGGGGCGCTGCGCAGGAGCAGGGTGTCGGCGGTCACGACGCCCTTGTACAGACGGGGGTTCTGGCTCTGCGGCCGGCTCTGGCCCTGGCTCTGGCCCTGGCTCTGCGACCAGTTCTGCCCCTGCCCTTGCCCCTGGCTCTGGTTCTGACTCTGGTTCTGGTTGTTCCCGTTCCCGCCGGACGACTGCCAGTCCTCGCCCGCGACGGCGGGTGTGGCGGCGGCCGCGGCGGCGAGGGCGCCGGCAACGACGGATATGACGAGACGGGAGCGCAGCGACATGGGACACCTCCACGAACGGGCGGAATCTGACTACCCGCCACGCTATGAGCGCCCGGTGCGGCCCGCCTCTTCGCTTGGGCCATCCGGAAGAACCAACGTGGCCACGGCCCCGCCGTCCGCCGCGTTCGCGAACGTCAGCCGCGCCCCGAGCACCTCCGCCTGCCCCAGCGCGATGGTCAGCCCCAGCCCGTGCCCGCGCGCCCCGCCCTCGGTCCGGAACCGCTGCGGACCGTGCTCCAGGAGGTACGCCGGATACCCGTCCCCGTGGTCGCGGACCGTCACCCGGGGCCCGTCGACCCGCACCGCGACCGGCCCCCGCCCGTGCCGGTGCGCGTTCGCCACCAGGTTCCCCAGCACCCTTTCCAGCCGCCGCCGGTCCGTCTCCACCGCGGTGTCGCGCACCACGACGACCTCCGTCGGCCGCCCGGCGCCGCGCACCACCCGCTCGGCCAGCGCGCCCAGTTGCTCGGTGTCCACGTCGAGCCGTTCCCGCCCGGCGTCCAGCCGGGAGATCTCCAGCAGGTCCTCGGTGAGCGTGCGCAGCGCGGCCACCCGGTCCCGCACCAGCTCCGTCGGCCGGCCCGGCGGCAGCAGTTCCGCCGCCGCGTGCAGCCCGGTCAGCGGGGTGCGCAGTTCGTGGGCCACGTCCGCCGTGAACCGCTGCTCGGCCTGGAGCTTGCCCTGCAGGGAGGACGCCATGGAGTCCAGCGCGGCGGCCACCGCCGCCACCTCGTCCTGGGGGCGCGTCGGATCCTTCGTACGGGGATCGTCGACGCGCGCGTCCAGGTCGCCGCCGCTGATCCGGCGGGCCACCCGGGCCGTCGCGTGCAGCCGCCGCGTCACCCGGGTCACCGCGAGCGCCCCCACCAGCAGCGTGGCCCCGATGGCCAGCGCCGAGGACCACAGGATCGCCCGGTCCAGGCCCTCGATCGTGCGGGCCTGCTGCGAGTAGTCGACCCGCACCGCCAGCGCCCGGGCCCCGTCCGCGGGACCCGCCGCCCACATCGTCGGCCTGCCCTCGTGCTCGGCGACCATCGTGCCGCGGTCACCGGACACGGCCAGCTCCCGCAGCTCCCCGGGCAGCCCCGGGGGATCCACCCCGGCCCCCGGCATCAGCCGGTCCCCGGTCTCGAACGCGGTCGTGGCGTCGGTCAGCCGGGAGAGCGCCTCGGTGCGGGCCCGGCCGACGGTCTGGTTGGTCACCGAGACGTGCACCAGCACCCCGAGCAGCGCCGTGAGCGCGCAGCACATCACGGTGATGAACAGCGCGGTCTTCATGCCGAGCGTCCCGGCCCAGCGGGGCAGCGCGAGCCTCATCGGCCACTCGCCGAGGCGGAGGCGGACGGCTCCGAGGGCGCCGTCGACGTCGGCCCGGGCGAGTGCCCGTCCTCCCCCGTGCGCAGCATCTCGTCGTGGGTGAGCAGCATGGCGTTGGCCCCGCCGTCCCAGGTCCACTGGAGCCGGTACTCGTACCCCGAGACCTCCGACGGCGCGCGGACGATCACCGACCGCCCGGCCAGCTCGACCGCGCTGACCGCGTCGTCGTACGCCATCACCCGGACCAGCCGGTGCTTCTGGACGGTGTAGACGCGGATGCCGGTCAGCCGGTCCGGCAGCAGCCGGAAGCCGAGCGTCAGGTCCTCGTGCCCGTCGCCGCTGAGGTCCCGGTAGTAGGGCGTGAGCACGGGGCAGCGCGCCCGGTCGCCGCCCGGCCCGCAGTCCGCCATCCGCCGCGCGGTCTCCCGGTACGGCGCCTTCGCGGCCGTGTACGTGCCGGGGTTCGCGGCGATCTCCGCCCGGACCACCGCCACCGGGTCCACCCGGCGGATGTCGTCGCCCGGCACCTCGACGCCCTTGACGACCGCGGTGGTCACCTCGCCGATCTCGAAGGCCGGACTGGAGGCGGGCGTCAGCTCCGGCCACAGCCGGGCCGGACTGACCGCGGTGGGCGTGGCGCCCGCGCCCTCCAGCCCGCCCGCGTCACCGCAGCCCGCGGCGGTCGCCAGCACCAGGGCGACGGCGGCGGCCGTACGCAGGACGCTGAGGGGCACGGTGCTCCTGTGGTTCAGAGGTGAGCGGTGGCCCCGTACACCTTATTCTTGGGTAAGTCCGTTTTGCCTGCTCACTCGGTGAGCTCCTCCAGGAGGCGCGCGGTGGAGAGCCCGGCGCGCAGATACTCGACGAAGAGGTCGTTGTGCAGGGCCCAGGGTGAGCGCCGGGACCGTATCAGCCGGATCGCCTCCTCCGCCGAGTGGCCCCGCCGTACCAGCGTCTGGGCCACGACCAGACCCGAGCGGTTGTACCCGTGAAAGCAGCGCACCAGTACCGAGCGGCCCGCGTCCAGCGCCTCGCAGGCGGCCTGCGCCAGCCGGATCACGCCCGCGAGCTGGGTGCCGTCCAGGGGCCCGTCCGGGATGGGCCACACATGGTGCTCCACCTGGCGGTCGGGCCCGTGCCCCGGCAGCCGCAACAGCGTCTGCACGAGGTCGAACTCGTCCCGCACGACGGCGAGCTCCAGCCGCCCCGACGCCGTCCGGAACTCGTGACCGCCCATCCACAGGCCGGGCGTGATCTCGTCCCACGGGGTGTCCGGGGCGGGAACGTCGGGTTGCTTCACACGGTCACGCAATGGGCGCCTCCCCCAACTTCCCGGCCAACTCCACTCAAAGGTAACCAACTTCTTGCCCCTGGAGCACCCCGCCTGTTCCCATGGTCAAAGGGGTGATGGCCCATGAGCGCACTACGTGTCGTGCCGACCTGGCGCCATGGACAGGAGCGGCTGTACGTCTGCCTCACCGACGGCAGGAACATCGCCTGGTACGACCGTGACACCGCCAGGGTCAACCTGCTCAGCGACGAGCGCAGAGAGGACGTGCTGAAGGCCCTGAAGCCGTTCCTGACGGGCGAGGTGACCATCGGCCCGCCACCGGTGCCGACCCCGGCCGAGCTGGCCCGGCTGAGCCTCCACCCGGACGACGACCTCGCGCCGAACCGCCCCGGCGAGGCCCTGCTGATCGCCCTGGACCGGGACCCGTCCCCGCCCCGTCGGCTGCGCGCGGACCCCAGGCGCCGGGCGCTCCTCGCCGAACAGGCCGTCGGTGAGGTACTGGACCGGCTGGACGGCGCCGGCTGGCACATCCTGCACTCCGTGCCGCTGCCCGGCGGCGCCCGTATCCACCATCTGGCGATCGGCCCGGCGGGCCTGTTCGCCGTCCACTCCCTCTACGCCCGCAAGCAGCGGATCCGGGTCGCGGACCCGCTGGTCACGGTGGCCCGGCAGGCGCCGCAACCGCTGCTGCGCCGGGTCCGCGCCGACGCCGACCGCGCGTCCTACGCCCTGACCGCCGAGGTCCACCCCGTACTGGCCGTGGCCGGCCCCGCCGACATCTCCATCACCGCGCCCCTGCGCGAGGTCCGGGTCCTCCCGCACACGGACCTGCCGACCCTGACCCACCAGGACCCCGTCCTGAAACCAGCAGACATAGAGTCCCTGCACACCCAAGCCCGAACCCGCCAAACCTGGCACCACCTGTAGCCACCCCACCCCACCCACCCCTCCTCAGCCATGGGCAGCCACCCAGCCCGCCTCCTGCCCAGCTGCGAGCAGCCGCCCGCGCCCGCCCACCTACCCACTCAGCTACGGGCAGTCGCCCGGCCAGGCCCACCTACCCACTCAGCTGCGGTCAGTCGCCCGGCCAGGCCCGGCCCACTCAGCTGCGGGCGTTCGCCCAGCCAGCCCGCCTACCTAGCTGCCGGCAGTCGCCCGGCCCGCCCACCTACCCACTTAGCTGCGGGCAGTCGTGCCGCTGGGGCGGCACGGGTGGGCGCAGCGGCACCCCGGCAGCGCCGGGCCACCGAGACTCCCCGCCCCCACGCCAACTGCCACACCCACGGCACCTGCCACACCGGCCCCGAACCCACGGCACCCAACCGAACCCAGGCCCCCTGGTCGGCGGTCAGCGCACCGGCAGCACGCCCGCCCGGTCCGGATCCAGAAGAGGCGCCAACAGATCCCCGTACTCCCGGATACGGCCGGCCAGATCCCCCGCCGTGAAGGCCAACTCGGCAGGCCCCCGGCACCCCTCCACCTCCCCCCAAGTCACCGGCGCAGAAACCCACGGCGCGGCCCGGGCCCGCAGCGTGTACGGCGCCGCCGTCGTCTTACGCGCAGCGTTCTGACTCCAGTCCACGAACACCTTCCCGCCCCGCAACCGCCGAGTCATCCGATGCAGGGCAAGCCCCGGCATGGCCCGCTCGGCCGCCGCGGCCAACCCCTTGGCGTACTCGGACACCTCCGCCGACGACGCCCCCCGAACCCCGGCCACCAGATGCAGCCCCTTCGACCCGGACGTCTTCACCAACGCCTCGACCCCGTCCGCCGCAAGCCGCTCCCGCAACCACAGCGCGACCTCACAACACTCCACAACGGTCGCGGGCGAACCGGGATCCAGATCCAGGACCAGCCGATCGGCGGCCCCCGGCGCCTGCGCGACCCACTGGTGGGTGTGGAACTCCGCGACCAGGTTCGCGGCCCACATCAGACTCGGCAGATCCTGCACGAGCACCATCCGGGCCGGCCCCACCGACCGGGCCACCTCGGCGGTGGCGACCCAGCCGGGAGTACCCGGCGGCACGTTCTTGGTGAAGAACACCTCGCCGCCCGGCCCGTCGGGATAACGGAGGAAGGACACCGGCCGGTCCCGCAGATGCGGCAGCAGGACATCGGCGGTCGTGGCGTAGTAGTGCAGCACCTCGCCCTTGGTGAATCCGGTCGCCGGATACAGCACCTTTTCCAGGTTGCTGAGCGAGAGCCGTCGCCCCTCCACCTCTGTGATCGGCGTCATACGATGAGAATCCCACGAAACCGGTACGAAAATATCGATACCAGCGCAGACCGGATGAAAGGGTGCTGCACGTGCGATCCATCTGGAACGGCGCCATCTCGTTCGGTCTGGTCAGCATCCCCATCAAGGTGGTGAACGCCACCGAGAGCCACGCGATCTCCTTCCGGCAGATCCACGCGGAGGACGGCGGCCGGATCCGGTACCGGAAGTTCTGCGAGCTGGAGGACCGCGAGGTCACCCAGTCCGAGATCGGCAAGGGGTACGAGGACGCGGACGGCACGATCATCGAGATCACCGACGAGGACCTGGCCCAGCTGCCCCTCCCGACGGCGAAGACGATCGAGATCATGGCCTTCGTGCCGGCCGACCGGATCGACCCGCTCCAGATGGACGCGGCCTACTACCTGGCCGCGAGCGGCGCCCCGGCCGCGAAGCCGTACACCCTCCTGCGGGAGGCGCTCAAGCGCAGCAACAAGGTCGCGATAGCCAAGTTCGCCCTCCGCGGCCGGGAACGCCTCGGCATGCTCCGGGTCGTCGGCGACGCCATCGCCATGCACGGCCTGCTCTGGCCGGACGAGGTCAGGGCGCCCGAGGGCGTGGCACCGGAAACGGACGTGACGGTCCGCGACAAGGAACTGGACCTGGCGGACGCCCTGATGGCCACCCTGGGCGAGGTCGACCTGGAGGACCTCCACGACGAGTACCGGGAGGCGGTGGAGGAGGTCATCGCGGCCAAGGCGGCCGGCGAGACTCCGCCGGAACTCCCCGAACCGGCGACGGGCGGCAAGGTCCTGGACCTGATGGCCGCCCTGGAGAACAGCGTCCGGGCCGCGAAGGAGTCCCGGGGCGAGGGGCCCGCCGAGGTGACCACCCTCCGCCGACGCTCGGCGCCGAAGGAGCCACAGGGCAAGAAGTCCACCTCCACGGCCGGAAGGGCGGCCGCGAAGAAGACGGCGAAGACCACCGCGAAGACCACCGCGAAGAAGTCGACGACGAAGAAGACGTCGAAGAGCACCGCTACGGCGACCAAGAGCACCGCGAAGAAGACGGCGGCCAAGAAGACGACGACAGCCAAGACGACGGCCAAGGCAACGGCCCGCAAGCGGACGGCGTGAACCGGCGCCGCCCGTGCGTTCAGCGCGGCAGCACCCACTCCGGGGTCCAGACGGTCTCGGGCGTGCCATGGCCGGCCGACGCGGCGGCGAGATGGTCACGGAGGGTGGCCAACGCGGGATGCGGATTGTCCCGGCGCCAGAGGAGCGAATGCGGGTAGACGGGCGTCGGCCCGGTCACCGGGATACGCCTCAGCCCGTGGTTGGCGGGCCAGACGAGCCGGGTCAGTTCACCCATGAAGGTCGCCAGGGCGGGTGTGTCGGCCACCGTGTCCAGGAGCGCGTCGGAGCCGAAGTTGGGGCCGGTCGCCTCGATGGCCAGGCCGAACTCGTAGGCCAGGGCGTCGTAGTAGGCCGCCCATTCGGTACCGGGCACGATGCCGGGCATCCAGATCCGGTGCCCGGCGAGCCTGCCGAGCGGCACCGACCTGGCCGCCGCCAGCACATGGGCGGGCCCGGTGAGCAGTTGGAGCGGTTCGTCGAGGACCCGGACGGACTCGATGTCCTGGGGGAGCGGCAGCCCGGGCGCGCCCACCGCCCGGAAGGAGGCGTCGATGGCGCCGGACCGCAGCGCGGAGACGGCCGTGTCGAAGCCGTGCAGCATGACCACGTCGAGGTCGACCCCGGGATACGCGCGATGGAAGTCGCGCATCAGCCCCGACGCCGCCACGCGTGAGGCGATCACGTCGACGCGCAGCGGACGGCTGCCGGGGCGGACGGAGTCGACCGCGCGCTCGGCGACACTCAACAACTCTCGGGCGTGAGGCAGGAACGCCTGACCGTCGATGGTGAGTCCGGCACCGCGCGGAGTACGCGCGAACAGCCGTACGCCGAGATCTCGCTCCAGAGCGGCAATGCGCTTGGAAACGGCCTGCTGAGTGACTCCGAGCTCGTCCGCGGCCTCCTGGAACCGGCCCGCGTCGGCGACGGCGACAAAGGTCCGTACGGCATCAAGGTCCATCCAAAAATTCTAGGGCCACAACCAACGGTTGTATCAGATGCCACGACCGGTTGTTTGATCCAACCCGTCGGCACTCGCTTTGATGCTTCTTCGGAGCGACGGGAGGAGTTCGGCTGTGAGCGACGACGACCGCCTCGGACAACGACTGGGCGGCACGCTGGGACCCCGGTTCGGCAGACTCTGGGCCGCGTACGCGACGAGCGCGCTCGGCACATGGCTGGCCTTCGGAGCCTTCCCGCTGATCGCCGTCCAGGTCCTGAACGCCGGACCGGCCGAGGTCGCCGCACTGGCGTCGGCCGGGGCCGCGGTGGGCGCGGCCGTGGCGGTGCCACTCGGCCCATGGGTGGAGTTCCGCCGCAAACGCCGCGTACTGATCACGACGGACCTGACCCGAGCCGCGGCACTCCTGACGATCCCGGCGGCCTACGCCCTGGGAGCACTCACCTTCGTCCAACTCCTACTGGTCTCGATCACCATGGCGGCGTCCGACATCACCTTCCGGGCGGCGTCCGGCGCGTACCTGAAATCCCTCCTGCCACCGGAAGACCTCCTCAAGGCGAACACCCGCCTCGAATCGGCGACTTGGACAACCACACTCCTCGGCCCACCCCTGGGCGGCGCGGCGATGGTCCTGCTGGGCCCGGTGGCAACGGTCACGACAGACGCCCTGAGCCACATCCTGTCGGCGATGTTCCTCCGATCCCCCGACAACCGGAAGCCACCCCCAAACCCAAAAAAACCCGACCCCCCCGCCTCGCAATCCTGTTGGACGGCTGGCACCACATCCTCCAGAACGCACCACTACGCGCCCTGCTCCTCAACACCGCACTCTTCAACGGCCTGGTGATGGCCACCCAACCCCTGCTCGCTGTCCTGATGCTCGGCCAACTCGGCTTCACCCCATGGCAGTACGGCCTGGCCTTCGCCGTACCCGCCCTGGGAGGCCTACTGGGAGCCCGCCTGGCCAACCCCCTGGCAACCCGCTTCGGACGTGACGAAACCCTGGTAGCCGCAGGCACGTTGAGAACCATCTGGCCCCTGGGCCTGGCTTTCATCACTCCCGGCCCCGCAGGCCTGACCCTGACCATCGCCGTCGAACTGGCGCTGATCACGTCCTGCGCCCTCTTCAACCCCTTCTGCGCCACCTACCGCCTGGAACACACCCACCCAGACCGGACAACCCGCACCCTCACCGCGTGGGCGGTGACCACAAAGGCCACAACAGCCCTGCTCACAGCGGCCTGGGGCATCCTGGCAACCCTGCTGACCCCCCGCACGGCGATAGCCCTGGCCGGCCTCCTACTCCTGACAACCCCCCTGCTCCTGCCCCGCCCCGGACCACAAAAGGTCCGACGCCGCCCGTCATGACGCACACCCTGCACCAAACAGAAGCCGGACGGACGCACCACCGACTCGTCCCACTGGCGGACGGCTGCACCAGAGGTCCCGTCCGGTTTGCGCTCTACGCCTGGCCAGGCAGGCTGGCGACGCTCGAACAGGACTGGGTACTGCTGGTGCCCGACATGAATCCGCTCGCCCACACGGTGCCGGCGGAGTACCGCTGGATCGAACTGTTGCCCGGCACAGCCTCTGGCGGACCTGTGGCCGTGGCTGAACCCTGCGAGACGAGAACGCCCGGCAGACGGAGCGCCCGAGCGAGCCCGACCAGCCCCCGCTCCCCAAGGAGTGGCCGGACGCCGGCTGACGGTGTCGCGGAAACGCCCGGGCTGACCAGGGCGGACGCCGCAAGATTCTGTCCACGAACAGTCCACGGACCTCGTCCTAGGGCCGCTCGGCGCTGCATACGGCTGCACATACGCGAAGACCCCGGCCTCAGCGTTTCCGCTGTTGACGGGGTCTTCGGGCACCTACTACAAGGTGCCCCCGGCAGGATTCGAACCTGCGCACACGGCTCCGGAGGCCAGGGAAGAGTGAGAGACGAATGGGGCTCTGACCTGCAGGGAAGCGGCGTCATAGTGCAGAGCTGACGTAGATCATCACGCCCCTATTACGTGGACGCCCTGTCCGGCGTCGGGGCCGCGCCGTATGGTCGAAGACATGATCTCGGGCAGCGGCGGGGCAGCGCACGGCGGCGGTACGGAGTTCACAGCGGAGGGGATGGAAGTAGTCCTCCGTGAGGCGTGCGAGGCGGCCGGACTGGACCCGACCGGTGCAGAGCTCCTGCGCTTGGGATCGAACGCGGTGTACCGGCTGGCGTCCTTACCGCTCATCGTCCGTATCGCCCGTGACCCGGCTGTCCTCGCCGACATGGAACGGTCCGTGGCGGTGGCCCGATGGCTGGAGACGGTCGACTTCCCGGCAACGCGCGTGCTGGCTGGCGTCGCTCAACCTCTGGTCGTACACGAGCGGGTGGTGACCTTTTGGGAGAGCGTCCAGGAGTGCGAGGAGTACGCGACGATCGGAGAGCTGGCCGACCTGCTCCGCCGGTTCCACTGGCTGGAGGAACCCGAGTCGCTGCGCCTGCCGTACTTCGACCCCTTGGCCAAGCTGTCGGCCTCGCTGGACGGCTTGGCCGCCGTTTCCACGGAGGACCGGTCCTTCCTGGAGGAACGGGCGGCCACGCTCGCCAAGGATTACGACCGACTGGACTTCGTGCTTCCCTTCGGCCTGATCCACGGGGACGCCAACATCGGAAACGTCCTCCGACACAGGGACGGTCATGCGGTCCTGATCGACCTCGACGGGCTCACCCTCGCCCCGCGTGAGTGGGACCTGATCCTGACCGCGATCTACTACGACCGGTACGGCTGGCACAGCAAGGCGGAGTACGCAGAGTTCGTCCACCGGTACGGCTTCGACCTCATGAACTGGCCGGGGTACGAGACGCTGGCCGACCTGCGGGAGCTGATGATGGTGGCGTGGATTGGCCACCAGGCGGGCACGAGCGAGCGCTTCGCCGCAGAGTTCGCGCGACGCATGCGGTCGCTGCGGACTGGCGAAGGCCGTGACTCCTGGGGCGCTTTCTGAACCCGGCGCTCTGGTGCGGACCGCTGATCCGTGAGCGGGCGCTACAGTCCTGCGGCGATCCACAGCCTGTGCGTGCTCGCCTCTTCCCCAAGCCCACGGGCCGCGGCACTGTCGCCGGCCGCACTGAGGTTCTTGCGGAACTCGGCGAGATAGCTGACACACCGCGCAGACTTCAACTGCTCCCCTAGATCCATGGCGTCCAGAGCGACACGGCACGCCTCCTCGACGTCCCCCGCGCGCAAGTGAGCGTCGGCGAGAACCATGGTCGCGAAGAAGTCGCTTCGTACGTGGTTGCCGCTCATGGCGTTCTCGGCGTGGGCCACCGCTTGGCGGGCCCTGTTGACGTCACGGAAGCAGTGGGCGGCTTCTGCGGCCAACTCCGCTTCGTCGAAGTAGCTGATCCACTCCGGCTCGTCCGCGTTGTTTCGACTCTCAAGGGCGCTGGTCGCCGCGCTCAGAGCGGCCTCGCAGGCGGCTGCGTCTCCGGTGCGGGCTAAGGCGCGGGCCTCCATCGCGTGGAACTGGGCCCGCAACGTCGGCGTGGCCACCGGGGAGATACCCATGAGCGCTGCACGAGCGAGAGTGGCGGCCTGGGCGTACCGCCCCAAGAAGGTTGCCTGGTGACTCATTGCTGACAGGATGCTGCCCGCCAATCGGCGGTCGTTGGCGTCTTGGGCAAGCCGGAGGGCCTGGAGGAAATACCGCTGCGCGAGCCCATGGTGACAGGCGTCGTACGACATCCAACCGGCAAGGAGCGTGGCCTCCGCGACAGTGGAGAACAGGGCGCGGCCTACCTGTTCGGTGTACTGGCCGCGAAGCAGTGGGGCCACGTCGTTGTTGAGGTACTGGATGACCGAGTGGCGCGCGTGCTCCCCGCCGAACTGATCGTCGAGCTGGGCGAACATGTCCGCCGTGGTCTTGACGGCCGCCACGTCGCCGAGACCGACGCGCACTCCCTCGGTGCGGGGGCGAGGAATGCTCGGCTCCGGAGCGACTAGCCACCGAAGGGACGCTTCGTTCCACGCCGGCTCGGACGGCTCTGCCTGAAGCAGCGGGTCGAAGTGGTTGAGATCGGCGCGCCACAACTGGCTGACAGTTTGGATCGCATCGTCTGGACTGGCCGGATACGCGGCATCGAGCACGGGGGCGGCGTCCCTCGACTCTCCCTGACTGAGGCCGAGTTCCGCCGGACTTGCGGCGAAGGCATCGCAAAGCAGCGGGCCGTAGAAGCCGTCGGGTGAGCTGTGGCCGTTCTCCCAACTGGCGATGCGACGCTTCACGCTGGCTTCCGACGGAAGCTGATGCCCACGCCGAGCGGCTGCCTCGCGCAACTCCCTCACCAGCCGCGGCTGGCTCCAGCCTCTGCTGGTGCGAGTCTCACGTAATCGGACGCTGGTCGGTTTCATGGCGACGTGACCCTTCACTCCCGTGCGCATGCGACGGCGTGGCAACTCGGCCTGCTCGATCGAATGTACGCGCTGGTGATCCGTTCTTGCAGGCAGTAACCGGAGATCGTCCGCGTGGATCGGCTGACGGGGGATGACGTGACTTGGGTCGACACGTCATCCCCCGTCACCCCTCGTCATCTGCCCAGGCCAGATGGTGTGCCGCGAGTCTGGAGTCACGGCGGCACTGGGGGCCGCGCGGTACTCCGACTGAGGGCGGGACGACGTGCAGAGGATGACAAGGCGCGGCATCGAATGGCTGTCCGCGGCGGCGGACAACCCGTCCGAATGCCGCCAGGTATGGGCGGACGACCCACGGAGGCCCACCCTGCTGCCGACCGGACGGTTCTTCGACGTCGTGAGCGTGGAACAGCGCCTCGGGCTGGAGATGTTCGACCGCCTCCAGCGCAGCGGGATGCCGTTCGGGCCGGCGGTCGCCGACCGCCAGGCGCAGCGAGTCGGCTTCTTCCTCGGCTCTGAGAGCCGCGAGACCTTCATGTTCCACCTCGGACGCGAGACCTCTTCCCCGCTGCCGCATCGGTACCTCGGCAGCGGCTGCGTAGTTGTCGTACCCGGCCCCATCCCCATGTCCGACGACCGCTATCACTGGCTTCGTGCCCCGACACGTCGACCGGAGGCCAACCCGCTGCGCCCGGTCGCTCTCGCCACGGCGCTGGTCGCCTCCGCGGAACTCCTGGCCAGGATCGACCGCTTCGACGAGCAGTACCCAACCCCATACGCGGCGGTTCCCGCGCTCCCAGAAGAGAGCGACGGCTGATGCGGAACGACCCGACGGACGGCCGCGACGCTGCCGCGTGGTCGCCCCTCGACAGCGAAGGCTGGTACGCGGCCCGAAACGCGACTACCGCCCTGCGGGACGCACTTGTACGCGCTGGCTTGGAGAAGGACTTCCCTTACCTCCGGGCCGAGTTGAACGCCTTCGGTCACGGTTTGGTCGAACTGGGCCGCGTGTCCCCCGAAACGGCCGAGCGACTCGCGGAACTCCTCCGGCTGGCCCTGGCGAGCGGGTTCGGCCGAGGGCGTGACGGCGTCGACCCTGCACCGACCAATGCTGATGAGCACAAGGGAAGGATCTGAGGCCATGACCGACCGGCGAGGAGTGGTGGCCAAACGAGCGGAAGACCTGGCCCCCGGCCTGCCCTACGTACGCGGCTGGAACCGGGCACGACGTAGCGCCGGAGCCCTAGCGGACCAACTCGTACTGCTCGGCCTGGACTCCGACTTCCCCGGCCTCGTGGCTGACGTGAACGTCGCCGGCGACGGCGTAGTGCAGCTTGGGACCGTTCACCCGGCGGCGGCCGAGCTGCTGGCCGCGCTGATCACGGCGGGGCTACGAGCGGAGCGAGACGCGCGGCCTGAATCACCTGCGACCGCTCGGCGAGCAACACCTGCGGCTTGAACGGTTCCTCGTAGCCCCGATTGACTGCGGTTCGAGCGCGCTCCTGCGATCAATCGGCCTGAGCCCCGTAAGGCAGACTCCCAACGCTGTCTTACGGGGATCCTTGCTGTTCCTGCGTACTTGGTCGGTCTGCTGCCCGGCCGGGACCGGCGCCCCAGCGCCGCAGCCCGGACGAGCAGCAGACCGACCTGTGACCTCAGCTTGGGAAGCTACGATCATTTGGGGCCGAGCTGAGCGCTGACCTGGGTAAATGGCGGGCATGCGGTGCCGCCGGACCTAGCTGCCTTCGCCGTGGTTCCCCGCTGCTCCCCGCTGGATCTGGTGCGCTTATGGTGCAGTGCTCTGGGCGCGTCTGTGGCGGTGAGACATCAGAACCGGCTTGCCTGAGACGCAGGAGACCTAGGCCGTAGGCGCGTCCGCGACCCATACCAGACAGGACCGCTCTCTGCAGCGCGGAAGGATCAGTGATCACCGCCAGGCCCTCGAATCGTGTTGCCTGGAGAAAGGTTGGGTTCCTTGCTTCGCGTCTGGCAATAACAGGCTCCAACCACTGGCTGCGTACTTCAACAGTCGCTAGCCCGGAACGGGAAGCATGACGCTCCCACCAGGCAGTTGCTTCAGCAGGTCGTATGCCGAGACGCTTGCTGCGTCTTCCTGCTCTTGGCATCGCCCTAGTGGCGTTCGCGTCCAACAGGAACCGCACTAGCTGTCCCTCGAAGCCTGCCTCTGACCAAGCGACCCGCTCAACTGCTACCGCGCGGGCGTAGTCGTTGGTCAGGGCGCTGAGAAGCAGGGGCCCCGTGGTCTGAACACGCAGGATCGCGTCAGCACGGTCCATATCCAATCGGTAGAGCAGGCGACCGGTGGCCGGTGAGCCGTGCCTTGCAGTGTTCGGAGACAGGGAGCGGACGGTGCGATGAAGGTGAAGGACATCGCCGAGGTCACGCAGCACTTGTAGATTGCGCCGGTTGAGGCGCAACACGATCTGTTGGGCGCTGTGGGGTGGCTGCCACGTCTGCTGAGCGAAGCCCTCCGCCTTGGCTTGGTGCCACAGTTCGTGGAGGCGGGCACAAATCGCGTCCAACGCCTGCTCCTGTGAGGCGCCCGTGGGACGATGCGCGAGAGCCCGCAGGGCAAGCCCTCCCACCACCGCCATAAACGGGTCATATTGTGGCACCCGATCCCGGGTGAACAGGTTGTGCACGGTGGAATGCCCCAAGCCGGCGGCGCGGGCCAACTCGCGGGCTGAGGGAAACCCTGCTTCCCGATGCAACTCATGCAGTGCCGCGTTGAGGTCACGCATCCGCCCTGCTGGCAGGTCTGGCCGATTGATCTCGCCGGCACGGCCCATGTCTTGCCCCTCATGAGTTGGATGTGTATCCGCGACGCGCCGAAGATTTTGCCTGGGCCGTGGGCGTGCTCCGCGGCCGACAGGGCTTCGCCCGGCTGCGCTGCCATGATTTTCTCGCTTGCCGGGCCGACCAGAGGGCGAATGCCGCAATAACGCTGGCTGCTGCGTTCTCCAAGATGTTCACAGGGACAACCTCCCTCGGCTCCCCCCAGCTGTGGACAGTTGTGGACAGCGGAGTGCCGAACACCCGTAGAACCGGGCGAGTGCTGGCCGCTGCCAAGGAACGTTAGCGAGCACCGATCACAGAAGCCACGCCCTTAGCTTGGGAAGCTCGGGTTCTGCGAGGGCGGTTGCTGCGGTGACCTGCAGCGGAGTCATGTAGGAGTCCTGGTCGCACCCTGGGCAGCTTCCCGCTATTCCCCGTGGTTCCCCGCAGGATCTGGCACGCGAATGGCACGGTCCCTTCGGCTGGAAGGTCCCTTGGCTGAACTGGGGCCCCGGAGCGTCTGAGCCTCAGCCGACGACAGTCAGCCACGACGGCGGGCGCGCTGCCCGACCACGCACGCGTGTGCCTCGCCGCACCCCCACTGGCCTCAGCCACGCCGCCGTGCCGTCGACCAGAGCAAGCCGCGCCGGCGGAAGCGTGGTCATGAGACCTTGAGTGAGGACCTCTTTGTCCCGAAGCAACTTGGGTGGGGGTGGTGCCTTGGGCTGGTGTGACTCTCACCTGGGCTGACGGTCCGCAGACGTCCGTGCTTGTCCGCCGTTGTTCGTCGGCGTTGTCACGCGGTTAGACACTCATAGTCTGCGAAAGCAGAGCCGCAGTCGTTGGCCAGTTCCATGAAGGACTGCCATCGGTCCTCTTGGGGCGGCACTCACTGGCGCGCGCCGCCGGCGTCGTCGTGTGGGCGCCTGGAAGGTTGTAGGGGTGTGGAAGCTTAGCTTTGCCGATGGTGTTGTTCCTACCTCAAGATTCCCTGCGGCCACCGGAGGATCTGTTACACGCTGTCTTCGCTGCAGTAGAGCAGTTCTCGGGCGATTGAGCGGGTGTGGCTGAGGGACTCCATCGGTGCAGACTGCTGAAGAGTCCTAGTCCACCCCACCCTCTCGGGAGGAACCTGATCGAAACATGCACCCTGAGAGGGTTTCCGGCGATACCCTGAGGCAACGCTCGGTGGATCTTATGAAAGCTCGCGTTCTTTCCTGATAAGGAGTGTCATGGCAGCCGAGGGAAGTGCTCTTGTTTCAGCCTTTGAAATTCATGGTCTTTTCGGTACTAGGTATCTTCATGTGGATTTGGCGGGCAAAGGGGAGGACAGGCTAAAAGGTCGCCGCCTTTCACTGCTTTACGGGAACAACGGAAGCGGTAAAACGACGGCTCTCAAGCTCCTTTGGCATGCCTTGTCGCCCTCTGAGAAGGAGGGCCATCGTACGCAAATTGCACGGACGCCATTTGATCGATTTACGATTTATCTATGCAGGGGTGATGTCATCACCTTCGTGAAAACAGCCGGCCCTGTTGGAGACTTCACCGCAAGCGTCACCAAAAAGGACAAGAAGGTGGTTGAGCAGTACTATAAAGTGCTTCCTGATGGTGCTGTGACCACAGTTGGGCATATCCCCGAGAGTACCGCTCAAGCCTCCGACCAGAGGACCCTGTTTGAAATTGAAAATCCTGCACTACAACTTCCGGCACGCACGTCTTGGAGTGAATTTACATCAGAATTTCAAATCGAGATCCACAAGAGCTTTCTTAGAGGGTTCGAACAGCCTGATGCATTTGCGAAGTATCTAGAAGATCTCGGTAGTGGCCCGTACATGCTGGCTGATGACCGAAGAATCTATGGGGATGATATCGAACGGAAAGGTAATAGGAGGGGTCGACGCCTGGTTGAATCTGATGACGGCGGAAGCGGTGCATCTGTCAGTGGAGTTGCGGCAGAGCTAACCATTGCGATGCAGCGAGTTTCCGACATGATTCAGAAGATGATCATCAACGGAAATGTCTCGGGTTCCAGGGGTTCAAATAATGTGTATCTAGGGATTCTGGAGAAAATTTCCCAATCCCTCCCTAAAGAGTCCGACGTGGAAACAAGGAAAAAACTTAGCTCCAATTTGAGAGAGATTGCCAGGAAAACGACAGAATATAGCAAGTATGGCCTTGTCCCTGCCCTGCGTGAAGACTCTTTCATCGAAGTGCTAAATCGTACACCAGATGCACGGCTTGATGTCGCTGAAGATGTACTGCGGCCATTTGTGGAGGCTCAAGAGGCCCGCCTTGATGCACTGAGTCCTGTCGCTCGCCTTCTAGCTACGCTCACCCGGGAGATCGGACGGTTCTTCGAGAGTGGGGGGAAGCGGATTAGATATAAGACGCATTATGGAATTAAAGTGCTCTCCGAGGACGGAGAGTCTTTGGCGCCCGAAAATCTATCATCCGGAGAGCGGCAGATCCTCCTCCTGCTCCTGAACACCGTGCTGGCGCGCCAGAACACGCGACTATTTCTGATCGATGAGCCAGAGTTGAGTCTGAACGTTAAGTGGCAAAGGCAACTCATGGGAGCCCTTTTGGCGTTGACGGAAGGAACATCAGTCCAATTCATCGTCGCGACTCACTCCATCGAAGTGATTACCGGGCATCGAGATTCTCTAGCAAGAGTAGCACCGGAGAGGCTAGAGGATTAGTCGCAGGTGTGCGAGGAGGGGGAAGCCATGCGTGACGGGACTGCTCGAAGAACAGTAGACGAGCTTGTCACTCTCTATGAGCTTGAGCCAGAAGTTCGGGATGTCTTCGTCGAAGGAAGATCGGACCGCAACTTCCTTAAGTCGCACCTATTCACTGAGGGCGATGCGTCATTGTGCAACGTCTACGCGGTTTCCGATCGCGTCCATATCCCCGACGGAGACTTGCTGGCGGCTGGACTCTTGACAGGGGAGAGGGGGCGGATCCTGTGGCTTGCTCAACAGTTGTCTGAAAAACTGCCGGGGCATTCATCCGCTGCTTTGGTGGCGGATAAAGATTTTGCGAGTCTCGATGCAGACGTCAAAGCGGAAATTCACGGACTCGTCTATACCGACTACTCGTCAATGGAAGCTTATGCGCTTAATGATGGGGCGCTAAGTAAGCTGCTGAGAGTGACCCTAGGCGCCCCTGACTACATTTCTGCGCCAAGCCTAATACTCGCCATCAAGCCCGCACTGATATCGCTATTCCTGATCCGCCTTTGCTTGAGGCAAAGCGAAACTGGCGCCACAGTCCCTGCAAAGACCCTAAATAGGTGGGATCTGGATGATCAGTCAGAGGAAAGGGTTGTGGAAGTATTTCGTATTGCGTTGCACGGAATTCCAGCGAACGAGCGCAAGGGGAGCACTCCCGAGGGCCTGTACGGCAAATATGTCCAGTTCCAAGATGCAGTTGACGCGGAGTTTCGCAATTTTATCAATGGTCATGATGTGAGTCTAATGATCGTGAGGTATCTTAAGGTGGAGTGCCCGAATGTTTTTAGCTCTGACGCTAGACGCCCACTTCAGCACTCTGAGGTGATGGAGGTAGTCCTTATGTCATGTGTAGAGAATTCCTGGCTGGCCGACGAGCGAATGTTTCGACTTCTTCGGGGCTGGGTGCAAACCGGCGCATGGGACAGCTGAGAAGTGACACTTCGGACGCGAGGGAGAGCGGTCGGCGGAGCGGCTTTGGGGTGGCGCTGCTTTGGCGCGAGTGATCATGGCCCCGTAAAGCCGTGGAGCCGACCGCCCCAGCCACGACGTACACCTTCTCTGGCATCAAGCGGCCGATCGCTGCGAGCGCGGCACGGGTGCCGGCCGGGCTGGAGCGGGGCGGAGACAGGAGCGCAGGCCCGGCCGGCACCCGTGCCGCGCGCGGGGAGCGGAGCGAGCCGCCTTGATGACGTAGAGAAAGTCTGAGCCAACCGGGCTGTGTCACAGCCGGAACGAAAGCTCCAGTTCGTCGCCCGGGAGGTGGAACTCCTCTAGGGCCAGTGGCTTGCCGGGCTCGGTGAGGGTCGCGCGGATGATGTGGAGCATGGGGACCCCATCGGCGAGGCGGAGTGCTTGGGCTTGGTCCGGGAGTGGCATGCGGGTGCGGACGTACTCCGTGAAGTGGAGTTCGTGGCCCAGGTCGGCCAGTGCTGTGTAGAGCTCCGGCGCCGGCGGTGGGGCCTCGTCCTCGTACTTGGTGTCGATGAGTACCGAGAACGGGATGTACGTGCGGTGGAGTTGGCGGAGGCGGCCGTGGTCCGCGGTCTGCAACGCGTCGTAGGTGTACATCGGTTCGCCCGGCGGGATGCGAAGAAGGTCCGCCAGGGCTAGAGGCGCGTCGGTGCGGGTGGCTACTGGTGGCTCCGCGTCTGTCCAACGGATGCCGTCTGCCTCGACGTAGCGGCCTTCGGACGTACGGCGCACGCCGCGGGGTCGCGTGTGGCTCGGGCGGTTGTGGGGAGAGCGGGCGAAGGTGCCTCGGCCCATGATGGCTTCGACTAGACCGGAGGCCCGTAGCTCGCTCAGGCCCTGGCGGACTGTGGGGCGCGTCACGCCGAACTGTTTCGCCAACGACTCCTCGGACGGAAGCGGTTGGCCGGCAGGGAAGGTGCCGTCCAGGATGCCTTCGCGCAGGTACTCGGCGATCTGCCGGTACTTCGGCTGCGTGTTCTTCGGCGGCATGCGGGCCCTCCGTGGCCGGGGCTTGAGCGGCTGTTCGTCCTCGTAGACAGCTTGTGCACGTTGGTGAACAGCTTCGCCTATCGCTAGGTCAGTTGACAACCCGTACTACGGGTGGTCACTCTTGAGTCCGTCACCCGTACTACGGGTGGTCTAGCAACCCGCAGGATGGGCCTGAGGGTGCTGAGGACGAAGGAGATCCAAAAGAGTGGCAAGCCTTCCGATCGACACCGCGAAGTACACGGGGATCATCTGTGCCGTACCCCCGGCTCCGCGTGTCGCGAACCGTGAGACCGGTCAGCTCCGTGTTGACCGCGAGACCGGCAAGACCGTGTATCAGGTCGGGCTCTGCCTGATGGCGGGCGCGTCGGCCGACGTCGTGAACGTGAGCGTGGCCGGTGAGCCGGCCGGGGTGCAGCTCGGTATGCCGGTGGCCGTACGGGACCTGGTCGCCACGCCCTGGGAGAACGAAGGGCGACACGGGATCGCGTTCCGTGCGGCGGAGATCCGGCCCCTGAGCGCTCCCGCCACCTCGGCGGGTAAGGGGGCCGGACAGTGATGAAGCTGGCCTCCGCCGGTTCTGCCGACGCAAGTTGGCCGAGCTGGATTCTGGTGGTGGCCGCAGTGCTGGTGTCGGGTCTGCTTCTGGCGGGCCCGACCCTGCGCCGCCGCTATCCCGTCGCCTGGTGGTCGTTATGCGGCTTCCCGGCCGTGGCCTTCCAGGTCGTGCAGACCTGGCGCCCCTTGATGGCCGGGTGCGGGCTCGCCGTGAGCCGTCGGCCGGCACTGACGGTCGTGTCCGGGCTCGTCGGCAAGGGGGCACCTCCGCCCCAGCCGCGGGTGCCTCGGCGGGGCCTGATACGCCCGACCGCAGGCGGTTTCGTGCTGCTAGTGCGGCTGCTGCCGGGCCAGGTTCCGGAGCACTTCGTCAAGGCTGCGGCCGCCATGGCAGAGACCTGGCAGGTGCACGCGGTGCGGGTGACGTCCTGGAAGCCGGGGGTCGTTCGGATCGTTGCTTCTGCCGCCGATCCCTTGGCCGATCCTCGCGTGCCGAAGCAGCGGGGGCCTGGTCACCTGCTCCGTGTGGCCGTCGGCGCCCTGGAGACCGGGGCCGCGTGGGTGATCGACCTGCGGCGCATCCCGCACTGGCTGATCGTCGGGGCCACCCGCTCCGGCAAGTCGACCCTGATCAACGCACTCGTGGCGGGCCTCGCCCCGCAACCCGTCGCCCTGGTGGGGATCGATTGCAAGGGCGGCATGGAGCTGTCCCTCTACGAGCCGCGATTGTCCGCCCTGGCGACGAACAGGGAGCAAGCCGTCCGGCTGCTGGCCGCGCTTGTAGATCTGACCCTCGACCGCATGACCCTCTGCCGGGCCGCCCGCGTCCGGAACATCTGGGGCCTGTCCGACAAGGAACGCCCGGTACCTGTCGTCGTGATCGTCGACGAGATCGCGGAGCTGTTCCTCGTGGCGAGCCGTAATGAGAAGGACGAAGCGCACGCCGCCGGTACGGCGCTGATCCGGCTTGCTCAACTCGGCGCGGCGCTCGGAGTCTTCCTCGTTGTCGCCGGCCAGCGCGTCGGCTCCGACCTCGGGCCCGGGGTCACGGCTCTACGGGCTCAGCTGGGCGGCCGAGTGTGCCATCGCGTCGCCGACCCGGGGACGGCCGAAATGGCGCTCGGTGATCTCAACCCCGACGCGCTGAAAGCAGCGCAGGCCATCACCCCGGAACAGGCCGGTACGGCTGTCCTCGCCTCCGGCGACGGGTGGGAACGCGCCCGGTCCCACCTGGTCACGGAAGCGGAGGCGGAAGCGGTCGCCGCGGAGTACGCGCACCTGACTCCCGTTCTGCCCGAACTCCATGTCGAAGCGCCGTGAAAGGGGCCTGCCGTGCTGGTTTCCATGTCGGCCGTGCTGCTGCTCGGCCTGCTGATCTGGTTCCTCCTGCGCATCCGGTACCTCCGGTTGGCCGACGCGCTGCTCTGCGGAACCTTCGGCTTCCTGCTCGCCCAGACCGTCGCCGCGCCCGTGGTTCAGGGCCTCCTCGACGGCGTGAACGGCTTCCTCGGCCAGTTCCGCTTCTGACCTGGTCAACCAAACGCCCGATAAGGGGACTTGCTGTGTCCAACTACGCCATTCGTTCCGGTGATCGTGCGGCTTTCCTGGCTGGTCTGCGGGAGCTGGCCGACTTCCTGACCGCCAATCCGGCCGTCGTCGTGCCGCGTCACGCGTCCGTCGCCGTCCTCGTCGATGCCTCCGACTCCACGGCTCGACGCGAGGGCTTCGAGTGCGTCGCAGCTTCGCTCGGGGTGTCGGCGGCAGACATCGGCGACGGCTACTTCAGCGCTTGGCTCGACTTCGGACCGATCTCGTACGGCGTCATCGCGCCCCCTCCCAAGGAACGGCAGTGATCGCCCGTACGACGGGCTCCCGACGGGGCGCGAAGTCGCCAAACCCGACCCCGTCAGGAACCCACTCCATCCGCCACATGAGCAGTGAAAGGAGCACTCACACTTTGTCCACCGCGCATCAATCGCGCAAATCCCCGTCGCTCGAATGCGACTTCAGGCAGCGTGGCGCGCAGGTCTCGGCCTGCGCCGGCCACGAACAGATCGTCCTCGTCGAACTCGACGGAACCGAGCAGTGGCTGTGCCCCGCGCACGCGGCCGCTGTCTGGCTCACGGACCCGACAATTCGCTTCAGTGCCAAGACCCGGCTGGAAGGCATCTCGGCCGTGATGGGGCAGGCGTTCGGCGGCGGAGGTGGTCTGCGATGACTACCGCCCTTCCGCAGAGCGTTACCGCTCTCGTGGCAAGAGCATCGGAGCCGGATTTCGTGGCCTGGCGCCGGAACATCGTCCGCCTCGGCGGCTGCACCAACCCGATTCACCTTGTCGGTGCAGCAACCGTCTACGACAAGACCACAGGCGCGGCTCTGCTCTCGTACGGGTCGGACGTCTACGGTGGTCGGCTGCTGGCCTCGTGCGGCAACCGGCGTGCGACGGTCTGCCCGGCCTGCTCGGCGGTGTACCGGGCGGACACGTACCAACTCGTCCGGGCCGGGCTCGTCGGCGGCAAGAGCGTTCCGGGGGCGGTGAGTGGTCACCCGCGGGTGTTCGCCACGCTCACCGCCCCCGGGTTCGGGCCGGTCCACTCCCGTCGCGAGCGGGAGGGGCGTGTCTTGCCTTGTCGGCCTCGTCGGGGAGACGGCCACTGTCCGCACGGTGTTCCGGCTGGCTGCCGGGAGCGGCATTCGCTGGTCGATCTGCGTCTCGGTGAACCTCTCTGCCCGCGCTGCTACGACTATGCAGGGGCCGTCCTGTGGCACGCGTTCGCCGGTCGGCTCTGGCATCGGTTCGGGCTGGAGCTGCGGCGGGAGGTTGCCCGGCGGGCCGGGCTGAGCCGTACCGAGTTCGGGGAGGTCGCCCGACTCTCGTACGCGAAGGTGGCGGAGTACCAGCGGCGGGGCCTGGTCCATTTCCACGCCGTGATCCGCCTCGACGGCGGTGACGGCCCCGACACGGTTCCGCCCTACTGGGCAACGGCTCCACTCCTGGCCGACTCCGTCCGGGCAGTGGTCGGACGGGTGGGGCTGATCGGCCCCGGCGCAGGCGTCATCGGTCCGCGGGCGCTGCGCTTCGGCGCTCAGGTCGACGTGCGTCCCGTCACCTCGTACCGGCGGGATGCAGGGGAGCGGCCTACTTACCCGGCTGCCGTGGCGGGCTACATCGCCAAGTACGCCACCAAGGGAGCGGAGTCCGCTGGCGCGGTGGATGGCCGTATCCATCACGCGCGAGAAATGGTCATGCTGCCCGTGCGGGCGCACGTCTTGCGCATGATCGCGACGTGCTGGTGGCTCGGGGGCTTACCGGAGTTCGATTCACTCGGTCTGCGCCGCTGGGCACACATGCTCGGCTACGGCGGTCACTTCTCCACTAAGTCCCGGCGCTACTCGACCACGCTGACCGCTCTCCGCCAGGCGCGCACGGAACACCGGGCGGAGCAGCAAAGAGCCTCTCTCGGGCTGGCCGACCATCCGACGGTCACGGTCGGCCGGTGGCGCTACGCGGGGCGTGGCTACTCGCCGGATGCGGCGCTCCTCGCTGCCTCGGTGCGGGAGGGCGGTGCTTCTCATGGTGCGTGACACGCGTGCGAAGGTGACCGAGCTGCTCACCGTGCGACAGGTGCTCGACGAACTGGGCGGTATATCCCGGCGGACGTTCTACCGCTGGAGGGAGCTCCGCCTGGCGCCGGCCTGCATCCGGCTGCCGAACGGTGAGCTGCGGGTCCGGCGTGACGTGCTCAACGACTGGTTGGAGGAGCGGGCGGAGGGGGCGGCATCATGAAGTCCTACAAGGCTTCCGTGTGGAAGCTGTCGGTCAACAAGACCACCAAGAAGCCGACTTACCTGGTGCGCTGGGTGGTCGACGGACAGCCCTTCAGCGAGTCGCACAAGACCAAGGCGCTGGCCGACCGCTTCCGCGCGAAGCTCGTACGGGCGCTCGACAAGGGCGAGCCGTTCGACACCGTCACCGGACTGCCTGACTCCCTGCGTGGCGGCAAGGCGGCGCTGTCCTTCCTCGACCTGGCGCTCAAGTACGTCGATGCCCGCTGGGTGGAGGCATCCGCGAAGCAGCGGGACAGCATGACCGACGCGCTGGCGACTGTCGTTCCCGTCCTGGTCAAGCCGGGGCGGGGGCGGCCCGCTCCCGAGGTGCTGCGGCGGGCGCTGCGCTCGTACGTCCTGCCCGTGCCGCGAAGGGAACGGGAGCGGCCGGAGGAGATCACCTCTGCCGTGCGGTGGATCGAAAAGGCATCGCTTCCGGTGGGGGAGTTGGTAGAGATCACCCGTGTGCATGAGCTGATCGACGGGCTGAGCCGGAGGCTGGACGGCAAGCCCGCGGCCACTCAGACCTACCGGCGTCGGCGGGCAGTCGTCTTCAACGCACTGGAATTCGCAGTGGAGCTGGAGTACCTCACCTCGAACCCGCTGAGCCGTGTCCGGCGCAAGCGAGGCAAGCGGGCCGTGCAGGAAGTCGATCGCCGAGTGGCGGTCAACCCCCGGCAGGCTCGGGAGCTGCTCACCGCGCTCAGCTACGTGGGCGGGTATGAGCGGGCAAGCGGTCGGCGCCTACGGGCCTTCTTCGGGTGCCTCTACTACGCAGCCATGCGGCCGGGGGAGGCACTCGGCCTTCGCCGCTCCGACTGCACGCTTCCGGCGACGGGCTGGGGGCGCATCGAGTTGGCAGAGACGCGTCCGACAGCAGGCAAGGCGTGGACCGACTCCGGTGAGGCGCACGATCGACGAGGGCTGAAGCAGCGGGCCCAGGGCGAGGTGCGCACCGTGCCGATTCCACCCCCGCTCGTGCGGCTGCTCCTCGACCACCTGGACGAGTTCGGCACGGCGGAGGATGGACGGCTGTTCGCCAGCGAGCGGGGCAATGTCGTCGCGGCCTCGTCGTACTCGCGGGTGTGGAAGCAGGCTCGGGAGCTGGCGCTTACGCCGCATCAGGTGTCCTCGGTCCTCGCCTTCCGGCCGTACGACCTTCGGCACGCAGGTGTCTCCCAGTGGCTCAACTCGGGAGTGCCTGCCCCTGAGGTCGCCGCTCGTGCCGGCCACTCGGTGGACGTCCTCCTGAAGATCTACGCCAAGTGCATCGACGGCCAGGAGCAGGAGATGAACGACCGGATCATGCAAGGGCTCGGAGAGGACGACACCGCGAGCTGAAGTCGAGCGAGACCAACGGACGGAAGCCCCGGAGAGATCCGGGGCTTCCGTCCGTCCACGAATAGTCCACAGAGCTACGTTGAGAGCGGGCAGAATCCCCGCTGACCTGCTGCGGAAGCGTCCAAGATCAACACGCTATTACAGCGTGGTTGGTGGCAAACGGCTGCTTCCGGCGGCATCCGCCTGCACATACGCGAAGACCCCGTCCTCAGCGAACTCGCTGATGGCGGGGTCTTTGGGCACCTACTACAAGGTGCCCCCGGCAGGATTCGAACCTGCGCACACGGCTCCGGAGGCCGTTGCTCTATCCCCTGAGCTACGGGGGCGTGTCGGGCGCTTGATCGGCGGCGACGGGTAGAACCCTACCAGCTTGGTCGGGGTGTTCATGAACGTGTTTTGGGGGGTGGGTCGCCCGCACGGGGTGGAAGTGGGCAAAACCCGGACGCGGTGGCCGGTCCGGACCTACTCTCGGAGTTGTGCCAGGCGCTTCGGGCCGTGTGCTTGTTGTGGACGACAACAAGGTCATCCGGCAGTTGATCAGGGTCAATCTCGAGCTGGAGGGCCTCGAGGTCGTGACCGCGGCCGATGGTGCCGAGTGTCTGGATGTCGTTCATCAGGTGCGTCCGGATGTCGTCACCCTCGATGTCGTCATGCCCCGGCTGGACGGGCTGCGCACCGCGGCCCGGCTCCGTGCCGATCCCCGGACCCGGGACCTGCCCCTCGCGATAGTCAGCGCCTGTACGCAGGACGAGGTCGACAGCGGGCTCGACGTCGGCGTCGACGCCTTCCTCGCCAAGCCCTTCGAACCCGCCGAACTCGTCAGCCTCGTACAGGAACTGATGGAGCGGGGGCGGTGTCGGGAGAGCGGGGCCTGGGCGGGGGCCGGGGACGCCGGGCGGGGCGGTGGCTGAACCGGCGTCGGGGTGAGTGTCCGCCTCGCCTCCGCACGGGGTGTCTCGTTTCACCGTCCATATGTCGGACCATCGCCCAAACCCGCTCGCATACCCACCCCCCTCCTCCCATACGCTGGTCCCGTGACCCCCGTCGAGCTCTCCCGCACCGTGCTGCGCGCGGTGCGTCGTGCTGTCGACGAGGGGGAGCTGCGGGTCGCCGTGCCGGAGCGGGTGCTGGTCACCGCGCCCGGCCCCGGGGGGTGCGGGGACTACGCCACCAATGTCGCGCTCCGGCTGGCCGGGCCGGCCGGGCAGCCTCCGCGGCGGGTCGCCGAGATCCTGCGGCTCCATCTGGTCGAGGCCGACGGAGTCGCCGACGTCGTCGTCACCGGGCCCGGGTTCCTCAACTTCAGCCTCGACGACGGCACCGCGTCCGGCGCCCTCGTCGAGGAGATCCTGCGGCGCGGACCGCGCCACGGCTTCGCCGACGGGCCCAGCGGGGACGTCGTACAGCTGCACTGTCCGCGGGAGGTCCGGGCCGTCGTGGTCATGGACGCCGTGGCCCGGCTGCTGCGGTCGCAGGGCGCGCTGGTGCGCGCCGGCTGCGAGGGGCCGCCGGAGCCCGCCTGGGCGGAGGTGCTCGGCACACGCGTCGACGCGCACGGGCGGCCCGGCGCGCCCGCGCCGCTCGACGTCACCGTGCGGCCCGTGCCGGCGCCCGCCGATCCGTGCCCGCTCGGACGTGACGCCGCCCGCTGGGCGCTGCTCCACCCGGCCGCCCACGACCGGCCCCGCATCACCGACGAGCACCTCGCCCAGCGCGAGGCCAACCCCCTCTTCCGGGTGCGCTACGCCCACGCCCGCACCCGCGCCGCCACCCGCAACGCCGCCGACCTCGGCTTCTCGGCGCAGCCGGGGCCCCTGCCGGACTCCGAAGGGGCGCACGCCCTGGTCGCCGCCCTCGGCGACCACCCCCGCACCCTCGCCGCCGCCGCGGCGCACCGCGCTCCCGACCGTCTCGCCCGGCACCTCGTCAACGTCGCCGATGCCGTACTCCCGCTGCTGCCCGCCGTGCTGCCGCGCGGTGCGGAGAAACCCTCGGCCGCCCACCGCGCCCGGCTCGCGCTCGCCGAAGCCGCCGGGGCGGTGCTGGCCGGTGGCCTGACCCTGCTCGGCATCGACGCACCCGAACACATCTGAGGAAGCCACCACAGCCATGAGCCGTTCCGCACACCCCGCCGGGCCCCGCCACGCCGACGTCCTCCCCGAGGGGCACTACTCCGGTCCGCCGGCCGACCTCAACGCCCTCGACGCGAAGGTGTGGGCCCAGACCGTCGGCCGCGGCGAGGACGGTGTGGTCACCGTCGGCGGGATCGACGTGAACCGGATCGCCGAGGAGTTCGGCACCCCCGCCTACGTCGTCGACGAGGCCGACTTCCGGGCCCGGGCGCGCGCCTGGCGCTCCGCCTTCGGCACGGAGGCCGACGTCTTCTACGCGGGCAAGGCGTTCCTGTCCCGGGCCGTCGTGCGCTGGCTGCACGAGGAGGGGCTCAACCTCGACGTGTGCTCCGGCGGCGAGCTGGCCACCGCGCTGTCGGCCGGGATGCCCGCCGACCGCATCGCCTTCCACGGCAACAACAAGTCGCCCGAGGAGATCGAGCGGGCCGTCCGCGCCGGGGTCGGACGGATCGTCCTGGACTCCTTCCAGGAGATCGTCCGGGTCGCGCACATCGCCCGCGAGCTCGGCCGGCGCCAGCGCGTGCAGATCCGTATCACCGTCGGCGTCGAGGCCCACACCCACGAGTTCATCGCCACCGCGCACGAGGACCAGAAGTTCGGCATCCCGCTCGCCGGGGGGCAGGCCGCGGAGGCGGTGCGGCGGGCGCTCCAGCTCGACGGGCTCGAACTCATCGGCATCCACTCCCACATCGGCTCGCAGATCTTCGACATGAGCGGCTTCGAGGTCGCCGCCCACCGGGTCGTCGGGCTGCTGAAGGACATCCGGGACGAGCACGGCGTCGAACTGCCCGAGATCGACCTCGGCGGCGGCCTCGGCATCGCGTACACCAGCGACGACGACCCCCGCGAGCCGCACGAGATCGCCAAGGCGCTCACCGAGATCGTCACCCGTGAGTGCGAGTCCGCCAAGCTGCGCACCCCGCGGATCTCGGTCGAGCCCGGCCGCGCCATCGTCGGCCCGACCGCGTTCACGCTCTACGAGGTCGGCACCCTCAAGCCCCTCGACGGGCTGCGCACCTATGTCTCCGTCGACGGCGGCATGTCCGACAACATCCGCACCGCGCTCTACGACGCCGAGTACAGCGTCTCCCTCGTCTCCCGCACCTCCGACGCCGAGCCGATGCTCGCGCGCGTCGTCGGCAAGCACTGCGAGAGCGGGGACATCGTGGTGCGGGACGCGTTCCTGCCCTCGGACCTGGCGCCGGGCGACCTGATCGCCGTACCGGCGACGGGCGCCTACTGCCGGTCGATGGCCAGCAACTACAACCACGTACCGCGGCCGCCCGTCGTGGCCGTGCGCGACGGCGAGGCCCGGGTGATCGTCCGCCGGGAGACGGAGGAGGACCTCCTGCGTCTCGACGTCGGCTGAGTCCGGGCCGGCCCCGGCCCGGGTAACGAGGGCCGGACGGAAGATCTTCCGTCCCGGCCTGCCAACATAATGAAATAGACATCTCACGATCCGGACCGGGGGCAGAAACTCCGGTCCGGTGAGTGAGACTGGTCCCACCGCAGAAGGTAAAGGAAACGAGGTCGGATGATGCGTACGCGTCCGCTGAAGGTGGCGCTGCTGGGCTGTGGAGTGGTCGGCTCAGAGGTGGCGCGCATCATGACGACGCACGCCGACGACCTCGCCGCGCGCATCGGCGCCCCCGTGGAGCTGGCCGGCGTCGCGGTACGGCGGCCCGACAAGGTGCGCGAGGGCATCGCGCGGGAGCTGATCACCACCGACGCCACCGCGCTCGTCAAACGCGGCGACATCGACGTGGTCGTCGAGGTCATCGGCGGCATCGAGCCCGCCCGCTCGCTCATCACCACCGCCATCGAGCACGGCGCCTCCGTCGTCTCCGCCAACAAGGCCCTCCTCGCCCAGGACGGCGCCAACCTGCACGCCGTCGCGGAGTCCAACGGCAAGGACCTCTACTACGAGGCCGCCGTCGCAGGCGCCATCCCGCTGATCCGCCCGCTGCGCGAGTCCCTCGCCGGGGACAAGGTCAACCGGGTGCTCGGCATCGTCAACGGCACCACCAACTTCATCCTCGACAAGATGGACTCCACCGGCGCGGGCTACCAGGAGGCCCTCGACGAGGCCACCGCCCTCGGGTACGCCGAGGCCGACCCCACCGCCGACGTGGAGGGGTTCGACGCCGCCGCCAAGGCCGCGATCCTCGCCGGCATCGCCTTCCACACCCGGGTCCGCCTCGACGACGTCTACCGCGAGGGCATGACCGAGGTGACCGCGGCCGACTTCGCCTCCGCCAAGGGCATGGGCTGCACCATCAAGCTCCTCGCCATCTGCGAGCGGGCCGGCGACGGCGCCTCCGTCACCGCGCGCGTGCACCCCGCGATGATCCCGCTGAGCCACCCGCTCGCCTCCGTGCGCGGCGCCTACAACGCCGTGTTCGTCGAGTCCGACGCCTCCGGCCAGCTCATGTTCTACGGCCCCGGCGCGGGCGGCGCCCCGACCGCCTCCGCCGTCCTCGGCGACCTCGTCGCCGTCTGCCGCAACCGGCTCAGCGGCACCACCGGACCCGGCGAGTCCGCCTACGCCGCCCTGCCCGTCTCCGGCATGGGCGATGTCGTCACGCGCTACCACATCAGCCTCGACGTCGCCGACAAGCCGGGTGTGCTCGCCCAGGTGGCGACCGTCTTCGCCGAGCACGGTGTCTCCATCGACACCGTCCGGCAGCAGGGCAAGGACGGCGAGGCGTCCCTCGTCGTAGTGACGCACCGTGCGTCCGACGCGGCCCTCGGCGGCACCGTCGAGGCGCTGCGCAAGCTCGACACCGTGCGTGGTGTCGCCAGCATCATGCGGGTCGAAGGAGAGTAACCAGCAATGACTCACCAGTGGCGCGGAATCATCGAGGAGTACCGGGACCGGCTGCCGGTCACGGAGGCCACGCCGGTCGTGACGCTGCGCGAGGGCGGTACGCCGCTCGTGCCCGCACAGGTGCTCTCCGAGCGCACGGGCTGCGAGGTCCACCTGAAGGTGGAGGGCGCCAACCCCACCGGCTCCTTCAAGGACCGCGGCATGACCATGGCCATCACGCGGGCCAAGGAGGAGGGCGCGAAGGCCGTCATCTGCGCCTCCACCGGCAACACCTCGGCGTCCGCCGCCGCGTACGCCGTCCGCGCGGGAATGGTTTCGGCCGTTCTAGTCCCGCAGGGCAAGATCGCGCTCGGCAAGATGGGCCAGGCCCTGGTGCACGGCGCGAAGATCCTCCAGGTCGACGGGAACTTCGACGACTGCCTCGCCCTCGCCCGTTCGCTGAGCGACAACTACCCGGTGGCGCTGGTCAATTCGGTCAACCCGGTACGTATCGAGGGTCAGAAGACGGCCGCCTTCGAGATCGTGGACATGCTCGGCGACGCCCCCGACATCCACGTCCTGCCGGTCGGCAACGCGGGCAACATCACCGCGTACTGGAAGGGTTACACCGAGTACGCGGCCGACGGTGTCTCGAAGCGGACCCCGCGCATGTGGGGGTTCCAGGCCTCCGGCTCCGCGCCGATCGTGCGCGGCGAGGTCGTCAAGGACCCCTCGACGATCGCCACCGCGATCCGCATCGGCAACCCCGCCTCCTGGCAGTACGCGCTCGCGGCCCGGGACGAGTCCGGCGGCCGCATCGACGAGGTGACGGACCGTGAGATCCTGCGCGCCTACCGGCTGTTGGCCGCCCAGGAGGGCGTCTTCGTGGAGCCGGCCTCGGCCGCGTCCGTCGCCGGTCTGCTGAAGGCCGCCGAGCAGGGCCTGGTCGACCCGGGCCAGCGGATCGTGTGCACCGTGACCGGCAACGGCCTCAAGGACCCGGACTGGGCCGTCGCGGGCGCCCCGCAGCCGGTCACCGTCCCCGTCGACGCGGCGACGGCCGCCGAGCGGCTCGGCCTGGCCTGAGCGGACGGCACGGGGGTGCACGGGGGGCTTACGACACGCATCGTGCGCCTCCTGTGCGCCCTATGTCGCCACTGAACCTTCCTTGGATACGCTGTACCGAACCCGCCCGCCGCATATGCCCGAGCATCCGGCGGGGCGCCGCGCCGTTTCCACGGCCCGGGGGTCTCCCACCACGTATCGAATGTCTTCGACCATCACGCAGCTCAAGGAGAGTCATCGAGAGATGGCCGGTCCCGCCTTCCGCGCCGCCGCAGTACGGGTGCGCGTCCCCGCCACCAGTGCCAACCTCGGCCCGGGCTTCGACGCCCTGGGCCTGTCACTGGGGCTCTACGACGACGTAGTCGTCCGGGTGGCCGACTCCGGGCTGCACATCGACATCGCGGGTGAGGGCAGCGAAACGCTTCCCCGCGACGAGAGTCATCTGCTCGTCCGCTCCCTGCGCACCGCCTTCGACCTGCTGGGCGGACAGCCGCGCGGGCTGGAGATCGTCTGCGCCAACCGCATCCCGCACGGCCGCGGCCTCGGCTCCTCCTCCGCCGCCATCTGCGCGGGCATCGTCGCCGCGCGTGCCGTGACCATAGGGGGCGAGTCCCGGCTCGACGACGCGGCCCTGCTGGAGCTCGCCACCGAGATCGAGGGCCACCCCGACAACGTCGCGGCCTGTCTGCTCGGCGGTTTCACGCTCTCCTGGATGGAGGCCGGCGCCGCCCGCGGGATCAGGATGGACCCCGCCGATTCCATCGTTCCGGTGGTTTTCGTGCCCGGGAAGCCGGTCCTCACCGAGACCGCGCGCGGCCTTCTCCCGCGCACCGTCCCGCACGTCGACGCCGCCACCAACGCGGGCCGTGCCGCCCTGCTCGTCGAGGCCCTCACCCGGCGCCCCGAGCTGCTGCTGCCCGCCACCGAGGACCGTCTCCACCAGGAGTACCGCGCGCCGGCCATGCCGGAGAGCGCGGCGCTGGTGGAACGGCTGCGGGCCGACGGGATCCCGGCGGTCATCTCCGGAGCGGGACCCACCGTGCTGGCGCTGGCGGATGCCGCGAGCGCCGACAAGGTGGCCGATCTGGCGGGCGAGGGCTGGGCCGCCAACCGGCTGGAACTCGACGCCCGGGGTGCGAGCGTGCTGCCGCTCGCACCCTCCGGCGACCTCTGAACGCATGCGGTTGCCGGATTTCGAGAGGGGGAATGTTTGTTGGATCCGGTAGTGTTAATCTCAAGTCTGCACCCGACCCCACCATGGCGAGGTGCTTTGTGTCCCCGTCCGGGACAGACATTCTTCCGGGAGCCTCCCAAGTCGCCCTGTGTTCCGTACGACGTACGCGGGCAGTACCTCGTACACGAGCATTGAGCGACTCGCCGGGCACGCTCCGGAACCGGTGCGACCAAGCCACGTGACACGGACAAGCGGTGTCACGGCTTTGGGAAGCGCCATCACCGATATTTTCTTCCGCCGCTTAGGCGGACCACCGCCCCGGCCGGTCCATGACAGGGACCAAGGCCGGACAGCACAACCGGTCGCCGAGCCAGACAGGCCGACGTCCGCTCCAGGGAAGGACCCTTCGTGAGCGACACCACCGATCTGATGGGCGCACGTGTCGAGGAGACCGCTGCCGCGCCCGCCACGGACGCCTCCGCGCCTGCCACCGGTGCCGGCTCCCGGCGGCGCCGCGGTACCGGCCTCGAGGGCATGGTGCTGGCCGAGCTGCAGCAGGTCGCATCCGGCCTCGGCATCAGGGGCACCGCGCGTATGCGCAAGAGCCAGCTGATCGAGGTCATCAAGGAGGCGCAGGCGGGAGGGGGCGCCCCGGCCAAGACCGCCGAGGCGGCCACCGAGACCAAGCCGAAGCGCCGGGCCACCTCCAAGGCCCGTACGGGTGACGAGGCCCCCGCCAAGAAGGCGGCGAAGGCCGAGACGCCCGCCGAGCAGGCCGTGGCGCAGCAGCAGATCGAGATCCCCGGCCAGCCCGCCGGTTCCTCCCGGACGGGCGCGGCCGAGCGTACGGACGAGAGCGGCACGGACGAGGCCCCGGCCGAGCGCCGTCGCCGCCGGGCCACCGCCGAGGCCGGCGCCCCCGCGGCCGCCGCGCCGGAGACGGTCGCCGCCGAGGCCAGGAACGAGCCGAAGGCCGAGACGTCCGCGCAGCCGCAGGGCGACGCCGACGGCGGCGAGGGCCGTCGTCGCGACCGCCGTGAGCGCGGCCGGGACCGCGACCGCGGTGACCGCGGTGGCGACCGTGGCGGGGACCGCGGTGGTGACCGCGGCGACCGTCGCAAGAGCGACGACCAGCAGGGCGGCCAGCGCGGCGGACAGCAGCAGGGCCAGCAGCAGGGCGGCGGCCGCCAGGACCGCAACAACGGCCCGCAGGACGACGACGACTTCGACGGCGGACGCCGTGGCCGTCGGGGCCGCTACCGCGACCGCCGTGGCCGTCGCGGCCGCGACGAGGTGCAGGAGCCGCAGGTCGCCGACGACGACGTGCTGATCCCCGTCGCCGGCATCCTCGACATCCTCGACAACTACGCGTTCATCCGGACCTCCGGCTACCTGCCCGGCCCGAACGACGTGTACGTCTCCCTCGCCCAGGTCCGCAAGAACGGCCTGCGCAAGGGCGACCACGTCACCGGCGCGGTCCGCCAGCCCAAGGAGGGTGAGCGCCGCGAGAAGTTCAACGCGCTGGTCCGCCTGGACTCCGTCAACGGCATGGCGCCCGAACACGGCCGCGGCCGCCCGGAGTTCAACAAGCTGACCCCGCTCTACCCGCAGGACCGCCTCCGTCTGGAGACGGACCCGGGCGTGCTCACCACCCGCATCATCGACCTCGTGTCGCCGATCGGTAAGGGTCAGCGCGGTCTGATCGTGGCCCCGCCGAAGACCGGCAAGACCATGATCATGCAGGCGATCGCCAACGCGATCACCCACAACAACCCCGAGTGCCACCTGATGGTCGTCCTGGTCGACGAGCGTCCGGAAGAGGTCACCGACATGCAGCGGTCGGTCAAGGGCGAGGTCATCTCCTCGACCTTCGACCGCCCGGCCGAGGACCACACCACGGTCGCCGAGCTGGCCATCGAGCGCGCCAAGCGTCTGGTGGAGCTGGGCCACGACGTCGTCGTGCTGCTCGACTCGATCACGCGTCTGGGCCGTGCCTACAACCTGGCGGCGCCGGCCTCCGGCCGCATCCTGTCCGGTGGTGTCGACTCCACCGCCCTGTACCCGCCGAAGCGCTTCTTCGGTGCGGCCCGCAACATCGAGGACGGCGGCTCGCTGACCATCCTCGCCACCGCGCTGGTGGACACCGGGTCCCGCATGGACGAGGTGATCTTCGAGGAGTTCAAGGGCACCGGCAACATGGAGCTCAAGCTCGACCGCAAGCTCGCCGACAAGCGCATCTTCCCGGCGGTGGACGTGGACGCGTCCGGTACCCGTAAGGAAGAGATCCTGCTCGGCAACGAGGAGCTCGCGGTCGTCTGGAAGCTGCGCCGGGTGCTGCACGCGCTCGACCAGCAGCAGGCCATCGAGCTGCTCCTCGACAAGATGAAGCAGACGAAGTCGAACGGCGAGTTCCTGATGCAGATCCAGAAGACGACGCCGACGCCCGGCAACGGTGACTGACCGACGCCGGTAAGCAGTACGCAAGAGGGCCGCCCCTGCCCAAGGGCGGCCCTCTTCGCTGTCAGCGCACCGGGGTAGGATCTCGCTCTTCGAACTTGTGATCCCGAGGGGGGACATTCGTGGGTACACCCATGTCCGGGGGCGGACGGCACAGACGCCGGATACGGATCGCCCTGCCCGTCGCCGCGGCCGGTGTGGCCGCCGCCGTCGGCGCCGCGCTGCTCACCGCTTCCGCGGGCGCGGCCACCGCGCAGCCCAGCCCGCCCGCCGTACAGGCGGCCGGCTCTCCCTCGCTCGCCGAACTCCAGCAGCGGATCGCGGGCGCCTCGGCCGGCGACGACACCGCGGGCGACGCCTCGGCCAAGTCCTCGTACAGCGGCTCCGGCACGGTCGACGCGAAGATCATCGGCGGTTCCACCACGAGTATCAGCACCGCGCCCTGGATGGCGCAGCTCTGGTACTACGACGAGGCCAACGACCTCGGCTTCTTCTGCGGCGGCGCGGTCGTCTCGCCGACGAAGATCCTCACCGCCGCGCACTGCGTCCAGGGCTACAACTGGAAGGCGTACGGCGCGATCGTCACCGGCGCCACCCAGCTGCCCACCGGCAGCGACCTGCACGGCGGCACCGCGACGGCGCCCCTGCGCCAGTGGAACCACCCCTCCTACAGCGCGCGGACGATCGACAACGACATCGCGGTGATCACCCTGGCCAACCCGGTCAAGGCCACCCCGATCCGGATGACGACGTCCACCGACACCGCCTCCTACGCGGCCGGCACCAGCGCCAAGGTCTACGGCTGGGGCCGTACCAGCTCCACCACGCAGGACATCTCCCAGACGCTGAAGACGGCCACCCTGCCGATCCAGTCGGACGCCACCTGCAGCGGCGCGTACGGCGCCGACTTCGCCAAGGGCCACATGGTCTGCGCCGGCAAGCCCGCCAGCGGCAGCGACAGCGGCACCACCTCCGCCTGCAACGGTGACTCCGGCGGCCCGCTCGTGGTGAACAACCGCATCGTGGGCGTCGTCTCCTGGGGTGTGGAGGACTGCGTCGCCAAGGGCGCCTACAGCGTCTTCGCCAAGGTCAGCACCTATGTCGGCGCGGCCTACCCGCGCGTGGACGACGGCAACCTGAGCATGGACCACAAGGCCGACCTGTGGGTGCGCAACTCCTCCACCAAGACCGGCTACCAGAAGAACTCCACGGGCAGCGGCTTCGGCGCCCGTGAGTCCTGGGGCAACTGGAGCGCCTTCAACGTCGTCCTGCAGAACGACCTGAACCGCGACGGCTTCCAGGACCTGCTGGTCCGCCGCAGCTCCGACGGCGACGTCTTCTGGAAGCACTGGGTGCCCGCCAGCGGCTCCTGGGCCACCACGAAGGTCGCCGACAACTGGAAGACCCGCACCCGCATCCTCGTCCCCGGTGACCTCACCGGCGACTGGCTGCCCGACATGGTCTCCGTGGACTCCGCCGGCAAGGCGTGGCTCTACGCCGGCAAGGGCAACGGCACCTTCTCCTCCCGGGTGCAGATCGGCACCGGCAGCGGCTGGAACCAGTACAACGCCGTGATCGGTCACGGCGACTTCTCCGGCGACGGCAGGGCCGACCTGATCGCCCGCACGGGCAGCAACGGCTACGTCTACCTGTACAAGGGCACCGGGAAGTCCTCCGCGCCGTTCTCCACCCGGGTCAAGGTGCGCGCCTGGAGCAGCTCCTCGTACAACAAGCTCGCCGTCGTCGGCGACGTCAGCGGGGACGGCAGGGCCGACCTCCTGGCCCGTACGCCCGGCGGCACGCTCTACCTGTACAAGGGCACCGGCAAGGCCACCAGCGAGATCTTCGCCACAAGGGTGTCGGTCGGCACCGATTTCAAGCAGTACGACATCTTCGGCTGACATCGCAGGTGAACGGGGCCTTCGCCCGTTCTCACCCGGCACGCACCGTGGCCGCCCTTTCACAGGGCGGCCACAGTGCGTTGTGCAACCGTTTCCCGGGTTTCGCCGTCTGACCGGGCGGAGCGACCATGGTGCGGTAGGACCCACCGACCACGCCTGACCCTGAAAGCTGGGGGTAACCGACCGGAAAAGAGTCGAGGAGCACATGTCCGCCGAGAGCACGCAAGGGCCCGCCATACCGGGGGGCGGCCCGCAGGACGGCCCGCCCCGCCCCGCCAGGGGCCACCGCCGCAAGCCCCGCGAGAAGCGCAGGGCCCTGCAGATCGCGGCGTGGACCGCCGCCGGCATCGTCGTCCTCGGCGGTACCGGAGCCGGCTATCTGTACTTCAGGCTCAACGACAACCTCGACAGCGTCGACATCGACCAGGCCCTCGGCACCGACCGCCCCGAGAAGGCCGACAACGGCTCCGAGAACATCCTGGTCCTCGGCTCCGACACCCGCGCCGGCTCCAACCAGGACCTCGGCGGCGGCCCCGACGACGGCAGCGCCCGCTCCGACACCGCGATGATCGTGCACGTCTACGAGGGCCACAAGAAGGCCAGCGTGGTCTCCATCCCGCGCGACACCCTCATCGACCGCCCCGAGTGCACCGACCCCGACGGCGACACCCATGACGCGGCGAACGGCGTGATGTTCAACTCCGCCTACTCCACCGGCGGTGCCGCCTGCGCCGTCAAGACCGTCGAGTCGATCACCGACCTGCGCATGGACCACTACCTGGAGGTCGACTTCAGCGGCTTCCAGCAGCTCGTGGACGACCTCGGCGGCGTGGAGATCACCACCAGCGAGGACATCAGCGACGACGACAGCCATCTGGACCTCGAGGCCGGCACCCACAAGCTGGACGGCGAGCAGGCCCTCGGCCTGGTGCGCACCCGGTACGGCGTCGGCGACGGTTCCGACCTCGGCCGCATCCAGCTCCAGCAGGCCTTCATCAAGGCGCTGATCGCGCAGGTCAAGGACGTCGGCCTGTTCACCAGCCCGAAGAAGCTGTACGACCTGGCCGACACCGCGACCAGGACCGTCACCACCGACTCCGACCTAGGCTCGGTCAACAAGCTGATGTCCTTCGCCAGTGGTCTGCGCGGCATCAGTCCCAAGAACATGACGATGGTCACCATGCCGGTCCAGTACGACCCGGCCGACGCCAACCGCGTCCTGGTCGAGGAGGAGAAGGCCGAGAAGGTCTGGAAGGCCCTCAAGGCCGACCGCGCCATCCCGAAGTCGGCCACCGAGGGAACGGCGACGGGCCAGGCCGAGGACATCGTCAGCGGCGGTTAGCCGGGGCCCCGGGAATACCCGGCGGTCACCCCCCGTTTTGGGGGATGGGCCCAGTCCTGGCAGACTGGTACGTCGGCCCCGGTTCACGCCCCCGCACCCCGCGATGGCGACCCGGTGCCCTCCCGAAACTAGGAGACTCCCTTGAAGCGCGACATCCACCCCGAGTACGTCGAGACGCAGGTCAGCTGCACCTGTGGCGCGTCGTTCACGACTCGTAGCACCATCACCAGCGGCGCCATCCGTGCCGAGGTCTGCTCCGAGTGCCACCCGTTCTACACGGGCAAGCAGAAGATCCTCGACACCGGTGGCCGTGTGGCCCGCTTCGAGGCCCGCTTCGGCAAGGCTGCCGGCTCCAACAAGTAGCGAGCCCCACTTCGCCGGTCCACGGCCGTGCCCCTTGCCCGGGTGCGTCCGGGACCGGCGTTTTTGGTCGCCCTGCCACTTCCCGCCATACGCATTTCAGGAGCCGAAAGATGTTCGAGGCCGTCGAGGAACTCGTCTCCGAGCACGCCGATCTGGAGCAGCGTCTCGCCGATCCGTCGGTCCACGCCGACCAGGCCAACGCGCGCAGGCTGAACAAGCGCTACGCCGAGCTCACCCCGATCGTCGCCACCTACCGCTCCTGGAAGCAGACCGGCGACGACATCGAGACCGCCCGCGAACTCGCCGCGGACGACCCGGACTTCGCCGCCGAGGTCAAGGAGCTGGACAAGCAGCGCGAGGAGCTCACCGAGAAGCTCCGGATGCTGCTGGTCCCCCGTGACCCCAGCGACGACAAGGACGTCATCCTGGAGATCAAGGCCGGCGCCGGCGGCGACGAGTCCGCCCTGTTCGCCGGCGATCTGCTGCGCATGTACCTGCGCTACGCCGAGCGCGTCGGCTGGAAGACCGAGATCATCGACGCCACCGAGTCCGAGCTGGGCGGCTACAAGGACGTCCAGGTCGCCGTGAAGACCAAGGGCGGCCAGGGCGCCACGGAGCCCGGTCAGGGCGTCTGGGCCCGGCTGAAGTACGAGGGCGGCGTGCACCGCGTGCAGCGCGTGCCCGCGACCGAGTCCCAGGGCCGGATCCACACCTCCGCCGCCGGTGTGCTGGTCACGCCGGAGGCCGAGGAGGTCGACGTCGAGATCAACCCCAACGATCTGCGCATCGACGTCTACCGCTCCTCCGGGCCCGGCGGGCAGTCCGTCAACACCACGGACTCCGCCGTGCGCATCACGCACCTGCCCACCGGAGTGGTCGCTTCCTGCCAGAACGAGAAGAGCCAGCTGCAGAACAAGGAGCAGGCACTGCGTATCCTGCGCTCCAGGCTGCTCGCCGCGGCGCAGGAGGAGGCGGAGAAGGAAGCCGCCGACGCCCGTCGCAGCCAGGTCCGCACCGTCGACCGCTCCGAGAAGATCCGTACGTACAACTTCCCGGAGAACCGCATCTCGGACCACCGGGTCGGCTTCAAGTCGTACAACCTGGACCAGGTCCTGGACGGCGAACTCGACGCGGTGATCCAGGCGTGCGTCGACGCGGACTCGGCCGCCAAGCTCGCGGCCGCGTAAGGCACGGAGACTCTTGAGTACCGGAGGACGAGCGTGAACCTGCTGCTCGCGGAGGTGGCACAGGCCACCCAGCGGCTGGCCGACGCAGGCGTGCCCTCGCCGCGCAACGACGCCGAGGAGCTCGCCGCGTTCGTGCACGGGGTGAAGCGGGGCGCGCTGCACTCCGTCAAGGACGCCGACTTCGACGCCCGGTACTGGGAGGCCATCGCCCGCCGGGAGCAGCGCGAGCCGCTCCAGCACATCACCGGCCGCGCCTTCTTCCGGTACCTGGAGCTCCAGGTCGGCCCCGGCGTCTTCGTGCCCCGCCCCGAGACCGAGTCGGTGGTGGGCTGGGCCATAGACGCCGTACGCGCGATGGACGTGGTGGAGCCGCTCATCGTCGACCTGTGCACGGGCTCGGGCGCCATCGCGCTCGCCCTCGCCCAGGAGGTCCCGCGCTCCAGGGTGCACGCCGTGGAGCTGTCCGAGGACGCCCTGCGCTGGACCCGCAAGAACATGGAGGGGTCCAGGGTCGACCTGCGCCAGGGCAACGCCCTCGACGCCTTCCCCGACCTCGACGGCCAGGTCGACCTGGTCATCACCAACCCGCCGTACATCCCGCTCACCGAGTGGGAGTACGTGGCCCCCGAGGCACGCGACTACGATCCCGAACTCGCCCTGTTCTCCGGCGAGGACGGCCTCGAACTCATCCGCGGCCTGGAGCGCACCGCGCACCGGCTGCTGCGCCCCGGCGGGGTGGTCGTCGTCGAGCACGCCGACACCCAGGGCGGCCAGGTGCCGTGGATCTTCACCGAGGAGCGGGGCTGGGCCGACGCGGCCGACCACCCCGACCTCAACAAGCGGCCGCGCTTCGCCACCGCCCGCAAGGCGACGCCGTGACCACCCAGACCCCAGACCCGCAGCAGTACGTGTACGAGGAGGCCCGCTAGACATGGCTCGGCGATACGACACCAACGACGCGACCGACCGCACGACCGGTCTGCGCGAGGCCGCGTCCGCCGTCCGCCGTGGCGAGCTCGTGGTGCTGCCGACGGACACCGTGTACGGCATCGGCGCCGACGCCTTCTCCAAGGAGGCCGTGGGCGATCTCCTCGACGCCAAGGGCCGGGGCCGCAACATGCCCACCCCCGTCCTCATCGGCTCCCCGAACACCCTGCACGGTCTGGTCACCGACTTCTCCGAGCTGGCCTGGGAACTGGTCGACGCGTTCTGGCCGGGCGCGCTGACCCTGGTCGCCCGGCACCAGCCGTCCCTCCAGTGGGACCTGGGCGACACCCGTGGCACCGTCGCCGTGCGCATGCCGCTGCACCCGGTCGCCATCGAGCTGCTCACCGACGTCGGCCCGATGGCCGTCTCCTCCGCCAACCTCACCGGGCACCCGGCGCCGGAGGACTGCGACGCCGCCCAGGGCATGCTCGGCGACTCCGTCTCCGTCTACCTCGACGGGGGTCCCACGCCCGGCAACGTCCCCTCCTCGATCGTCGACGTCACCCGTGAGGTGCCGGTGCTGCTGCGCGCGGGCGCGATCTCCGCGGACGAGCTGCGCAAGGTCGTACCCGACCTCGAGGTGGCGAATTGACAGCCCCTGACGCGGGGCGTGGCATAGGCAACGGGGAACGTGCGGCGGAGATCACGACCACTTTCGTCGGGCTTCCGCGCGACAGCTTCCGCATCCTCCACGTCAGCACCGGCAACGTGTGCCGCTCGCCGATCACCGAGCGGCTGACCCGCCATTTCGTGGCGCAGCGGCTCGGCATCCTCGGCGGGGCGCTGATCGTGGAGAGCGCGGGCACCTGGGGCCACGAGGGCGCGCCCATGGAGGCCAACGCGGAGACCGTGCTGGCCGACTTCGGCGCGGACGCCTCCGGCTTCGTCGGCCGGGAGCTCCTCGACGAACACGTGATCCGGGCCGACCTGGTCCTGACCGCGACCCGGGACCACCGCGCCCAGGTCGTCTCGATGGGCCACTCGGCGGGCCTGCGCACCTTCACGCTGAAGGAGTTCACCCGCCTGGTGCGGGCCATCGACCCGGCGACGCTGCCCCCGCTGGAGGACGGCGTCGTCGACCGCGCCCGCGCCCTGGTGCGGGCCGCCGCCGCCCTGCGCGGCTGGCTGCTGGCGCCCACCGCGGAGGCCGACGAGGTCTTCGACCCCTACGGCGCCCCGCTGACGTTCTTCCGCTCCATCGGCGACGAGATACACCAGGCGCTGGATCCCGTCGTGACGGCCCTGACCGGAGTACCCGCGCGGATGTAGCCGCGCGGGCGGTGACCACCGGGCCTACATTGGGCTTACGTCACCGTCGACGCCCGGAGCCCACCATGTCGGTCACCCCTGTTCTCGTCGAGGCCGATGTCCTGCGCCGGCAGGATCCCGAGCTCGCGGAGATCCTGCTCGGGGAACGGGAGCGGCAGGCCACCACCCTGCAGATGATCGCCGCCGAGAACTTCACCTCGCCGGCCGTGCTGGCCGCGCTCGGCTCCCCCCTCGCCAACAAGTACGCGGAGGGCTATCCCGGCGCCCGGCACCACGGGGGCTGCGAGATCGTCGACGTCGCCGAGCGGATCGCGGTCGACCGGGCCACGGCGCTGTTCGGCGCCGACCACGCCAACGTGCAGTCCCACTCCGGCTCCTCGGCCGTCCTGGCCGCGTACGCGGCGCTGCTGCGGCCCGGTGACACCGTCCTGGCGCTCGGGCTGCCCTACGGCGGCCACCTCACCCACGGTTCGCCCGCCAACTTCTCCGGCCGCTGGTTCGACTTCGTGCCCTACGGCGTCGACGCCGAGACCGGGATGATCGACCACGACCAGGTGCGCTCGCTGGCCCGCACGCACCGCCCCAAGGCGATCGTGTGCGGGTCGATCGCCTACCCCCGGCACATCGACTACGCCCTCTTCCGGGAGATCGCCGACGAGGCCGGCGCCTATCTCATCGCCGACGCCGCCCACCCGATCGGGCTCGTCGCCGGGGGAGCGGCGCCCAGCCCGGTGCCGTACGCCGACGTGGTGTGCGCCACCACCCACAAGGTGCTGCGCGGGCCGCGCGGCGGGATGCTCCTGTGCGGCGAGGAGCTGGCCGAGCGGGTGGACCGGGCGGTCTTCCCGTTCACCCAGGGCGGCGCGCAGATGCACACCATCGCCGCCAAGGCCGTCGCGTTCGGCGAGGCGTCCACCCCGGCGTTCACCGCGTACGCCCATCAGGTGGTCGCCAACGCGCGGGTGCTCGCCGCGGGGCTCGCCGCCGAGGGGCTCGTCGTCACCACCGGCGGCACCGACACCCACCTGATCACCGCCGATCCCGCACCGCTCGGCGTCGACGGCCGGACCGGGCGCGGACTGCTCGCCGCCGCCGGGATGGTCCTGGACTGCTGCGCGCTGCCGCACGGCGACGCCCGGGGACTGCGCCTGGGCACGGCCGCGCTGACCACCCAGGGCATGGGCGAGAAGGAGATGGCGCGGATCGCGGCCCTGCTGGCCGGGGTGCTGCGAGGCGAGGCGGAGGCCGTGCGCGTCCGTGAGGAAGTGCGGGAGCTGGCCGCCGGATTTCCCCCGTATCCCGGCTGAGCGGGGGTACCCGCACCCGGGTGCACAGCTGTACGTGCAACCATCGTCGCTACCCGGAAGTCCCCAACCATATGCGCGCCTCGCTAGGGTGTGGGGCTGAGATGGCCAGCGAGACCTGTGGGGAAGCCCGTGCGTGAATACCTGCTGACGCTCTGCATCACGGCCGCGGTGACGTACCTGCTCACTGGGCCGGTGCGGAAGTTCGCGATCGTGGCCGGGGCGATGCCGGAGATCCGGGCACGTGACGTGCACCGCGAACCCACTCCGCGGCTCGGCGGTATCGCCATGTTCTTCGGCCTGTGCGCCGGACTGCTGGTCGCCGACCACCTGACGAACCTCAGCACCGTCTTCGAGAACTCCAACGAACCGCGGGCGCTGCTCTCCGGTGCCGCGCTGATCTGGCTGATCGGTGTCCTGGACGACAAGTTCGAGATCGACGCCCTGATCAAGCTGGGCGGCCAGATGATCGCCGCCGGCGTCATGGTCATGCAGGGTCTGACGATCCTGTGGCTGCCGATCCCCGGGTTCGGCTCGGTGGCGCTGACCCAGTGGCAGGGCACCCTGCTCACGGTCGCGCTGGTCGTCATCACCATCAACGCGGTCAACTTCGTCGACGGCCTCGACGGTCTCGCGGCGGGCATGGTGTGCATCGCCTCGGCCGCGTTCTTCCTCTACGCCTACCGGGTCTGGGTGTCGTACGGCATCGAGGCCGCGGCGCCGGCCACCCTGTTCTCGGCGATCCTGATGGGCATGTGCCTGGGCTTCCTGCCGCACAACATGCATCCGGCGCGGATCTTCATGGGCGACTCCGGGTCGATGCTGATCGGCCTGGTGCTCGCCGCGGGCGCGATCTCCATCACGGGGCAGGTCGACCCGGACGCGCTGAAGCTGTTCGCGGGTTCGGAGAAGGCGGCGGTGCACCAGACGGTGCCGGTCTACATCCCGCTGCTGCTGCCGCTGACGATCATCGCCATCCCGGCGGCCGACCTGGTGCTGGCGATCGTGCGGCGGACCTGGCGCGGCCAGTCCCCGTTCGCGGCGGACCGGGGGCATCTGCACCACCGGCTGCTGGAGATCGGCCACTCGCACAGCCGGGCCGTCCTCATCATGTACTTCTGGTCGGCGCTGATCGCCTTCGGTGCGCTGGCCTACTCGGTGAACTCGGCGTCCATGTGGATCGTGCTCGGCATCGTGATCCTCAGCGCACTCGGTCTCGTCCTGTTGCTGCTGCCGCGCTTCACGCCGCGCGTCCCGGTCTGGGCGCAGGCGCTGGTGCCGCCGCGCTACCGGCGCCGGGCGCCCGTGGCGGAGCCCGCCGCGGCCACCCCGCAGACGCCCGGCGAGGCCGGTCCGGCCGAGGAGCAGCTCGCCCCGGTGGCCGCCGGGGTCAACGGGGCCACCGCTCTCGGCGCCCGTTCGCGCTTCCTGGACGGGCGGAAGGCCGGGTCGTCCCGCTGACGGCAAGGTAAGAATCTGACTAGAGCATTGCCAAACCGTGGGAGAACGCAGGGGGGATGAAGCGCCCCATTATCAGACATAGGGGCGCTCTTCCTGCACATACGCGCGCTGTCACTCTCATGTGTGACACCGAGCACACCCACCAGGTAAAGACCTCATCAAATAGTTTGTGATACCGTTCACGAGAACCCGGACAGAGTCGAAGGACCGTAGTGCGACGGTCCGACGGTGTGAGGTCTTCACCCCCTCCGACCGGGACTACGCTCGTCCATGACGACACCCTGCCCCCTGTGAAAAGCGGAGTTGCCGCCATGCCGTCCAATGACGCCCGGAACCTTCTGCAGTGCGCTGTACCCACAGCGGCTGTCGGCGCGATCGTCGTCGCCGTCAGTGCTGCGGTCGCCGGCGGCGAGGGCGCGCTCGGTGCGGCGATCGGCACGCTGCTCGCGATCCTGTTCATGGGTATCGGTCTGTACGTACTGCAGTGGACGGCAAAAACGCTCCCGCAGTTGTTCCAGGCCATGGGGCTGATGCTCTACGTCGCCCAGCTCCTGCTCCTGCTGATCTTCGTCGCCCTCTTCCAGGACACCTCGCTCTTCAACGCCAAGGCGTTCGCGATCGCGCTCGTCGTCGCGACGGTCGTGTGGATGGCCGCGCAGGCACGTGCGCACATGAAGGCCAAGATCTTCTACGTCGATCCCGAGCCCGCGAAGAGCGAGAAGTCCGAGAAGTCGGGGCCGAAGACGTGAGGGGTAGGGGCGGGATAAAGGCCCGGGGGAACTCCTGCTATCGTCCGGTGCCAACTGCGGCATCGCGGGCGCGGGCATCCGAGCTGACGCCTGCTCGATCGCGAGGCTTGATGCCCCAGAGCCGCCCCCACATCCGTATCACCAGTCCGGTGCCGACTCGCGGCTGCGCGCCGCGCCGACACAACGAGGTTGCCGTACCCATGCGTCACGCCGAAGGAGCCCGCGGTGAGTGCTGACCCGACCCAGCTCGCCTTTGAGTGGGATTGCCGCATCCTGTCCGACAACGGCTGTGGCTTCCCGGCTCCGGGCCTGCACTCGTTCCTGTTCAAGCCGATCGCCACGGTGGGCGGGTTCGAGTTCAACAAGGTGATGCTGCTCGCGCTGCTCACCACGTTGATCGTCGTCTCGTTCTTCTGGATGGCGTTCGGCAAGGCCAAGGTCGTACCGGGCAAGCTGCAGATGATCGGTGAGGCCGGTTACGACTTCGTCCGCCGCGGCATCGTCTACGAGACGCTCGGCAAGCGCGAGGGCGAGAAGTACGTCCCGCTGATGGTCTCCCTGTTCTTCTTCGTCTGGATCATGAACGTCTGGTCCGTGATCCCGCTGGCACAGTTCCCTGTGTCGTCGATCATCGCGTACCCGATCGTCCTGGCCGGCATCGTCTACGTCACCTGGGTCGCGCTGACCTTCAAGAGGCACGGCTTCGTCGGCTTCTTCAAGAACGTCACCGGCTACGACAAGTCGCTCGGCCCGGTGCTGCCGCTGGTCATGGTCATCGAGTTCTTCTCGAACCTGATCGTCCGCCCCTTCACCCACGCGGTCCGGCTCTTCGCCAACATGTTCGCCGGTCACCTGATGCTGGTCATGTTCACCGTGGCCACCTGGTACCTGCTGAACGGCGTGATGATCCCGGCGGCCGGCGTCTCCTTCGTCATGACGATCGTCATGATCCTCTTCGAGCTCTTCGTGCAGGCGGTCCAGGCGTACGTGTTCGTGCTCCTCGCCTGCTCGTACATCCAGGGCGCTCTCGCCGAGCACCACTGAGTTCCGCCCCACCCACCCCCTGAACGTCCGGTGGCCAACTCCCACCGGTCCGCAAAGAGAAGGAAGAATCAGCATGGCTGCCACTGAGACCCTTGCCGCCGTCACCGGTTCGCTCGGCTCCATCGGCTACGGTCTGGCCGCGATCGGCCCCGGCGTCGGCGTCGGCATCATCTTCGGCAACGGCACCCAGGCCCTGGCCCGTCAGCCCGAGGCCGCCGGCCTGATCCGCGCCAACCAGATCCTCGGCTTCGCGTTCTGTGAGGCGCTCGCCCTCATCGGCATCGTCATGCCGTTCGTGTTCGGTAAGTAATCACCTTCCTTACTGACACACATCCACGAAAGGCACTGATGTGATCGCCAACCTGGTACAGCTGGCGGCCGAGGAGGAGCAGAGCCCGCTCGTTCCTCCGGGCCCCGAGCTGCTCGTCGGCGCCATCGCCTTCGCCATCGTGTTCTTCTTCTTCTGGAAGAAGCTGCTCCCGAACATCAACAAGGTTCTGGAGGAGCGTCGCGAGGCGATCGAAGGTGGCATCGAGAAGGCCGAGGCCGCTCAGGTCGAGGCCCAGAGCGTCCTTGAGCAGTACAAGGCCCAGCTCGCCGAGGCCCGGCACGAGGCCGCGCGTCTGCGCCAGGAGGCGCAGGAGCAGGGTGCCGCGCTCATCGCCGAGATGCGTGCCGAGGGGCAGCGCCAGCGCGAGGAGATCGTCGCCGCCGGTCACGCCCAGATCGCGGCCGACCGCAAGGCCGCCTCGTCGGCGCTGCGTCAGGACGTGGGCAAGCTCGCCACCGACCTGGCCGGCAAGCTCGTCGGTGAGTCCCTCGAGGACCACGCCCGTCAGTCCCGTGTGATCGACCGCTTCCTCGACGAGCTCGAGGAGAAGGCCGAGGCCGCGCGATGAACGGAGCGAGCCGCGAGGCCCTGGCAGCCGCCCGTGAGCGTCTGGACGCGCTGACGGACTCCACGTCCGTGGACGCCGGCACGCTCGCCGACGAGCTGGCCGCCGTCACCGCGCTGCTCGACCGCGAGGTGTCGCTGCGTCGGGTCCTGACCGACCCGGCGCAGTCCGGCGAGGCCAAGGCCGGGCTGGCCCAGCGTCTCCTCGGCGGCCAGGTGAGCGGGTCGACCGCCGATCTGGTCTCCGGCATGGTGCGCACCCGCTGGTCGCAGTCCCGCGACCTGGCGGACGCGCTGGAGGAGCTGGCGAACGTCGCGGACCTCACCGCCGCCCAGCGGTCCGGCGTCCTCGACGACGTCGAGGACGAGCTGTTCCGGTTCGGCCGGATCGTCTCCTCCAGCACGGAGCTGCGCGCCGCGCTCACCGACCGCGCCGCGACGGCCTCCGCCAAGGGTGAGCTGCTGCGCAGCCTGCTCGGCGGCCGCGCGAACGCCACCACCGAGCGTCTGGTGACGCGTCTGGTGACCGCGCCGCGGGGACGTAGCCTGGAGACGGGGCTGGAGTCCCTGTCCAAGCTCGCCGCGGACCGCCGCGACCGTCTGGTCGCCGTCGTCACCTCGGCGGTTCCGCTGAGTGACGGGCAGAAGCAGCGTCTGGGCGCCGCCCTGGCGAAGCTCTACGGCCACCGGATGCACCTGAACATCGACGTGGACCCCGAGGTCCTCGGCGGGATCCGGGTGCAGGTCGGCGACGAGGTCATCAACGGCTCCATCGCGGACCGCATCGATGACGCCGGCCGCCGCATGGCGGGCTGAGCAGCAACTTCATAGCAGTACGTACTTACGGCCCGGTTGGGCCGTGCAGAGGATTCCTGGGGGTCGCCCCCAGACCCCCAAGTTGAAACTTCGGGCCCAACAAGGAGAGCAGGGAACCCAGATGGCGGAGCTCACGATCCGGCCGGAGGAGATCCGGGACGCGCTGGAGAACTTTGTCCAGTCGTACAAGCCGGACGCGGCCTCGCGCGAGGAGGTCGGTACGGTCACCCTTGCCGGCGACGGCATCGCGAAGGTCGAGGGTCTTCCCTCGGCCATGGCCAACGAACTGCTGAAGTTCGAGGACGGCACCCTCGGCCTCGCCCTCAACCTCGAGGAGCGCGAGATCGGTGCCATCGTCCTCGGTGAGTTCAGCGGCATCGAGGAGGGTCAGCCGGTCACGCGTACCGGCGAGGTGCTCTCCGTGGCTGTCGGCGAGGGCTACCTCGGCCGCGTCGTCGACCCGCTCGGCAACCCGATCGACGGCCTCGGCGAGATCGAGACGTCCGGCCGCCGCGCCCTGGAGCTGCAGGCTCCCGGCGTCATGGCCCGTAAGTCGGTGCACGAGCCGATGGAGACCGGCTACAAGGCCGTCGACGCGATGACCCCGATCGGCCGTGGCCAGCGTCAGCTGATCATCGGTGACCGCCAGACCGGCAAGACCGCCCTGGCCGTCGACACGATCATCAACCAGCGCGACAACTGGCGCTCGGGCGACCCGAAGAAGCAGGTCCGCTGCGTCTACGTCGCCATCGGCCAGAAGGGCTCGACCATCGCCTCCGTGCGTGGCGCCCTGGAAGAGGCCGGCGCGCTGGAGTACACGACCATCGTCGCCGCCCCGGCGTCCGACCCGGCCGGCTTCAAGTACCTTGCGCCGTACACCGGTTCGGCCATCGGTCAGCAGTGGATGTACGAGGGCAAGCACGTCCTCATCATCTTCGACGACCTGTCGAAGCAGGCCGACGCCTACCGCGCCGTGTCCCTGCTGCTGCGCCGCCCGCCGGGCCGTGAGGCCTACCCGGGTGACGTCTTCTACCTGCACTCCCGTCTGCTGGAGCGCTGCGCGAAGCTCTCCGACGAGCTGGGCGCCGGTTCGATGACGGGTCTGCCGATCGTCGAGACCAAGGCCAACGACGTGTCGGCGTTCATCCCGACCAACGTCATCTCCATCACCGACGGCCAGTGCTTCCTGGAGTCGGACCTCTTCAACGCCGGTCAGCGCCCCGCGCTGAACGTCGGTATCTCCGTCTCCCGAGTCGGTGGTTCCGCGCAGCACAAGGCGATGAAGCAGGTCTCCGGCCGTCTGCGCCTCGACCTGGCCCAGTACCGCGAGCTGGAGGCGTTCGCCGCCTTCGGTTCCGACCTGGACGCCGCGTCGAAGTCGCAGCTGGAGCGCGGTCAGCGTCTGGTCGAGCTGCTCAAGCAGCCGCAGTACCAGCCGATGCCCACCGAGGACCAGGTCGTCTCCGTGTGGTCCGCCACCACGGGCAAGATGGACGACGTGCCGGTCGCCGACATCCGCCGCTTCGAGAAGGAGCTGCTGGAGTACCTGCACCGCAAGGAGCAGGGCCTCATGACCTCCATCAAGGAGGGCGGCAAGATGTCCGACGACACCCTGGCCGCCATCGCCGACGGCATCGCGGACTTCAAGAAGCAGTTCGAGACCTCGGACGGCAAGCTTCTCGGCGAAGACGCCCCGGCCGCGGCCAAGTGACGTAAGGAAGGGACCTGACTCATGGGAGCCCAGCTCCGGGTCTACAAGCGTCGCATCCGATCCGTCACAGCGACCAAGAAGATCACGAAGGCGATGGAGATGATCGCCGCCTCGCGTGTCGTCAAGGCACAGCGCAAGGTGGCGGCCTCCGCGCCGTACGCGACCGAGCTCACCCGCGCGGTCACGGCGGTCGGTACCGGCTCGAACACGAAGCACCCGCTGACCACGACGGCCGAGACGGTCACGCGGTCCGCGGTGCTGCTGCTCACGAGTGACCGTGGTCTGGCCGGCGCGTTCAACTCCAACTCCATCAAGGTGGCGGAGAAGCTGACCGCGCGGCTGGAGGCCGAGGGCAAGGAGGTCGACACGTACATCGTCGGCCGCCGTGGTCTGGCCCACTACAACTTCCGCGAGCGCAAGGTCGTGGAGTCGTGGTCGGGCTTCACCGACGAGCCCTCGTACGCGGACGCCAAGCTGGTCGCGGCCCCGCTGATCGAGGCCATCGAGAAGGACACGGCCGAGGGCGGCGTGGACGAACTCCACATCGTCTTCACCGAGTTCGTCTCGATGATGACGCAGACGGCGCTCGACGACCGTCTGCTCCCGCTCAGCCTCGAAGAGGTCGCAGCGGAGGCCGCCCCCAAGGGCGAGATCCTCCCGCTGTTCGACTTCGAGCCCTCGGCGGAGGACGTCCTCGACGCCCTGCTGCCGCGCTACGTGGAGAGCCGCATCTACAACGCGCTTCTCCAGTCGGCCGCTTCCAAGCACGCCGCCACGCGGCGCGCGATGAAGTCGGCGACCGACAACGCGGGCGAGCTGATCACCACGCTCTCCCGTCTTGCCAACGCGGCCCGCCAGGCCGAAATCACCCAGGAAATCAGCGAGATCGTCGGTGGCTCCGCAGCCCTGGCCGACGCGACCGCGGGGAGTGACAGGTAATGACGACGACAGTTGAGACGGCCGCTGCCACGGGCCGCGTCGCCCGGGTCATCGGCCCGGTCGTCGACGTGGAATTCCCCGTCGACGCCATGCCCGACATCTACAACGCCCTTCACGTCGAGGTCGCCGACCCGGCCCTGGACGGCGCGATGAAGACGCTGACCCTCGAGGTCGCCCAGCACCTCGGTGACGGCCTGGTCCGCACCATCTCGATGCAGCCCACCGACGGTCTGGTCCGCCAGGCCCCGGTCACCGACACCGGTGCCTCCATCACCGTCCCCGTCGGCGACTTCACCAAGGGCAAGGTGTTCAACACCCTCGGTGAGGTGCTGAACGTCGACGAGCAGTACGAGGGCGAGCGCTGGGGCATCCACCGCAAGGCCCCGAACTTCGACGAGCTCGAGTCGAAGACCGAGATGTTCGAGACCGGCGTCAAGGTCATCGACCTTCTCACCCCGTACGTCAAGGGTGGAAAGATCGGTCTGTTCGGTGGTGCCGGCGTCGGCAAGACGGTGCTCATCCAGGAGATGATCTACCGCGTCGCCAACAACCACGACGGTGTCTCCGTGTTCGCCGGTGTCGGTGAGCGCACCCGTGAGGGCAACGACCTCATCGAGGAGATGGCCGACTCGGGCGTCATCGACAAGACCGCCCTGGTCTTCGGCCAGATGGACGAGCCCCCGGGCACCCGTCTGCGCGTGGCCCTCGCCGGTCTGACCATGGCGGAGTACTTCCGCGATGTGCAGAAGCAGGACGTGCTGTTCTTCATCGACAACATCTTCCGCTTCACGCAGGCCGGTTCCGAGGTGTCGACCCTGCTCGGCCGTATGCCCTCCGCGGTGGGCTACCAGCCGAACCTGGCCGACGAGATGGGTCTCCTCCAGGAGCGCATCACCTCGACCCGTGGTCACTCGATCACCTCGATGCAGGCGATCTACGTCCCCGCGGACGACCTGACCGACCCGGCCCCGGCCACCACCTTCGCCCACCTCGACGCGACGACGGTTCTCTCCCGTCCGATCTCCGAGAAGGGCATCTACCCGGCCGTGGACCCGCTGGACTCGACGTCCCGCATCCTCGACCCGCGGTACATCGCGGCGGACCACTACAACACCGCGATGCGCGTGAAGAACGTCCTGCAGAAGTACAAGGACCTCCAGGACATCATCGCGATCCTCGGTATCGACGAGCTCGGCGAGGAGGACAAGCTCGTCGTCCACCGTGCCCGTCGCGTGGAGCGCTTCCTGTCCCAGAACACCCACGTCGCCAAGCAGTTCACCGGCGTCGACGGGTCGGACGTCCCGCTGGACGAGTCGATCACGGCCTTCAACGCGATCTGCGACGGCGAGTACGACCACTTCCCGGAGCAGGCGTTCTTCCTGTGCGGTGGCATCGAGGACCTCAAGGCCAACGCCAAGGAGCTCGGCGTCTCCTGAACTCCCTGAGTTCACCGTGGGCCCCCGGGCCCGCGACTGAGGGGGCGGGGTCCGTCCCGCCCCCTCTTTCACGCCTACTAGACTTGTAACCAACACCCGGCACAACCGCCGGGTGGTGACCCGAGGAGCCACCCTTGGCTGCTGAGCTGCACGTCGCGCTGGTCGCGGCCGACCGTGAGGTCTGGTCCGGCCAGGCCACCCTGGTCGTCGCGCGCACCACGTCGGGCGACATCGGCGTCATGCCCGGTCACCAGCCGCTGCTCGGTGTGCTGGAGTCGGGCCCGGTGACCATCCGTACGAGTGAAGGTGGAACGGTCGTCGCCGCTGTGCACGGCGGTTTCGTCTCGTTCGCGGACAACAAGCTGTCGCTGCTGGCCGAGATCGCCGAGCTGTCGGACGAGATCGACGTCCAGCGCGCCGAGCGGGCGCTGGAGCGCGCGAAGTCGGACGCCGACGCGTCCGCCGAGCGTCGCGCCGACGTCCGGCTGCGCGCCGCGGCGTCGCACTGACCCGGGGGCGCCTCGCGGGGCCGTGAGGCACCGCGGGAAGGCCGCGCCACGCGATGATGTCACTCAGCCGCGGCTGGGACCGGAGGGATCCGGTGCCGGCCGCGGCTGAGGCAGATCTGGAAGTTTTTTCCGTTCCGTTACCTGATCCGCAGGTACCTAGGAGACGAGGAGGTCGGTGTCGATGGTCCTCGCTCTGACTGTGTGCGGAATCGTCGTGGCCCTTGTGGTGCTGGCACTGTTCGTCTTCGGGCTGCGCCGCAGGCTCATCCAGCGCTCCGGCGGCACCTTCGACTGCAGTCTGCGCTGGGACACCCCGGAGAAGACCGACACCAGCGGCAAGGGCTGGAGCTACGGCGTCGCCCGCTACAACGGCGACCGCGTCGAGTGGTACCGCGTCTTCTCCTACGCCTACCGCCCGCGCCGCACCCTGGAGCGCGCCGCGATCGAGGTCGCCGGACGCCGGCTGCCCGAGGGCGAGGAGGAGCTGGCACTGCTCTCCGACGCCGTCGTCCTCACCTGCCTCCACCGGGGCACCCGACTTGAGCTGGCCATGACGGAAGACGCGCTGACCGGATTTCTCGCGTGGCTTGAGGCAGCCCCGCCCGGTCAGCGCGTCAATGTTGCTTAGCTCTGAGCGTCAGCTCACTTCAGGCCGTTGCTGATGGCGCTCACCAGTTCACCGTTGGTGGTGTCGCCGCTGAACTCCCAGAAGAAGGCACCGCCCAGGCCCTGGTTCTTGGCCCAGCTCATCTTGGTGCCGATGGTGGCGGGGGTGTCGTAGGACCACCAGTTGTTGCCGCAGTGGGCGTAGGCCGTGCCGGCGATGGTGCCGGTCGCGGGGCAGGTGTTCTTGAGGACCTTGTAGTCCTCGATGCCGGCCTCGTAGGTGCCCGGTGCCGCTCCGGTGGCCGTGCCGCCGGGGGCGGACTGGGTGACACCGGTCCAGCCGCGGCCGTAGAAGCCGATGCCGAGCAGGAGCTTGGCGGACGGCACGCCCTTGGCCTTGAGCTTGGCGATCGCGTCGGCGGAGTTGAAGCCCGCCTGCGGGATGCCGGAGTACGAGGTGAGCGGCGAGTGCGGGGCGGTCGGGCCCTGCGCGTTGAAGGCGCCGAAGTAGTCGTACGTCATCACGTTGTACCAGTCGAGGTACTGGGCGGCGCCGCCGTAGTCGGCCGCGTCGATCTTGCCGCCGTTGGAGCCGTCGGCGGTGATCGCCGAGGTGACCAGGTAGTTCGAGCCGAACTCGGCGCGCAGGGCCTGCATCAGAGTCTTGTAGGAGGAGAAGCCGGAGGTGTCACAGGTGAGACCGCAGGCGTTCGGGTACTCCCAGTCGATGTCGATGCCGTCGAAGACATCGGCCCAGCGCGGGTCCTCCACGACGGCCTTGCAGGACTTGGCGAACGCGGCCGCGTTCTGCGCGGCCTGGCCGAAGCCGCCGGAGTAGGTCCAGCCGCCGAAGGAGTACAGCACCTTGATGTGCGGGTACTTGGCCTTCAGCTGGCGCAGCTGGTTGAAGTTGCCACGCAGCGGCTGGTCCCAGGTGTCGGCGACACCGGAGACGGACTGGTCGGCGGTGTACGCCTTGTCGTAGGCGGCGTAGGTGTCGTCGACGGTGCACTGACCGTTCTTGACGTTGCCGAACGCGTAGTTGATGTGCGTGATCTTCGAGGCGGTGCCCGAGGTCACCAGGTTCTTCACGTGGTAGTTGCGGCCGTAGACGCCCCACTCGGTGAAGTAGCCGAGGTTGATCTTCGACCCGGGCTGGGGGTCGGTGGAGCCGCCGGTGGTGCGGACCGCGCGGGCGCCGCTGAGCGGGCCGGTCTGGTCGGCGGTGTCCCGGGCCTGGACGGTGTAGGAGTAGTCGGTGCCGGCGGTCAGACCGGAGTCCGTGTAGCTGGTGCCCGTGACGGTGGCGACCTTGGCGCCGCCGCGCAGGACGTCGTAGTTCTTGACGCCCTTGTCGTCGGTGGCCGCGCTCCAGGACAGTTTCACCGAGGTGTTGGTGATGTCGGAGGCGGTCGGGGTGCCCGGCGCGGAGGGTGCCGCGTCACCGGGGACGCTCGGTCCGCCGTCACAACTGCCGCCGTTCAGCTTGCAGTTGGCGGGGGAGCCGGAGCCGGTGCCGTTGAAGCCGAAGGAGACGGACGCGCCGGGGGCGAGGGTGCCGTTCCAGGACTTGTTCTTGGCGGTCCAGTGGGTGCCGGAGGAGGTGACGTCGGCGTCCCAGGCGGAGGTGACGGCGGTGCCGGAGGGGAAGTCCCACTCCACGGTCCAGGAACTGAGGCTCGTGGTACCGGTGTTCTTGACGGTCCACTTGCCCTCGAAGCCGGTTCCCCAGTCCGAGGCCTTGGTGTAGGTGGCGGTGGCCTCGGTGGCCGCCTGGGCCGGGGAAGCGAGGCCGACCAGGCCGGCGAACGGGAGCAACAGGGTCGCGAACCCTGCCGCGGCTCTGTGTCTGAAGCGCATAATGCGCCTCCCTGTCTGGGTAAGGGGGTGGTAGGGCGAGCTGAGCCTTCACGCCCACGGTGCCGCGAGAATAGAAAGGTCTGGACCATAGGTCAATAGGTCCAGACCACTGCGACGAAGACTCCCCTAGATCCCCAACTCCTGCGCCAGTACCGCAGCTTGGACCCTGCTGCGCAGCTCCAGCTTCCCCAGCAACCGGCTGACGTGCGTCTTCACCGTCGCCTCCGCCATCTCCAGCCGCCGCGCGATGTCCGCGTTGGACAGCCCCTCCCCGAGGCAGGACAACACCTCGCGCTCACGCCGGGTCAGCGAGTCGAGCACCGTCGGATCGGCCCGGGACTCCCGCGCCGGCCGCGCGGCGAACTCCGCGATCAGACGCCGGGTCACGGCCGGGGCGACGACCCCCTCGCCGGCCGCGACCGTGCGCACGGCCGCCAACAGGTCGCGCGCCTCGGTGTTCTTCAGCAGGAATCCGGACGCCCCCGCCCTGAGCGCCCCGAACACGTACTCGTCCAGGTCGAAGGTGGTCAGCACCAGCACGTCCGCCAGCCCCTCCGCGACCACCGCCCGGGTGGCCGACACCCCGTCGAGTCGCGGCATCTGTATGTCCATCAGCACCAGGTCCGGCCGCAGCTCCCGGGCCAGCGCCACCGCCCGCTCGCCGTCCGCGGCCTCACCGACCACCTCGATGTCGGGCGCGCTGCGCAGGATCAGGACCAGTCCGGCCCGTACGGCGGACTGGTCCTCGGCGACGAGGACACGGATCATGCGAGGTCTCCTTGCGGGGCGTCGGTCACCGGAAGCGCGGCGCGCACCACCCACATCCTGCCGTTCGCCGACTCCTCGGCCGCCGCCTCGAAGCGGCCCCCGAGCAGTGCGGCCCGCTCCCGCATCCCGACCAGACCGGCCCCGGAGCCGGGCGCGCGCGGCCCCTCGCGGTCGCCGTGGGGACTGGTCACCAGGATGTCGAGGACCCCGTCGCGCTGGGCGAGGGTGACGGCGACCCGGCCGGGGGAGGCGTGCTTGAGCGCGTTGGTCAGGGACTCCTGGACGATCCGGTAGGCGGCGAGTTCCACGGGGGCGGGCAGCTTGTCGTGCGTGGCGTCGAGGGTGACGTCGAGGCCGTTGGTGCGGGCACCCTCCACGAGGGCCCCGAGCCCGTCGAGCGTGGGCGCGGCCGCCGGTTCCAGATCGCCGCCGGCGTCCCGCAGGATGCCGATCAGCCGACGCATCTCCGCGAGCCCCGCGACGCTGTTCTCACGGATCACCTTCAGCGCGTCCCGGGAGGTCGCCGGCTCGTCCAGGGAGAGCGCGGCGGTGGAGTGGATGGCGATCGCGGAGAGGTGGTTGGCGACCATGTCGTGCAGCTCGCGCGCCATCCGGGCGCGCTCCGCCGTCACCGCCTGGGCCCGGTCCAGTTCGGCGAGCAGAGCGGTCTGCTCGGCGTGCAGCCGGGCGGTGTCGGCGGCGTCGCGGTGACTGCGCACGATCCAGCCCGTGGCGGCGGGAGTGAAGGCGACGATGCCGATGCCCACACCGATCAGCAGCGCCTCCGGCTCCCGCCACACCGCGAGCGGCACCACCGCGCCGAGCACCGTCATCATCCCGGTGATCCACGGCACCCGGCGGGCGGTGGCGGGCGGCCCGTACACCACGGCCGCGTAGACCAGGTCGGTGTACATCACGATCGTCGCCAGATTGCCCTGGGTGACACCGTCCGCGGTCAGCGCGAGGGTGCCGACCAGCAGGCCGGTGCGGGGGTGGCTGCGGCGCAGCAGCTCGCAGCAGGCCATGACCGTCAGCGGCACCAGGACGGGCCAGCGGCCCTCCCACAGCACCAGCGGGTCGTCCGCGCCACGGGTGCCGAGCCCGACACCCCAGACGAGCAGCCCGCCGAGCAGCCCGGCGAGCGCGATCCACGCGTCGTGGCGGTGCGGGCGGGGGAGCGGTACGGCCATGGACCCATCCAACACGGCGCGCGGCCCCGTCGCCTGATGCCGGGGAAGGGTCCCGGACTGCATCTTTCGATGTACCCGCGGTTCGTCACCGCCGACGACGAAAGCCGCGCCCGGCGCCGGGAGCCTGGAAGGGTGATGGAGAGGAGCGAGCCGTGATCGTCGGACTGATCGTCGCCTGTGAGGTCGGCTTCTGGGTACTGCTGGCCGCCGGACTGACCTTCCGCTACCTGCTGCGGATGCCGCGCACCGGACTGGCGCTGCTGCTGTGCGAGCCGTTGCTGGAGGTCGTGCTGCTGGTCGCCACCGCCGTCGACCTCAAGAACGGCGCCGACCCGAGCTGGAAGCACGGGCTGGCCGCCGTGTACATCGGCTACACCGTCGGGCACGGGCACCGCACCGTGAAGTGGCTCGACGGCCACGCCGCCCACCGCTTCGGCGGCGCCCCGCCGCCCGTCGGCCCGCCCCGCTACGGCATGGCCCGCGCCCGCCACGAGGGCAGGGTCTGGCTGGGCAGCGTCACCGCCGCCGCGGTCGCCGGCGGCCTGCTGCTGGTCGCCATGTGGTACGTCGACGACCCGGACCGCACGGGGTCCCTGCAGAGCTGGATGCACCTCGCCTGGCGGGCGGCCGGCATCCACGGCCTGGTCGCCCTGACCTACGCGATCTGGCCGAAGAAGGCGCCCGCCTCAGCGCTCCCCGCCCGGGACCCACAGGACGTCGCCGACCGCGCCGTTGGCCGTGCGCGCCAGGATGAACAGCAGGTCCGATAGCCGGTTGAGGTAGGTCGCGGTGAGGTCGTTCATCACCTCGCCGTGCACCTCCATCGCGGCCCACGTCGACCGCTCGGCCCGCCGCACGACCGTGCACGCCTGGTGCAGCAGGGCCGCGCCCGGGGTGCCGCCGGGCAGGATGAACGACCGCAGCTTCTCCAGCCGCTCGTTGAAGCGGTCGCAGTCCGCCTCCAGCTTGTCGATGTAGAACTGCTCGACCCGCAGCGGTGGGAACTCGGGCTCCGCCACCACCGGCGTCGACAGGTCCGCGCCTACGTCGAACAGGTCGTTCTGCACCCGGGTGAGGACCTTGACGACCTCCTCGTCCAGCCCGCCCAGCGCGATCGCCGTACCGATCACGGCGTTGGCCTCATTGGTGTCGGCATAGGCCGAGATCCGCAGATCGGTCTTGGCGACCCGGCTCATGTCGCCCAGCGCGGTGGTGCCCTTGTCGCCGGTCCTGGTGTAGATACGCGTCAGATTGACCATGCCGCCAGCCTAGTTACGCACCCGCGCTCCGGAACGTGGCCGTGCCCACAGTCCCGACGGCGACCGCATGGCCGATCCGATGAGCGGGTAGACGGTCGACTGGGCCGTCCGGGCGGGAGCCCGTGTGATGTCCGTCAGATGAGACGTGACTCGCGTTACTAACCGGTCACACAGCGCCTCACGGGCGCTAGTGTCCGCCGGAGAGGCCCCCGTGCTGGAGCTCGCTCGCGCGAGGGCATTCCCACCGTAAACAGCGTGTATTGGGGAGTCGCACAGTGGCACGGAAGCTTGCCGTCATCGGCGCCGGCTTGATGGGTTCCGGGATCGCCCAGGTCTCCGCTCAGGCGGGCTGGGACGTCGTCCTGCGCGACGTCACCGACGACGCGCTCAAGCGCGGCACGGACGGCATCAAGGCCTCGTACGACAAGTTCGTCGCCAAGGGCAGGATGGAGGCGCACGACGCCGACGCCGCCCTCGGCCGGATCACCACCACCACGGACCTGGACGCCGTCGCCGACGCCGACATCGTGGTCGAGGCGGTCTTCGAGAAGCTGGAGGTCAAGCACGAGATCTTCCGCGCGCTCGACAAGATCGTGCGGGACGACACCGTGCTCGCCTCCAACACCTCGGCCATTCCGATCACCAAGATCGCGGCCGTCACCGAGCGCCCCGAGCGCGTCGTCGGCGCGCACTTCTTCTCGCCGGTGCCGATGATGCAGCTGTGCGAGCTGGTGCGCGGCTACAAGACCAGCGACGAAACCCTCGCCGTCACACGGGAGTTCGCCGAGTCGGTCGGCAAGACCTGCATCGTGGTCAACCGGGACGTGGCGGGCTTCGTCACCACCCGGCTGATCTCCGCCCTCGTGGTCGAGGCCGCCAAGCTCTACGAGTCGGGCGTGGCCACCGCCGAGGACATCGACCTCGCCTGCAAGCTGGGCTTCGGCCACGCCATGGGCCCGCTGGCGACCGCGGACCTCACCGGGGTCGACATCCTGCTGCACGCCACCAGCAACATCTACACCGAGTCCCAGGACGAGAAGTTCGCTCCGCCGGAGCTGATGCGCCGGATGGTTGACGCCGGTGACATCGGCCGCAAGAGCGGGCAGGGCTTCTACAAGCACTGAACGCGGCACCGGAACCGCACAGGCCCCAGGAGTTTCACCCTCCGGGGTGAATTCGGTATCGGTTCGCTTACAGACGGCAACCTCTGGCCGGTTCCGGCCGTCAGAGGTTGCATCACCGGACACACATCGCGGAGCACGAGACGCACGCTTAGGGGAGCGCTATGCACATCAGGGGCGACCACGCCGAGCTGGTCGTCGGGGGCCGCCTCGACGTCCGCAGCGCGGCGGACGCCCGTACGGTCCTGCACTCGGCCGTCGACGACGGAGTCGGCGATCTGGTGCTGGACCTGTCCGAGCTGGACTCCTGGGACGCCACCGGGCTGGGAGTGATCATGGGTGCGCACCGGAGGGCCGGCCGCTGCGGCCGTCGCCTGGTGCTGCGCGGCGTGCCGCCGCAGATGCAGCGGCTGCTGGTGGCCACCCGGCTGCACCGGATCCTCGCCATCGAAGGCGGTATCGGGGTGGAGTCGCTGCCGCGCGTGTGACCACCCGGCACGGGAGGGGACGATGCGGCCGGACGTTCCGGTTGCGAACGGCGAGGCGCGCACAATCCTCACGAACATGTGACGTCTCGGACCACGCGGTACCCCGGACTGTCGTAGATACTGTGCGAAGGTTTAGGGTTCGGTCGCCCGCTGCGTGACAACCCTTCGAGCGGGCCCGGACCAGAAGCGACAGCGCGGTGTGCACAACGGCCGGGAGGGGCTCGGCACACGACGCTTTTGGGGGGCTTGAACCTATGGACCCGAACACCCGGGGACCCGAGGAGTACGGCCATGACGACGGCGCCGAGGCGCCGCGCCAGCGCCCGCCCAGGGACCCCCTCACACCCGACTTCGGACAGCACACGCCCGCGGTGGTCCGCACCGTGCAGCTGGTCTCGGGCGACTACCTGCTCACGGTCAACCCGGTCGACGGCAGCGAGATCGAGCCCTGCCCGCCCGGCGAACGCCCGACCCGCCCCGCCAAGCTCGCCCCGGCCGCCCGCGCCGAGGCCGACCGAGCCGCGAGGCCCCCGGTGCCGCCCGGGCCGCCCCAGCCGGAACTGCCGCTGCTGGCCCGCCAGGAAGAGCGCGAACAGCTCGTACGGCTGCTCGCCCGCGGCCGCTCGGTCCGCCTGACCGGCCCCGCCGGATCGGGCCGCACCAGCCTCCTGGACGTCGTCGCCGACGACTGCGCCGACCTCGCGCCCGACGGCGTCGTCCGGCTCAACGGCTCCCACCGCACCGCCGACGACCTGCTCCACGCCCTCCTCTACGCCGTCTACGAGGCGCCCCGGTACCGCCCGGACCGGGACGAACTGCTCGCCTGCGTCCGTGAGATCGGCGCGGTCGTCGTCCTGGACGACATCGAGTTCGGCGGCGCCGCCCTCGACGAGCTCCTCGACGCCACCCCCGAGTGCGCGTTCCTGATCGCCGCCACCCCCGACGTCCCCGCGCCGTCCGCCGACGCCGCCCTGGAGGAGGTCCCCCTCCCCGGACTGGAGCGCGCCGCGGGCCTGGACCTGCTGGAACGGGCCGTCGGCCGCGCCCTCGGCGAGGACGAGTCCAACTGGGCCGGCGACCTCTGGTTCGAGTCCGAGGGACTGCCGCTGCGCTTCGTCCAGGCCGGCGCCCTGCTGCGCCAGCGCGACCAGGTGCGCGCCGGAGCCGGCGCCGTCGACGAGTACGGCGTCTTCGAGGACGAACTCCCCACTGACCTGCCCGAGGACGCGCCCTACGACGCCGAGGACGTCGAGGAGGTGCCGCTGCCCGCGCTCGGCGAGGCGGCGGCGCCCGCCCCGCTGCTCGCCTCCCGGCTCAGCGCCTCCGCCCGCGCCACCCTGCGCATAGCCGTCGCCCTGGGCGGCGAGGTACCGCACCAGGCCCATCTGCCGGCCCTCGTCGGCGACACCCACGCGGACGCCGCCCTCGGCGAGCTGGCCGCCTGCGGACTGGTCTCCCCGGCCGGCACCCGCTACCGCCTCGCGGCGGGCGTACGGACCCAGCTGGAGGCCGCCGGGTACACGGACACCGTCGAGGCCGAAGCCCTCACCGCGGGCCGGCACTACGCCTGGTGGGCCGGACACTCCTCGGTCGGCCCGGAGCGGGTGTGCGAGCAGGCGGACGCCCTGCTCGCCGCGCTGACCGTGCTGGTCCCGGCCACCACGCCGCCCGCCGAGGACGAGGAGAGCCCGGCCGTCGCGCTCGCCCGGACCGCCGCGCCGGCGCTCGCCGCCGGACTCCACTGGAGCGCCTGGGAGCGCGCGCTGCGCTCCGGCGCCGAGGCCGCCCGGCTCGCCGGGGACGTGGGCGAACAGGCCTACTTCCACCACGAGCTCGGCATCCTGGCGATCTGCGCCGGACAGTTCGACCGGGCCCGCTCCGACCTGGAGGCCGCCATCGGCCTGCGCGGCGCCCTCGCCGACAAGCGGGGCACCGTCGCCGGCCGCCGCGCGCTGGCCCTGGTCGCCGACCGGACCGGGGACACCCCCGGCGTCGGCATCCTGGCCGCGCTCGGCGCCACCGCGGGGGAGGAGGTGCCCGACGCACGGCACGAGGAGTCGCAGTCGCCGCCCCGCGGCACACCGGTCGCGTTCCCGACGCTCCAGCAGCCCGAGGGCGACCCCGCCCTCGTCATCCACCGCACCTCGGACCAGGGCCCGTCGCGCAAGGCGCGGGGCGGCCTGAAGGGGCTCGCCAAGCGGAACCTCGTGGCGGCGGGCGCGGGCGCGCTGCTGGTCGCGGTGCTCGGCACCGTGGTCACCCTCGGGGCCACCTCCGACGGCGAACCCGACATTCCCTCCGGCCAGGTGGGCGTCAACCCGTCGGCCAGCCAGGGACTCGGCGACGACAGCCTCGGCGCGGACCGGGCGGACGACGGCGACGACGACGGCGACACCGGCACCGCGACGAGCCGCCCGACCGACCCCGGCCCGGACGGCACCCTCGGCACCTCCGACGACCCCACCCCGACCGGGACACCGGAGCCCTCGGACACCCCGAGCGGCACCGACGGCCCGGACGAGGAGCCGACGAAGTCCCCGACCAAGCCGCCGAGTTCGACGACGAAGCCGCCGTCGACCACGCGCCCGCCGTCGTCGACGCCGACCACCCCGACCGGGACCCCGACCACGCCGACGGGGACGCCGACCACGCCGACCGGGAGCCCGACCACGTCGCCGACGGGCAGCCCCGAGACCTCGGACTCGGCCGGCGGCCCCGCGGAGACCAGCAGTTCCGCGAGCGCCCCGGAGAGCCCCAGCACGTCCGCCGACGTGATCTGAGCCCCGTCCACGGCACGCGTGGGGGCCGGGTCCTCTCCCAGGACCCGGCCCCCACGCGCGCCGCCGGCTCACCGGCGGGCGGAACTCAGAACAGCCGCAGCTTGTCGTCCTCGATACCCCGCAGGGCGTCGTAGTCCAGGACCTGGCAGCCGATGCCCCGGTCCGTGGCGAGCACCCTCGCCTGCGGCTTGATCTCCTGGGCCGCGAAGATCCCGCGGACCGGCGCCAGATGGGGGTCGCGGTTGAGCAGGTCCAGATAGCGGGTCAGCTGCTCCACGCCGTCGATCTCGCCGCGGCGCTTGATCTCCACCGCGACCGTCGCGCCCTCGGCGTCCCGGCACAGGATGTCCACGGGGCCGATCGCGGTCATGTACTCGCGCCGGATCAACGTGTAGCCCTCGCCGAGCGTTTCGATGCGGTCGGCGAGGAGTTCCTGGAGGTGCGCTTCCACGCCGTCCTTGATCAGGCCGGGGTCGACGCCGAGTTCGTGCGACGAGTCGTGGAGGACCTCCTCCATCGTGATGATGAGCTTCTCGCCCGCCTTGTTGGTGACCGTCCAGACGCCGTCCTCGTCACCCGTGCCCTCCTTCAACGAGCACGGCGGGGACATCCAGTTCAGGGGCTTGTAGGCCCGGTCGTCCGCGTGGATGGACACACTGCCGTCCGCCTTGACCAGGATCAGACGGGGAGCTGACGGAAGGTGGGCGGTGAGCCGGCCCGCGTAGTCCACGGAGCATCGGGCGATGACGAGACGCATGGTCGGCAACGCTACTCGACGGGCCGGGGTGCACGCGATTCGCCCACCCGACTCCCGCCGCCGGCCCCGGCCGGGGCCCGGAGGGCCGCCCACTTTATTCCGTAAGGGACCTGTTCGGTTGTGGCCGATTGTGGGCCTACCGGGACTTGTCCATGTACGCATTCTTCTGGTGCCGTCACGCCCTGTTGCCTACCGTAGTAAACGTGAGGTCGCGACGCGTGCACGCAGAGTGTTCGAGTCGTGAACTCCCGTCCCTGTCCGGCAACCCCTGTTCTTCGGGGGTGCGAGAGGAGAACCCATGTCGCTCGACGTCTCACCGGCCCTACTGGAACAGGCCGAGCGAGGCGAGGTCGACGAAGCCGCCTTCGTCGACTGCGTCCGGACCTCCCTGCCCTACGCGTGGGAGATGATCAGCTCCCTGGTGGCCCAGCTGAAGGTCGACGGCGGAGACTTCGCCGACAACCAGACGCCCCCGCCGGACGAGCAGGCGCGTGGCCAGCTGCTGCGCGCGCTGGCCAGTGACGCGATTCGCGGCGCGCTGCAACGGCACTTCGGTGTGCGTCTGGCCTTCCAGAACTGCCACCGGGTGGCGGTGTTCCCGCCTGACTCCTCGGTCGACGAGACGCTCGCCCGCTTCACCTCGGTGCGCAACCAACTGCTGAACCAGTCCCCGGAGTTCCGGGACTGCTGAACCGCGATCGAGCCCTTGCTTGCCGCTCCGTACGCGGGAGGTGCATGGAGTACCGGGGCGGCAAGCGTCCGGCGGGGTGGGGCCGTTCACCCGAGGTGGGGGAGTACCTCGGCGCCCAGGCGCCGTACGTTCTCCTCGGTGGCCGCGAGGTCGCCGGAGCCCTCCACCAGCAGGGCGAAGCGGGTGATGCCGGTCCGTTCGCTGGTCGCGGCCAGCCGGTCGGCGCACAGCCGCGGGGTGCCCACCGGGTGCAGTCCGCAGAGGAGTTCGGTGTAGGCCACCGGATCCCGCATCGCCCGGTGGCGGCCGTCGACCGTCACATGGGCCTGGAGGCCCTGCCTCAGCCAGCCCGGCATCGCCTTCAGCAGCGTCTCCGCCGCGTCCGTGCGCCGGTCGGCGATCTGGCAGACGCCGGCCGAGACATGGGCCGCAGCCCGGATCTCGTCCGGCGTCCGGCCGGCCGCACGCGCGTGCTCCCGCCACAGCGCGACCATCTCCGCCTTCTCCTCGTCGCCCACGTGCATCCCGAGCAGCATGGGCAGCCCGCGCTCGGCGGCCGCCCGAACGCTCCGGGGCGAGGTGCAGGCGAGCACCACCTCGGGCCCGGGAGCCCCCGACAGCGCCTCCGACGGGCGTGGCACGACGGGCACCTCACGGAACGAGAAGCGCTCGCCGGAGGCCGCCACCGAGGGCTCGCGCAGCCAGCGCAGCAGCAGATCGAGTGATTCCGGGAACCCGCTCTCGTAGGCCGCCAGACCCGAGCCGAAGACCTCCAGGTCGACCCAGGGGCCGCCGCGGCCGACGCCCAGCGAGAAGCGCCCGCCGCTCGTCAGGTGCAGCAGCGCGGCCTGTTCGCCGAGGGCGACCGGGTGGACGGTGGGCAGTACGCTGACCGCGGTGCCGACCCGGATCCGGCGGGTGCGGCCCAGCAGCAGGGCCGCCAGGGTGATCGCCGAGGGGCAGGTGCCGTAGGGCACGAAGTGGTGCTCGGCCAGCCAGACCGAGTCCAGACCGGCCTCCTCGGAGACCTCGGCGGAGCGGACCGCCCGGTGCAGCGCCTCCCCCTGGCCCTGTCCAGGGAACTGGGCCGCCAACACGAAACTTCCAACGCGCATTGCTCTTTCCTGCTTCCTTGGCCCCGACGCGGAGCTCCCCCACCCGGCATAACCGTCTGACACGTGCCGAGGACACGGCCTGTCGGAGGGATTTGCGGATTGTCTGCAGAATGCGCCGCCTTGGCAGGGGACTTGGGGTGATTGGTGGCCTACGCGTACCCCTGTCCGCGCCGCGTAGGCTGGACACGGCCCCTGCTTCCTGTATAGCCCCGTGAGGTGTCCCGTGTCCCCGCGTCGCAACCGACCCAAGGCCGGCGGTGCGTCGTCCTCGTCCGGCCAGGGCCCCGAGGACGACCGCCCCGGGCGCTACGGCGGCTGGCAGTCCTCGGAGGACTGGCAGGGCGAGGAGTGGAACGTACGGCAGGTGGCGGGCGCCAGCGCGCAGGGCAAGTCCTACCGCTGCCCCGGCTGCGACCAGCAGATCCCCGACGGCGTCCCGCATGTGGTGGCCTGGCCCGCGCACTCCGGGGTCGACGACCGGCGGCACTGGCACAAGTCCTGCTGGAACGCGAAGGACCGCCGCACCACCCGGGTGCAGCGGTCCCGCAACGCGCCGAAGTTCTGACGGTCACACGTCGCGCTTCTCCAGCAGTGCGAACGCGCCGGCGAACGCGGCCGCCGTCACCCCGAGCATGATCCACAGCGGGTCCCAGCCGGACGGGCCGGTCTCGGTGAGGGACTGCGAGTAGAAGACGCTGAGCTGGTTGGGGATGGAGTACTCGAACAGGCCCTGGCGCAGGTCCTCCAGGGACTCCGAGAACATGAACAGGGCGATCACCAGCGGCGCCAGCAGCAGACCGATCATGATCGTGATGGCGCCGGCGGAGTGCCGGATGATCGAGCCGACGACCAGCGACAGCAGGCCCAGCAGCGCGATGTAGAGCGAGACGCCGAGGGTGCCCTTCAGCCACTCCGAGCCGGACGGCTCCCGGGCGTCGCCCAGCATCGAGACGTCCATCAGCGCGACCAGCCCGGACGAGACCAGCGTCACCGTGAAGGCCACCGCGAAGAAGACCAGGCCCTTGGCGGCCAGCACCCGGCCGCGCGAGGGGCAGGCGGTCATCGTGGTGCGGATCATGCCGGTGCCGTACTCCGAGGCCGTGGTCAGCACGCCCAGCGTCATGATGCACATGATGCCGAGCAGCAGGCCGAAGAAGCCGAAGGACAGCGGGTTCTCACCGGTGAGGTCGCCCTCGGTGGTGTTCGCCGCCACCAGCGCGGCGGTCGACAGACCGATGCCGATCACGAGGACGACGAACACGCCGAGCGTCCACATCGTCGAGCGCACCGACCGGATCTTGGTCCACTCCGAGGCGAGCGCGTGCCCGAGGTGGGTCCGCCTGACCGGGATCGGCGAGGTGTAGCCGGGGTACGGGCTGCCGGGCGCCGCCTGCCAGTTCGGTGCGGCGGTCTGCGGCATCGGGGGCTGCGGGGTGCTCATCGGGCGTCCTCGGGCTTGGTCGTGTCGACGGCGGGGGCCGCGGTGGGCGCCTGGGGCGGTGCCTGGGCGGGCGCGGGCTGCGCGTAGGGGTTCGGGGCCGCGGCGGGCGCCGGCGGGGCGCCGTAGGGGCCCTGGGGCTGCGGCTGCGCGGGCGCGCCCTGCGGCATGGCCTGCGGCGCGCCCTGCGGCATCGCGAACGGCTGACCGCCCTGCTGGGGCGGCGGCGGGGCGTACCAGCCAGGCTGGCCCTGGCCCGGGACCGGCATCGGCGGCTGCGCGCCGGGCGGCACCGGCTGCTGGAGCCCGGCCTTCTGGTCGGTCGTCGAGCGGTAGTCGACGGCGCCCTGCGTCATCCGCATGTACGCCTCCTCCAGCGAGGCCTGGTGCGGCGACAGCTCCCACAGCCGTACGTCCGTCTCGTGCGCGATGTCGCTGATCCGGGGCAGTGCCAGCCCCGTCACCCGCAGCGCGCCGTCCTGCTCGGACAGCACATGGCCGCCCGCCTCGGCCAGCGCCGAGGAGAGCTTCTCGCGCAGCTGCGGCTCGGTGTCGGGCGTCCGCACCCGGGCGAAGCCGGCCGAGTTCGCCGCGATGAAGTTCTGCACGCTCATGTCGGCGAGGAGCTGGCCGCGGCCGATGACGATCAGATGGTCGGCGGTCAGCGCCATCTCGCTCATCAGGTGCGAGGAGACGAAGACCGTACGGCCCTCGGCGGCGAGCGACTTCATCAGGTTGCGCACCCAGAGGATGCCCTCGGGGTCGAGGCCGTTGACCGGCTCGTCGAAGAGCAGCACCTGCGGGTCGCCGAGCAGCGCGGCGGCGATGCCCAGGCGCTGGCCCATACCGAGCGAGAACCCCTTGGAGCGCTTGCGCGCCACGTCCTGGAGGCCCACGACACCGAGCACCTCGTCGACCCGGCGGGCCGGGATGCCCGACAGCTGCGCCAGGCTGAGCAGGTGGCTGCGGGCCGCCCGGCCGCCGTGCACGGCCTTGGCGTCCAGCAGGGCGCCGACCTGGCGCGGGGCGTTGGGCAGCTTGCGGTAGGGGTAGCCGCCGATCGTCACCCGCCCCGAGGTGGGGTTGTCCAGGCCGAGGATCATGCGCATCGTCGTCGACTTGCCGGACCCGTTGGGCCCGAGGAAGCCGGTGACGGCACCGGGCCGCACCTGGAAGGAAAGGTTGTACACAGCGGTCTTGTCGCCGTAGCGCTTCGTCAGGCCGACTGCCTCGATCATGCTCCGCACCCATCGCAAGGTTCAGGACAGCGGGGCACACGCCCCCGTAAGGGTTAGGAGGATATCCGGGCGCTGACGGTTCCGTTCAAGACCGGGCAAAAACAGAAGCGGTCACGCGTCGCGCCGCTTCAGCAGCACGTACCCGCCCGCCAGCGCGGCCGCCACCCACAGCACCATGATGAACAGCCCGCCCCAGGGGCCGTAGGGGGTGTCGTCGTCGACCGGGGTGACCACCTGCATGATCTTGCTGCCGGCCTGGTCGGGCAGATACCGGCCGATCTTCTCGGTGGCGGGGACGTTGCCGAGGATGTTGGAGACCAGGAAGAAGAACGGCATCAGGATGCCCAGCGACAGCATGGGCGAGCGCAGCATCGCGGCGACGCCCATCGAGAACATCGTGATCAGCGTCATGTAGAGGCCGCCCCCGATGACCGCCCGCAGCACCCCGTCGTCCCCGATGTGGGCCTGGTGCTCGCCCAGCATCGACTGGCCCAGGAAGAAGGTGACGAAGCTGGTGACGAGGCCGACCGCGAGGGCCAGACCGGTCGCCACCGCGATCTTGCTGAACAGGAACGCGCCCCGCTGCGGCACCGCGGCCAGCGAGGTGCGGATCATGCCGGTGCTGTACTCGTTCGACACCACCAGCACCCCGAACACGATCATCGCCAGCTGGCCGAGGCTCATCCCGGCGAAGCTGATGAAGGTCGGGTCGAAGGAGAGCCGCTCGTCGCGGTCCAGCTTGTCGAACTCGTTCTTCGACAGCAGGGCGATCAGCATGCCCAGCGCCACGGTGACCACCACCGCGAGGGACAGCGTCCACACCGTCGACGCCACCGAGCGGATCTTGGTCCACTCGGAACGGATGACCTGGCTCGTCGCCACCGCTCAGCCCTTCCTCTGCCAGCCGTCGCCCCAGCTCTGCGGCTGCTGCTCCGGGGGAGTCCCCGAGTGCGCGTGGTACTCCACCGACTCCGCGGTCAGCCGCATGAACGCCTCCTCCAGGGACGCCTGCTGCGGGCTCAGCTCGTGCAGCACGATCCGGTACTGGGCCGCCAGCTCGCCGATCCGCTCCGACTTGGCGCCGTCCACCTCCAGCGCCCCGCTCCCGGTCTGCACGACCGTCATGCCCGCCCGGCTCAGCACGTCCAGCAGCCGCTCCCGGTGCGGAGTGCGGATCCGGATGTAGGAGCGCGAGTTCCGGGCGATGAAGTCCGCCATGGAGGTGTCGGCGAGCAGCCTGCCCTGGCCGATCACGACGAGATGATCGGCGGTCAGCGCCATCTCGCTCATCAGATGGCTCGACACGAACACCGTCCGGCCCTGCGAGGCCAGCGATTTCATCAGATTGCGGATCCAGTGGATGCCCTCGGGGTCGAGCCCGTTGACCGGCTCGTCGAACATCAGGATCCGCGGGTCGCCGAGCAGCGCGCCCGCGATGCCCAGGCGCTGGCCCATGCCGAGCGAGAAGCCCTTGGCCTTCTTCCTCGCCACCCCGGTCAGACCGACGGTGTCCAGGACCTCGTCCACCCGCCGCCGCGGGATGCCGTTGCTCTGCGCGAGACAGAGCAGATGGTTGAAGGCGCTGCGCCCGCCGTGCATGGCCTTCGCGTCGAGCAGGGCGCCGATGTACTTCAGCGGGTCCTTCAGGTGGTCGTAGTGCCGGCCGTCGATCCGGACGTCGCCCGCGGTCGGCCGGTCCAGGCCCAGCATCATGCGCATCGTGGTGGACTTGCCGGCGCCGTTGGGGCCGAGGAACCCGGTCACGATGCCGGGCCGGACGGTGAAGGTGAGGTTGTTCACCGCCACCTTCTCGCCGTACCGCTTGGTCAGCCCCGCTAGCTCGATCATGCGGCCACGCTAGAACGTGACAAAGCCCCCTGCCACCGGAGTGGCAGAGGGCTTTGCAGGTGTTCAGCGGCTGTACGCCGGGGTGTTACCGGGACTGCCGGTGTTACCGGGACTGCTGCGCGGGAACCCCGCGGGAGATCGGCTCGTCCTCGGCCGGCGCGCCGGCGGCGGCCACCGCGGCACCGGTGAGGGTGGCCAGCATCTCGCGCACGTTCGTCAGCTGGGCGTTGATCGAGTCGCGGCGGTTGGTCAGGGCCGCCAGCTCGCGCTCGGATTCCGAACGGATCCGGTCGGCCTTGGCGTTCGCGTCCGCGACGATGTCCTCGGCCTGACGCTGCGCGGTCTCCACCGTCTGGCGGGCGCGGCGCTCGGCGTCGGTGCGCAGCTTCTCGGCCTCCAGGCGGAGCTGCTCGGCGCGGTGCTCGATCTCCGCGAGGCGCTTCTCGGCCTTCTGCTGACGCGAGGCCAGGTCGCGCTCGGACTGCTCGCGACGCTTGGCCAGGTTGGTCTCGAAGTCCGCGGCCGCCTGGGCGGCCTTGGCGCGGGTCTCCTCGAAGAGGGCGTCCGCCTCCTCGCGCTTGGACTGCGCGTCCTTCTGCGCCTCGGAGCGCAGCTGGGAGGCGTCGCTCTTGGCCTTCTCGACGATCCGGACGCCCTCGTCCTCCGCCTTGGACTTGCGCTCCGCAGCGAACGATTCCGCGTCGTTGCGGACCTGCTGGGCCGCCGACTCGGCGAGCTCGCGGTGCTGCTCGGCGGCGCGACGGGCTTCCTCGCGCAGATCCTTGGCCTCTTCCTCGGCGAGGCGGAGGATCTTCTCGACCCGCGCGCCGAGACCGGCGTACGACGGCTCGGCGTCGGTCACCTGGGCCTGGGCGTTCTGCGTTTCGAGGTGGAGCTCCTCGATGCGCTTTTCCAGAGCGGTGATGCGGGCGAGAGCGCTGTCACGGTCGGAGACGAGCTTGGAGATCCGTTCGTCCACCTGAGCGCGGTCGTACCCACGCCGCACAAGCTCGAAGCCGTAGGGGGAAGTGTCGCTCATGGGGTTCCTGTCGAAAGAGACCGGTGAGGTGATAGGTGGAATCCTAGGGGCCGAAGCGGTGTGTCATCGAGCGGATACGTGTTTGATCTGGAGAATGACACCCCTTTTGGGTGGCTGACGGTCGGACCGCTTGCCAAAAAACCGGGCAAAGCGCCCAGAAGGCACCGGAACCGCTTCGCGCCGCTAGCCCTCCGGCGTCTTCCCACCCGATCGAGGCGCGCCGACCGAGGCGCCGGCCTTGACGCCCCCGTCCTTGCCGCCCGCCGGTGCCTCGAAGGACTCCAGCGCCTCCAGCACGTCCTGGACCCGGGAGATCTCGGCGTTGATGTCCTCGCGCCGCCGGACCAGCACCTCCAGCTCGCGCTTGCCCTCCTCCACCGTCGCCCGCGCCTCGCGGATCGCCTCGGCCCTGAGCTCCTCGGCCTCCCTGACCAGCGTGGACTTCTTCTGCTCGGCCTCCTTGAGCAGCCCCTCGGCCTTCTTCACCGCGGCGATCCGCACCTTGCCCGCCTCGGAGTTCGCCTCCGAGACCAGCTCCTTCGCCTTCGCCTGGGCCTTCTCCAGCTGCTCCTCGGCGGCCTTGATCAGCGCGTCGCACCGGTCGCCGGTCGACTTCATGGTCTCCGCGGCCTCCCGGCGGGCCCGCCCGTGCAGGCTCTCGATCTCCCCGGTGATCCGGTCGCGCAGCTCCTCGGCCCGCTCCCTTATCGCGGTGGCGTCCCGGCGGGCGCCGACGAGCAGCTCGTCCGCGTCCGTACGGGCCTTCTCCACCAGGGAGTTGCCCTCGACGGTCGCCTCCGCCACCAGCCGGTCGGCCTCCTTGCGGGCGGCGCCCACCATGGAGTCGGCCCGGCCCTCGGCGTCCGCGGTCGTCCGGTGCGCCTGCGTCTGCGCCTCGTTGAGCAGCTTGTCGGCCTCGGCGGCGGTCTCCGTGATCAGGGTGTCGACCTGCTCCGCCGCCTCCGAGCGCCGCTTGTTGGCGTCCTTGCGGGCCTCGTCCAGCGTGCGCTCGGCCTCCTCGCGCGCGGAGGCGGTGACCCGCTCCGCCTCCGCGAGCGCGCCGGCCTTCAGCCGCTCCGACTCACCGCGGATCCGCTCGGCGTGCGACTGCGCGGAGCCCACCGTCTCGGCGGCCTCGGCACGCAGCCGCTCCGCGTCGCCGGTGGCGTCCGAGAGCAGCCGGTCGGCGGCCGCGACCGCCTCGGCCCGGACCCGCTCGGTCTCCTCGGCGGTCTCCAGGGTGAGCCGCTCGGCCTCCGAGCGCGCCTCGGTGATCAGGGTGTCGGCCTGCGTCGCCGCGTCCGACCGGATGCGGTTGGCGTCCTCGCGGGCCTCGGCCCGGGTCCGGGCCGCCGCCTGGTCGGCCTCCGCGATGGTGTCCGAGGACTCCGTACGCACCCGCTGGGCGTACTCGGCCGCGTCCGCGCGCAGCTGCTCCGCCTCCGCGATGGCCTCCGACATCGTCCGCTCGGCCAGCGCCTTGGCGGCCTCGGACTCCTCCGCCGCCTCGCGCCGCAGCCGGCCCGCGTCCTCCGCTGCCCGCTCCCGCTCGGAGTAGGCGTCGCCGCGGACCCGGTCCGCCTCCTCGCCTGCCTCCCGCCGGGTGCGCTCCGCCGCGTGCTCGGCCGCGCTGCGCAGCCCCTGGATCTCCTCCTGGGCCTGCTCGTGCAGCCCGGACACCGAGTCGCGGACCTGCTGGGCGTGCTGCTCGGCGGCCGAGACCATCTCGGTCGCCCGCCGGTCCGCCTCCTCGACCAGCCGGAGCGCCTCGGTCTGCGCCTCCTCGACCCGCTTGCGCGCCGAGGCCAGCAGCTCCTCGCTCTGCTCGCGGGCCCGCTCCCGCTCCTGGTCGGCCTCCTGGCGCGCCGAGCCCAGGGTCTCCTCGGCCTCCCGACGGCGCCGGGCGGCCTCCTCCTGGGCGGCGGCCAGCGTCTCCGACGCCTCGGTCGCCAGCCGCTCGGCGGCGGCCTGCGCCTCCGCGCGCATCCGGTCGGCGCTGTCCTGCGCCTCCGACTTCAGCCGCTCCGCCTCGGCGGCGGCCTCCGACCGCAGCCGCACGGCGATGGTCTCGCCCTCCGCGCGGGACGCCGAAGCGTCCGCCGCGGCCTCGTCGCGCAGCCGGACGGCCTCCGCCTCGGCCTGCTGCTGGAGCGTACGGATCCGCTCGGCCGCCTCCGACCTGAGCCGGTCGTTCTCCTCGCCGGCCTCGCGGCGGATCCGCCCGGCCTCCTCGCGGGCCTCCGTCAGCGCCTGCTCGGCCGAGGCCAGCCGCTGCTCGGCCTCGCTCTGCAACCGGGTCAGCTCGTCGGACGCCTCGACCCGGCGGGCCTCTATCGCCTGCTCGGCCTCCTCGCGCAGCTCGCGCGCGGCCCGCTCGGCGTCGGCCTGGATGGACTCGGCCCGCTCGACGGCCTCCTCGCGCTGGCGCTCGGCCTCCTGCCGGGTGCGCTCCAGCGTCTCCTCGGCCTGCCGGCGCAGCGCGGTGGCGCGCTCGATGGCCTCGGTGCGGACCTTCTCGCTGTCCCCGGTGGCCTTCTGCCGCAGCTCGTCGGCGTCCACCCGGGCCTTGGAGAGCAGCTCCTCGGCGGTCTTGGCCGCCTCCTCGATCTGCTGGACGGCCTCCCTGCGGGCCTCCGCACGGATCTTCTCGCCCTCGGCGACCGCGTCGGCGCGCAGCTGCTCGGCCTCCCCGCGCAGCCGGCGCGCCTCCTCCTGGAGCTCGACCGTCTTGGCGCGGTACTCCTTGGTGTCGTCCTTCGCGGCGCCCTTGAGCTGCTCGGAGATGTCGTGCGCCTCGGCCCGCAGCCGGTCCGCCTCGCTCTCCGCCTCCCGGCGGATCCGCTCGGCCTCCTCGGACGCGGCCTTGGTGGTGTTCTGCGCGTCCCGCTGGGCCTTGTCGAGGACGTCCTCGGCGGTCTTCGCCGCCTTCGACAGCTGGGTGGCGCTCTCCTCGGCGGTGAGCGTACGGGCCTTCTCGGCGGCCTCCGCCAGGACCTTCTCGGCCTCGGCGCGGGCGTCCGCGACGACCTGCTCGGCCTCCGCCTTGGTGGTCTCCGCCTCCTTGGTGGCCTCGCTGACCAGCCGGGCGACCTGCTCCTTGGCCGTGCGGGTGCGCTGCTCGTTGGCCGACTCGGCGCTGCTCAGCGCCTTGGCGGCGGCCTCCTTGGCCTCGGCGAGGACCTTCTCCGCCTCGGACTGGGCCTTGCGCAGCGCCTCCTCGGCCTCGGCCATGCGCTGCTCGGCGGCCCGGCTCAGCTCGGCGGACTGGCGGCGCGCGGAGTCCGACTCGGTCGCCGTGGAGCTGCGCAGCTGCTCGGCGTGGTCGGTGGCCTCCTGGGCCTGGTTGGAGGCCGCGTTCAGCAGCCGCTCGGCGTCGGTACGGGCCCGGCGCAGCAGCTGCTCCGCCTCGGCCCGGGCGCTCTCGGCCTCGCTCTGCAGACGCTGGCGGGCCTCACCGGTGACCCGCTCGGCCTCGGCGCGGGCCGCCGCCATGGACTGGTCGGCCTCGGCGCGGGTCTCCTCCAGGAGCCGGCGGGCCTGGGACTCGCTGCGGGCGCGCAGTTGCTCGGCCCACGCCACGTTCTCGTTGACGTGCGACTCGACGTTCTGGCGGCGCTCCGCCAGCTCCTGGTCGAGCTGCTGGCGGCGGGTGACCGCCTCCTGGTGCAGCTCCGCCTGGAGCCGCGCGGCCTGCTCGGCGTGCTCCTGCAGGATGCGCTGCGTCTGCGCGCGCACCTGGCTCAGCTCGCGCTCGGCGTCCTGCCTGAGCTGGTCGGCCTGCATCTGCGCGTTCCGCAGCAGCTGCTCGGCCTGGTAGCCGATGTCACCGCCGTCGTAAGCGGGCCGGGACATGATGGTGCGCCGCGCCTCGTGCAGCTTGGCGCGCAGCACCTCGACCTGGTAGCCGAGGTCCTCGGCGTGCTGGATCGCCTTCTCCCGCTCGGTCTTCAGCCGATCCATCTCGGCCTCGAACCGAGAGAGGTGGTCGACGTCAGCCGCCGGCTCTCGCTCCTGGCGTTCGTAGCCCCGCACTGCGCGGTCCCATCCGTCCCCTGGTCGCAAGTAAAGCCATACGAGCTCCGTCCATCCGCCGAACGGGGCCCCCGGGGAATGGTGTCAGATCAGCGGCGGAGCATGGGCTGCCGCCCTGACGCTCTTCCCCCGAAACCCGGACCCCGGTCCGCGGTCGAACGCCCGAGAGCGACGACCGAGCCCAACCCTACCGGCCCATATGTACGAGGGTCAGTGCTCAGGTGACTCAACAGGCGCCGAAGTGACCAGTTCTGTCAGTACTCCATGGCAATCCTTGGGGTGCAGGAAAGTGATCCGTGACCCCATGGAGCCGCGTCGAGGCTCCTCGTACAGAACGCGTACGCCGTTGTCGCGGATGTCCGCGGCCTCGGCGTCCACGTCTGCCGTACCGAAGGCGATGTGGTGCACACCCTCGCCGTTCTTGGCCAGCCACTTGGCGACGGTGGAGTCCTCGCGGGTCGGCTCCAGCAGCTGGAGGTAGGAGGCCCCGCCGTCGGAGGTGTCGTTGATCTTGAGCATGGCCTCGCGCACGCCCTGTTCCTCGTTGACCTCGGAGTGGAACACCTCGAAGCCGTACGTGGCCCGGTAGAACTCGACGGTCCTGTCGAGGTCGAAGCAGGCGATCCCGATGTGGTCGATTCGCGTCAGCATGGTGTCAGTGCAGCGCTCACCGGGCGGTTGCGCAACGTGCCAGCGATCACACCGACCGCACGGTGACGGCACGGAGTGCCACTCAGTACATTCGAAGTAAACCCTCGTTCACTCCTCGGCTGTGCAAGCTGGAAGGGGATCGCACCTCATGTCTGGAACGAACGGCACTACCTCGGTGATCGTCGCGGGCGCCCGTACGCCCATGGGACGGTTGCTGGGCTCGCTGAAGTCCTTCTCCGGAGCCGACCTCGGCGGCTTCGCGATCAAGGCCGCCCTCGACCGTGCGGGGATCGGCGGCGACCAGGTGCAGTACGTGATCATGGGGCAGGTGCTCCAGGCGGGCGCCGGGCAGATCCCGGCCCGTCAGGCCGCGGTCAAGGCCGGCATCCCCATGAACGTGCCGGCGCTGACCATCAACAAGGTCTGTCTCTCCGGCCTCGACGCCATCGCGCTGGCCGACCAGCTGATCCGCGCCGGCGAGTTCGACGTGGTCGTCGCCGGCGGCCAGGAGTCCATGACCAACGCGCCGCACCTGCTGCCCAAGTCCCGCGAGGGCTTCAAGTACGGCGCCATCGAGATGCTCGACTCGATGGCGTACGACGGTCTGACCGACCCGTGGGCGAACATCCCGATGGGCGAGTCGACCGAGCAGCACAACACCCGTCTCGGCATCGCCCGCGAGCCGCAGGACGAGATCGCCGCGCTGTCCCACCAGCGGGCCGCCGCCGCGCAGAAGAACGGCATCTTCGAGGCCGAGATCACCCCGGTGGAGATCCCGCAGCGCAAGGGCGAGCCGGTCGTCTTCAGCAAGGACGAGGGCATCCGCGCCGAGACCACCGCCGAGTCGCTGGGCAGGCTGCGCCCCGCGTTCGCCAAGGACGGCACGATCACCGCCGGCACCTCCTCGCAGATCTCCGACGGCGCCGCCGCGGTCGTCGTGATGAGCAAGGCCAAGGCCGAGGAGCTGGGCCTGGAGTGGATCGCCGAGATCGGCGCCCACGGCAATGTGGCCGGCCCGGACAGCAGCCTGCAGTCGCAGCCGTCGAACGCGATCCTGCACGCCCTGAAGAAGGAGGGCCTGGACGTCTCCGACCTCGACCTGATCGAGATCAACGAGGCGTTCGCGGCCGTCGCGGTCCAGTCGATGAAGGACCTCGGCGTCTCCGCGGACAAGGTGAACGTCAACGGTGGCGCCATCGCCCTCGGACACCCGATCGGCATGTCCGGCGCGCGGGTGGTCCTGCACCTGGCGCTGGAGCTGAGGCGCCGGGGCGGCGGTGTGGGCGCGGCCGCGCTGTGCGGTGGCGGTGGCCAGGGTGACGCGCTGATCGTGCGGGTACCGAAGGCCTGAGCTGTCTTTCCCCGAAGTGAAGTGAACGGAGCTGTGATGCAGGACGTCTCCACGCTGGTGGCCCAGGCCAGGGAGGGCAGGCCGCGGGCCGTGGCCCGCCTGATCTCCCTGGTGGAGGGGGCGTCCCCGCAGCTGAGGGAGGTCATGGCGGCGCTGGCCCCGCTGACCGGCGGGGCGTACGTGGTGGGCCTGACCGGCTCGCCGGGCGTCGGCAAGTCGACGTCGACGTCCGCCCTGGTCACGGCGTACCGCAAGCAGGGCAGGCGGGTCGGCGTGCTGGCGGTGGACCCTTCGTCGCCGTTCTCCGGCGGCGCGCTGCTCGGTGACCGGGTGCGGATGTCGGAGCACGCCTCGGACCCCGGGGTCTACATCCGCTCCATGGCCACCCGCGGCCACCTCGGCGGGCTGGCCTGGGCGGCCCCGCAGGCGATCCGCGTGCTGGACGCGGCGGGCTGCGACGTGATCCTCGTCGAGACGGTCGGCGTGGGCCAGTCGGAGGTCGAGATCGCCTCCCAGGCAGACACCTCGGTGGTGCTCCTCGCCCCGGGCATGGGCGACGGCATCCAGGCGGCCAAGGCCGGGATCCTGGAGATCGGCGACGTGTACGTCGTCAACAAGGCGGACCGGGACGGCGCGGACGCCACCGCCCGGGAGCTGAATCACATGCTCGGCCTGGGCGAGTCCCGCGGTCCCGGGGACTGGCGGCCGCCGATCGTGAAGACGGTCGCCGCGCGCTCCGAGGGCGTCGACGAGGTCGTCGAGGCGCTGGAGAAGCACCGGGCGTGGATGGAGGAGCGGGGCGTCCTCGCCGAGCGGCGCCGGTCGCGGGCGTCACGCGAGGTCGAGACGATCGCGGTGACGGCGCTGCGGGAACGCATCGGCGACCTGCATGGCGACCGCCGTCTGAGCACCCTCGCCGAGCGGATCGTGGCGGGCGAGCTGGACCCGTACCGGGCGGCGGACGAACTGGTGGCGGGCCTGACGCGGGGCTGACGGCTCCGCCCGTCCCGGGCCCGGGAACGCCGAAGGGGCGCCCCCACGGGGGTGCCCCTTCGACGTGTGCGGGCCCGACCGGCCGGTGTCAGTCGCGGTCGTCGCGGTCGTCGTTGTCGTCGTTGTCGTCGTCCCGGTCGTTCTTGTCGTCCGAGCGGTCGTCGTCCTTGTCGTCCGCTCGGTCGTCGCGGTCGTCGCGGTCGTCGCGGTCGTCCGCGCGCTCGTCCCGGTCGTCCGTGTCGTCGTCGGTGGCGCGGGTCAGCTCGCCCGTTGCGAGGTCGACCCGCCACTCGCCCCGGGTGGTCTGCACGCTCCAGGCCGCGGGGCCGTCGTCGTCCAGTTCCACCTCGGTGACCGTGCCCTTCGCCGCGGCGGACCGCGCGGCCTGACGGGCGTCCACGGAGGCGCCCTTCAGCGCGGCCAGGTCGTCGCGGCCGGAGTCGTCGTCGTCACGCCGGTCGCCCAGGACCTTCCCGGTCTGCGTGGAGACGCGGACGGTGTGCCCGGCGGCGTCCGCCGTGACCACGTCCACCTCCCAGGCGTCCTCGCCGTCGTCCTCCAGGTCGACGCCGACCGCCGTGCCCGGGGTGCGGGCCAGCGCGGCGGTCACCGCGTCCGCGGCGGTGACCTCGGTGGCGCCGGCCTCGCCCGCGTCGTCGTCCCGGCCGTCGTCGTCCCGGCTGTCGTCGTCCCGGTCGTCGCCGTCCCGCGTCTGGGAACGGCTCTGGGTGGGCGAGTCGTCGTCGCCGGACGCGTAGGCCATGACGGTGCCGCCGCCGACGAGTACCGCGGCGGTGACGGTGGCGATGACGAGGTTGCGCTTCATGCTGGTTCCTCCCGAGTCGTGTGCTGCGACGGGAACCAAGGTGCCGAACCGACGCTGAGGGGAAGCTGAAGGACCCTGAAGAATTCTTCAGCTTCGCTTTGCGAGGCTGTGCGCATGCGCCTGTTGATCGTGGAGGACGAGAAGCGGCTCGCCCTGTCGCTCGCCAAGGGCCTCACCGCCGAGGGATACGCCGTGGACGTCGTCCACGACGGCCGTGAGGGCCTGCACCGCGCCACCGAGGGGACGTACGACCTGCTGATCCTCGACATCATGCTGCCCGGCCTCAACGGCTACCGCGTCTGCGCCGCCCTGCGCGCCGCCGGCGACGACACACCGATCCTGATGCTCACCGCCAAGGACGGCGAGTACGACGAGGCCGAGGGGCTGGACACCGGCGCCGACGACTACCTCACCAAGCCGTTCTCCTACGTCGTGCTGGTCGCCCGGATCAAGGCGCTGCTGCGGCGCCGCGGCCCGGGCGCCTCACCCGTGCTGGTCCACGGCGACCTGCGGGTCGACACCGCGGCCCGCCGCGTCCATCTCGCCGACGTCGAGGTCATGCTCACCGCCAGGGAGTTCGCCGTACTGGAGCAGCTGGTCACCCGCCCCGGGGAGGTGGTCTCCAAGGCGAGGATCCTCGAACACGTCTGGGACTTCGCCTACGACGGCGACCCGAACATCGTCGAGGTGTACGTCAGCGCCCTGCGCCGCAAGCTGCGCCCCGGCGTCATCCGGACCGTCCGCGGCGCCGGGTACCGGCTGGAGGCGCGGCCGTGAGCCGCCTGTTCGGCTCCGTACGGGCCCGGGCCGCCCTCGGCGCCACCCTCGTCGTGGCGGTGGCCCTGGTCGCGGCCGGCGCCGCGGTGCTGGTCTCGCTGCGCTCCAACCTGGTGGACCAGGCCGGCGCCAAGGCGGAGCGCGCGGCCCGGAACGTCGCCGTCCAGCTCGCCGCCGGCGAGAGCTACGACGCCCTCGACCTGGACGACGGCACCCCGGTCCAGGTCGTCGACGCCGACGGCGTCCTCGTCGCGGCGAGCCCCGACCTGGAACGGATCAGCGGCACCGGAACGACGCGGGTCACCCCGAGCCCCTCGGCCGACAGCCGCGGCACCGGCACCGGCCAGGGCGACGACGACGATGACGACGACGATGACGACACCCCGCTCGAACCGGGTGAGATCTCGCCGGACACCGACTTCACCGACGGCTCCGCGACCGTCGACGGCACCACCGAGGACTACCGTTTCGCCGCCGTCGAGGTCGACACCGGCGACCGGGGCCTGCTCACCGTCCACGCGGGCGGCTCCCTGGACGCCGAACAGAGCGCCGTGAGCACGGCGACCACCGGCATGCTCACCGGCTTCCCGCTGCTGCTCGCGGTCGTCGCGGGCGTGACCTGGCTGGTGACCCGGCGCGCCCTCGGCCCGGTGGAGGGCATCCGGCGCGAGATGGCGGAGATCACCGCCTCGGAGGACATGTCCCGGCGGGTCCCCGAACCGGACACCCACGACGAGATCGCCCGGCTGGCCCGGACCACCAACGAGACCCTGGGCGCCCTGGAGGCGTCCGTGGAACGCCAGCGCCGCTTCGTCGCCGACGCCTCCCACGAACTGCGCAGCCCGATCGCCTCCCTGCGCACCCAGCTCGAAGTGGCCGCCGCCCATCCGGAGTTCCTGGACCTGGACGGGGCCGTCGCCGACACCGTGCGGCTCCAGCACCTCGCCGCCGACCTGCTGCTGCTCGCCCGGCTCGACGCGGGGGAACGCCCCACCGGCGCCCGGCTGGACCTCGCCCGACTGGCCGTGGAGGAGAGCGCGGGGCGGGCCCTGGTGACCGTGGAGACGGATGGGCCGGCCGAGGTGTCGGGGTCCCGGAGCCAGCTGGGGCGGGTGCTGGCCAACCTGCTGAACAACGCCGAACGGCACACCCGTACCGCGATCACCCTCACCGTCCGCCGGGACGGGGACCGGGTGGCGCTGGAGGTCGCCGACGACGGCGACGGCGTGCCCGAGGCGGACCGGGAGCGGATCTTCGAACGGTTCGTACGGCTGGACGAGGCGCGCAGCCGGGACGACGGCGGTGCCGGGCTGGGTCTGGCCATCGCCCGCGATGTCGCCGAGCGGCACGGCGGCACGCTCACCGTCCGCGAGGCGCCGGCCGGCGGAGCCCTCTTCGAACTCCGCCTTCCGGCCGCGTGATCAGCGGGTCACGGACGCCCGCGCTGGCCGCGCAGATGCTCCGCGATCGGCTTGAGCCCCTTGTCCAGCTCTATCAGGGCCTCGGGCGTCAGCAGGTCGATGAAATGCCTGCGCACGGATGCGACGTGGTGCGGTGCGACCTTCTTCATCGTCTCCATGCCGTGCTCGGTGAGCACGGCGTAGAGCCCCCGTCGGTCGGACTCGCAGTTCTCGCGCCGGACCAGGTCCGCGTTCTCCATGCGGGTGATCTGGTGGGAGAGCCGGCTCTTGGACTGCAGGGTGGCGGAGGCGAGGTCGCTCATCCGCATCCGCACGTCCTCCGACTCGGAGAGGTTCACCAGGATCTCGTAGTCGTTCATCGTCAGGCCGAAGGGCTGGAGGTCCCGTTCGAGCTGGTACGTCAACAGCCTGTTGACCTCCAGGTGGGTGCGCCAGGCGCACTGCTCCGCATCGGTCAGCCAGCGCGTGGGCGTCTCGGTCTCCATGAATGAAGTCTACCTAAAATGTTGAAATGCGAACTAGCGTGGTCGGTGTGACAGTGCGCACGCGTTCGAACCGTCACACTCCGCAGACTACCGCTCACAGCCCGAAGCGACGCTGGAGGTCCCCCAGCTGTCCGGGAAGACGCGGTGCGCCGGCTTGCGGTGGGCCGCCGGTGGAGCCACCGCTTCCGGGCACCCCCGCCTGATGCGGGACGGTCCCCGTGGCCTGCTCGGCCATGAGGGTCTCGGAGGACTGCAGGAGCACCGTGCCGGCTCCCACGAACTCGAACTGGTGCTCTTCCCCGGAGGCTCCTCCCAGCCCCGTCATCGCACGTAGACCGCCCATCAGACCGGTCATATAGCCATAGTCGTAGTGATGGCACGGAGAGGGGCAGTCGGCCCAGCCGACCAGCGCCTGCGGATCCACCCGGATCGGGGGCTCCATGAACACCACCGGCCCGTTTGACGCGGCCACGAACTTCCCGGTTCCGATCAGCGTCAGAAAACCCGGCACGATCGACTGCTTCAGCGAGAGACTTGGCTGAAAAGCGAGGAGGTTGCCTGAGCGAATGGTCAGGTTGCCGTCCTCCAGGTCGTACGAATTGACGTCGAAGGCCCGGTCGGCGAGGAGCATCTTGCCCGAGCCCTCGGCCACCACCCAGTCGCTCGCGTGCAGAGGCGAATGGAAGGACGTACGGACCAGACGGTCCAGACGGCCGTGCCCGATGCCGTTGAAGTCGATCGACCCGTAGTAGGCGATCATCTTCCCCTTCTGCAGGAACCACTGGGTCCCCTTGAGCTCCACGCAGAAGGTGTAGCTGTTCACGTTGTCGTCGGACGGCAGGGTCATCGGGTCGTGGACGACCGGCCCCGCACCCGGGTAGGTGCTCACAGCTTCTCCTCCGAGGCCTGGACGTACACGACGCCGCTGCCGCTGAGCTCCAGTTGGAAGGCCTCGCCGGAGCCCCGGCCGACCATGTCCCGCCAGCCGAGCGCGGTCGACAGCTTGTTGCGCACGTCGCCGTGGTGGGCGACGTACGCCTGCGGGTCGACGTGGACCGGGCGCTGCGGGCTGATCGGGATCTCCAGGACGCCGCCGTGCGCCATGACGGCGACCGCGCCGTGTCCGCGCAGGGTGGTGGTGAACAGGCCCTGGCCGGTGACCTGGCCGCGGACCATGCCCATCACGCCGCCTTGCGAGCCCATGAACATCGTGCCCTGCTCCAGGGTCCCCTCGAAGGCCAGCAGTCGGTCCGCCTCGACGTAGAGGGTGTCGCCGGTGAGACCGATCACCTGCACATGGTGGCCGCCGTGCCCGAAGAGCACGGTGCCGCTGCCCTCCACGGTCATCAGGGGAGTGGCCTCGCCCGCGACCCGGCGCCCGATCATCGACACCAGGCCGCCCTGGCCGCCGGAGGTGTTGGGGGTGAAGGACACCTCGCCGCGGTAGGCGAGCATCGCGCCCCGCTGGCTGAACAGCCGCTGACCGGGCAGGACGGTCGCCTCGACCATCTTGGAGTTGATCTCACGCAAGGCCATGTCAGACGTCCCCCGCGATCGTGTTGCGCTCGCTCGGCTGCACGTAGACCAGGCCGTCGCCCTCGAACCGGATCTGGAACGCCTCGCCGCCGCCCTCGCCCATGAGGGTGCGGAAGGTCACACCGGACTGGAAGGACTGGCGCAGGTCGCCCTGGTGGGCGATGTACGCCCCCGGGTCGACGGTCAGCGGGTACTGCGCGCTGACCCGCAGCACCACCGCCGGGCCGTCCGAGGTGATGGCCGCCTGGCCGTGCCCCTCGACGGTCGTGGTGAACAGCCCGTTGCCCTGGGAGGCCCCGCGCAGCCCGGTGAACGTGGTGCCGGTCCTGAGGCCGCCGTCGGTGGCGAGCAGATTGCTCGACTCCACGTACAGCTTGTCGCCTTGCAGGCCGACGAGGTTGATCTCGGACGCCCGGTCCGCGAACCAGCAGGTCCCGTGCCCCTTCACCTCCATCACCGTCATCTGTTCGCCGGTCAGGCGCCGGGTCACCATGCCCCGGATGCCCTCACCGCCGCCGCTCATCTTCTTGAACGCCATCTGTCCGTCGTACGCGACCATCGAGCCGTTCTTCGCCTTCACGGCGTCCCCGGTCATCTCGACGGCGAGCACCTTGCTGCCCTGGAGTCGGAACATCGCCACGCAGCGAAGGTAGCCCGCGGTGGGCCGCCGCCGACAGGGCCCGTGGGTGGAGAACGACCCTGACGGCACCCTCAGGGGCGCGGGCCCGGACCTCGGGGGCGCCCCCGGGGGACCCCGCCGGGCCGACCGCCCGCGCGCGTTTGCCACAATGGGCGAACGTTTGTGCTCGCGTTCACAAACTCCGACGTCTCTCCCACCGAAGGTGACCCGTGGACATCAAGACCGCATCCGCCCTCCGCCGCCTGCGCCTCGTCTCCTCGCCCGAGGCGGTCTCCTTCCTGCTCCTGCTGGTCTGCTCGGTGCTGAAGCGGACCACGGACTTCAACGCGGTCCCCGTGATGGGCGCGATCCACGGCTTCCTCTTCGTCGTCTACGTGATCTTCTGGGCGGACGCCTGGAACCGGGCCAAGTGGCCGCTGGGCACCGCCGCCCTCTACTTCGTCCTCTCCGTCCTGCCGGGCGGCGGCTTCTTCGCCGACCGCCGGCTCACGCGGGAGGCCGAGAGCGCGGTCATCGCCTCCCGCGCCCGCCAGGAGGGGGCGGTGAAGGCGTGATCGTCGCCTTCTCCGTGACGCCGCTCGGGGTCGGCGAGGACGTGGGGGAGTACGTCGCCGACGCGGTCCGGGTGGTCCGCGAGTCCGGTCTGCCGCACCGCACCGACGCGATGTTCACCTCGATCGAGGGCGAGGACTGGGACCAGGTCATGGACGTGGTCAAGCGGGCGGTCGCCGCCGTGGAGGCCCGCGCGCCGCGGGTCTCCCTGGTCCTCAAGGCGGACATCCGCCCCGGCGTCACCGACGGCCTCACCGCCAAGGTGGAGCGCGTGGAGCGCTACCTCGCCGGCGAGTAGACCCGCCGAACACCAGGAAACCCCGGTCCCGCGAGGGCCGGGGTTTTTCTCGTCCCCCCTGTTTGAGCGATCGCTCAAAAAGGTGTACGTTCCTGTCCAGAAAAATTGAGCACTCGCTCAAATGCCTGTCGGCACGGGGGAATCACATGGGTCGCACCGATCTGTACGTCGAGGCACGCATCCGTGCCGATCTGGACGCCGTCTGGTCGCACACGCAGGAGCCGTCCGCGCACCAGCGCTGGGACCTCCGCTTCACCGAGATATCGAACCTCCCGCGCGCGGAGGGCGAACCGCAGCGCTTCCGCTACGCCACGCGCGTCCTGCCCTTCCTCACCCTCGCCGGCACCGGGGTCTCCGCCGGGGAGAAGGAGAGCCCCGACGGCACCCGCACCTCCGCCCTGCGCTTCGCCTCCCCGCACCCCCTCTCCCTGCTCGCCGAGGGCAGCGGCTACTGGCGCTACCTCCCCGACGGCGACGGAGTGCGCTTCCTCACCGGCTACGACTACCGCCCCCGCTGGGGCAGGGTGGGGGCGCTCGTCGACCGGCTGGTGCTGCGCCCGCTGATGGGCTGGGCGACGGCCTGGTCCTTCGACCGGCTGCGGCTGTGGCTGGAGCGCGGGATCCGCCCGGAGCGGGCCCTGTTCAACTGGCTGGCGGAACTGGCCGTACGCGCCCTGGTCGTGATCGTCTGCTGCACCGGCCTCGGCGTCGAGTCCGCGCTCCGGCTGCTGGGGCCGTTCGCCGCGTCCGGCGCCTACCTGTGCCCGCTGCTCCTCGCCGTCGCGATCTGCGTGGCGCTCTTCAAGGAGCCGCTGGCCGGCACCCCGGCCGCCCGCCGCTGTCTGCGCCGGCCGCCGACCCGCATCCGCGCGCCCCGGCTCCTGCGCACCCTGGAGAACCCGCGATGACCTCGATCTTCCGCACCGCCATGGGTGCCGACTTCGACCGGCTGCACCCCCGGCTCCAGCGCCGCTTCTCGGTCGGACTGGCCGGCGGCGAGGCCTGCACCGGACGCGGTGTCATGGACCGCGTCTGGCACGGCGGGGCGTTCGTGAAGCCGTTCCTGGCGCTCGGCGCCACCCGCAACATCCTGGTCCCCAGGGAGGGCCGCCAGGTGCCCTTCGTGATCGAGAACGTGCCGTACGCCGACAGCTTCGGGCGTGAGACGGTGAGTTTCGTGCGCACCTTCGACCTGCCCGGCCGCCCCCGTCGCTTCGACGCCCAGATGGTGCTCGGCCCCCGGGGCGACCGCGTCCTGGACTACCTCGGCACCCACCAGCACCTCGCCACCGACCTCCACTTCACCGCCGAGCCCGACGGCTCGCTCCTCATCCGCTCCGGCGAGCACCGCTTCCGTGAGGGCCCGGTGGACGTCCGGGTCCCCGAACTGATCGGCGCCACCGCCGAGGTGCGCGAGTCCTACGACGACGCCACCGACCGCTTCCGCATCCGGGTCCGCGTGGTCAACCGCCGGTTCGGCCCCCTCTTCGGCTACGAGGGCTCCTTCCGCGCCACGTACACCGACGTCGGCCGGTGCGGGGTGCGCCCGGGGCTGCGGCCGGTGCGCGAGGAGGCGCGCGCGTGAGCCCGGAGACCGCCAAGTCCCAGGAGACCAGGACCAAGCTCCTCGAGGGCGCGCTGCGCACGCTCGGCGAGCAGGGCATCGCCAAGACCTCGGCACGCAGTGTCGCGGCCGCCGCCGGGGTCAACCAGGCGCTGGTCTTCTACCACTTCGGATCGCTGAACGACCTGCTCGCCGCGGCCTGCCGCTACGGCGCCGAACGGCGGGTCGCCCGCTACCGGGACCGGTTCGCCGATGTCACCTCGCTCTCCGGACTCCTCGCCCTCGGCCGGGAGATCCACGAGGCGGAACGCGCCTTCGGCCACGTCTCCCTGCTCGGCCAGCTCCTGGCCGGCGCCCAGACCCACGAGAGCCTAGGCCCGGCCACCGCCGCCGGCCTCGACCTGTGGATCGTCGAGATCGAACGGGTCCTCACCCGCGTCCTGCCCGAGACCCCGTTCGGGGAGTTCGTCGACCCCGCCGGCCTCGCCCGGGCGGTGGCCGCCTCCTTCGTCGGCATCGAACTGTACGAGGGCGCCGACGCCTCCGGGGCCGGCGCGGCCCTGGACGCGCTGGAGCAACTCGGCCGTCTGGTCGCCGCCCTGGACGACCTCGGCCCGATGGCCCAGCGGGCCGTCCGCCATCACCTGCGACGCACCCACCGCTGACCCGCCCACCCCGGCCCGCCCCCGCCTCACCCCGCACACCCGGCTGGACGCCCCCGGCTCGACACGCCCTCACATCTCCCTTTTTGTATGGGTATCGGTTCGATCGTCGATCAATCCTCGATCACTGGAGGCGATGTGCGGCCGGAGGGCTATGACTACGACAGCCACAGCAGGCTGGCCGGACCGCTCACGGAGCCGTCCGGTCCGTCGTACCGGGTGCGGTACACCTCGCTGCTCTCCCGCGAGCCCCGCCGAATACGAGCCGTCCTCCTGATGACCCTGGCGCCGCTGCTCACCGGCGCCCTGCTCGTCTATCTCGTCTGGCCCACCCACTGGGTGGAGCGCGAGGGCGGTGACCGCTGGCTGGTCGGTCTCGACATCGCCATGCTGATAGCCGTCGGGCTCATCGGGCTCTTCATGGTCGTCAACGTCACCTCCGTCGCCCACGCCACCCTCGTGGCCCGCGACCCCGTCCCGGTCGTCCCCGAGGACGGCACCCGCGTCGCCTTCCTCACCACCTACGTCCCGGGCAAGGAACCCCTCTCCATGGTCCGCGCCACCCTGGAGGGCGCGACCCGGATCACCCACCGAGGCCCCCTCGACGTGTGGCTCCTGGACGAGGGCGACGACGAACGGGCCAAGGCCCTCTGCGCGGAACTCGGCGTCCACCACTTCACCCGGCACGGCGTCCCCGAGTGGAACCGCCCCAAGGGCGTCCACAAGGCCCGCACCAAGCACGGCAACTACAACGCCTGGATCGCCATGCACGGCGGCGACTACGAGTTCTTCGCCTCCGTCGACACCGACCACGTCCCGCACCCGGACTTCCTGGAGCGGATGACGGGGTACTTCCGCGACCCGGACGTCGCCTTCGTCGTCGGACCGCAGGTGTACGGCAACTACCACAACCCCGTCACCAAGGCCGCGGAGTCCCAGCAGTTCCTCTTCCACGCGCTCATCCAGCGCGCCGGCAACCGCTACCGCGCCCCCATGTTCGTCGGCACCAACAACGTCGTACGGATCCGTGCCGTCCAGCAGATCGGCGGTCTGTGCGACTCCGTCACCGAGGACATGGCCACCGGCTTCGAACTGCACCGCCGCCGCAACCCGGTCACCGGACGGCACTGGCGGTCCGTGTACACCCCGGACGTGCTCGCCGTCGGCGAGGGCCCGGCCTCCTGGACCGACTTCTTCACCCAGCAGACCCGCTGGTCGCGGGGGACCTACGAGACCCTGCTGAAGCAGTACTGGAAGGCGCCCTTCAGCATGCCGCCCGGCCGGCTGTTCTCGTACACGCTGATGCTCGTCTACTACCCGATGACGGCCGTCAACTGGCTGCTCGGCATCCTCAGCTGCTTCCTCTTCCTCTGGTTCGGGGCATCCGGCACCCAGGTCAGCGCCTCGGTGTGGCTGATGCTCTACAGCGACGCGGCCGCCCTCCAGATCGGCCTCTACCTGTGGAACCGGCGGCACAACGTCTCGCCGCACGAACCGCAGGGCTCCGGCGGGCTCGCCGGCATGGCGATGTCCGCGCTCTCCGCGCCGATCTACCTCAAGTCCTTCGGCGCCGCGCTGATCCGCCGGCCCGACCGGTTCGTCGTCACGCCCAAGGGCGGCGGCGCCAGCCCCGACCGGCTGCTCACCTTCCGGATCCATCTGGGCTGGGCCGCCCTGCTCGCCGTCTCGCTGGCCGCCTCCGTCGTCCTCGGCCACACCCACGCGGCCATGCGCACCTGGGCCGTGCTCGCCCTGGCGATCTCCCTGGCACCGGTCGCCGTCTGGGTCTGCACCCTGATCGCGCGGCGCCGCGCGCCCGGGACCCCGCTGCCCGCCGCCCGCCCCGACACCGAGGCGGCCCTCGCCGCCGGCCCCGCCACCGCACCCGTCTCCGGCACTCCGACAGGAGGCAGCTAGACCATGGCCCACCAGCTCTCGCAGAAGACCAGGAAGACCGTCCTCGGCATCGGAGGCATCGCGGTCCTGGCAAGCCTCAACGCCCCGGCCGTAGTGGACTTCGCGGGCGAGAAGTACCACGAGTACAAGATCGCCCAGCCCGGCTACCAGGCCCGGTACGGCTCCTGGAGCCAGGTCGACATCCCCGAGGAGTTCCGCACCAACGCCATCCACGCCGCGCTGCTGCACACCGGCAAGGTGCTGATCGTGGCCGGCTCCGGCAACGAGCAGCGCAAGTTCGACAAGGGCTCCTTCGACACCGTCCTGTGGGACCCGGAGGACAACACCTTCAAGAAGATCCCCACCCCCGAAGATTTCTTCTGCTCCGGGCACGCCCAACTCCCCGACGGACGGCTGCTGGTGGCCGGCGGCACCGCGCGCTACGAACTCCTCGACGGCGAGGTGGACCGGGCCGGCGGCGGCATGCGGGTGAAGAACGAGAGCCCCGACCGCGCCGTCACCCTGAAGAAGGGCACCCGCTTCCGCTCACCGGCCGGCGTCGAGTACGTCACCCGCTTCGACGTCACCGTGCCGAAGGCCAAGCGCTCCTACGACATCACCTACGACGCCGCCGGGGTCATGCAGCCCTGGCGCACCAAGGTCACCGCCGGGGAGGCGCGGGTCTTCGTCGAGGCGGTGAAGAAGGGCCCGGAGTCCGTCACCGGCAAGCAGGCGCAGTACGAGATCGTCGGGCTGCGGGGCAAGGACGCCGACAACACCTACGGCCTCTCCGAGAAGATCACCCTCGACAAGCAGGACTTCCAGGGCATCCGCGCCGCCTACGAGTTCGACCCCGTCGCCGAGCAGTACATCCCCGTCGACCCGATGGCGAAGGCCCGCTGGTACCCGACCCTGGTCGGCCTGGACGACGGACGGGTCCTCGCCGTCTCCGGGCTGGACGACGTCGGGGTGATCGACCCCGGGGACAACGAGATCTACGACCCGAGGACCAAGAAGTGGAGCCCGGGCCCCAAGCGGTACTTCCCCACCTATCCGGCCCTGTTCCTCACCCAGGGCGGCAAGCTCTTCTACCCGGCCGCCAACGCCGGGTACGGCCCCGACACCATGGGCCGCGAGGCGGGCCTGTGGGACCTGGAGACCAACACCTTCGAGAAGGTGCCGGGGCTGCGCGACGCCGACGAGACCGAGACGGCCGCCTCGCTGCTGCTGCCGCCCGCCCAGGACCAGAAGGTGATGATCCTCGGCGGCGGAGGCGTCGGCGAGTCGAAGAAGTCCACCCCGCGCACGGCCGTGGTCGACCTCAAGAAGGACAACCCGGTCTTCGAGGACGGCCCCGACCTGCCCCAGGGCACCCGGTACCTGAACAGCGTGATCATGCCGGACGACACCGTGTTCACCGCCAACGGCTCCGAGGACTACCGTGGCCGCAGCGCCAGCAACATCCTCAAGGCGCAGTTCTACGTCCCGAAGGACAACGTCTTCCGGGAGGCCGCGGCCCCGAAGGTGGGCCGCAACTACCACTCCGAGGCGCTGCTGCTGCCCGACGGACGGGTCGCCACCTTCGGCTCCGACCCGCTCTTCGACGACCGGCAGAACACCAAGCTCGGCCGGTTCGAGCAGCGCATGGAGATCTTCACGCCGCCCGCCCTGCACAAGAACGGCGCCGACCGGCCCGTACTGAAGGACGGCCCGTGGCAGCTGGACGCCGACCACCGGGCCACCTTCACCACCGACCACCCCGAACGGATCGTCAGGGCGCGCCTGATGCGCCCGAGCGCGGTCACGCACACCACCGACGTCGAACAGCGGTCGGTCGAACTCGGCCTGGACCGGAGCGCCGGCGCCGTCACCGTCACCGTGCCCGAGGACCCGGCGCTGGTGCCGCCCGGCTGGTACATGCTCTTCGTGACCGACGCCGAGGGCACCCCGTCGACGGCCAAGTGGATCCAGGTGGAGTGAGCCGTCAGGAGCCGGAGTTGCGGGCCAGCGCCAGGGCGTACTCCGGCCACCAGTCGCCCGCCCGCGGGCCGCCGTCGCAGGTGCCGTCCGACTCCCCGGGCCGCTTCACCCACAGATAGGCGTCCAGGGCGGGCTCGCCGGTGTCCGTGGTGGGCGGGGTGCCCAGGGCCCGGCCCGGCGGGTTGCACCAGACGCCGGGCAGCGGGCCGTTGCCGTTGCGGCTGGAGTCGACGACGAAGTGCTTGCCGCCCAGCGCCCGGGACAGCTCGAGTCCGTACGCCCTGGTGACCGCGTCGGTCTGGAAGTTGGAGACGTTCAGCGCGAAGCCGTCGGCGGCGTCGACCCCGGCCCGTCTGAGCGGCTCGACCAGTCGCAGCGGATCCTTGATCCAGGACGGGTTGCCCGCGTCCAGGTACACCTTGGTGTTCGGCTGCCGCTTGAACCGGCGGACCGCCTCGCCCAGCAGCCGCTCCCGTTCGGCGTGGTACTCGGCCGGGGTGCAGCCGTCCACGATGTGCGCGACCGCGTCCGGCTCCAGCACCACCAGCGCCCCGCTGTCGCCGAGCGCCCCGGCGAACCGGTCGATCCACGCCAGGTAGGCGCCCGCGTCCGCGGCCCCGCCCGCCGAGTGCTGGCCGCAGTCCCGGTGCGGGATGTCGTACGCCACGAGCACCGCCGTACGGCCCGCCGCCTCGGCCGCCGCGGTCGCCGCGCGCACCCGGGGGGCCGGGTCGGTCTCGCCGGCCGGCCACAGCGCGGCCGGGCGGTCGGCGATCCGGCGCAGCGCCCGGGCGTCCTCCAGGCGGCCCTCCCGCCGCCACGCCTCGATCTGCCGGGCGGCGGGAGTGTCCGGGTCGACCCAGAAGGGCGAGCCGGGCGCGGGGCCGGCCGCGCGGGAGGCGGCGCCGGCGACGGAGGCCCTGTCGACGTCGGCGCCGGCCGTGCAACCCGCCGTGAGTCCGAGCACCGTGAGAGCCGTGAGGGTGTGGATGATCCGGGGCATGGCGCTCCCTGGAACGGAGGTGACGATGGGTCACCCATGGTTCCACGCATGAGCGGTTTGTCCCGGTATGGACATGGGTCAGCCGCCGGAGGCCAGCGCGATGCCCAGCGGGGTCCGCTCGTACAGCACCCGGTGGCCGTAGCGCCGGGAGACCAGCAGCCCGGTGTCCCGCAGGGCCGTCAGGTGCGCCGACACCGAGGAGGGCGCGAGACCGAGCCGGAGCGCGAGGGCGGAGGTCGTCGCGGGCTCGTCGAGCGCGGCGAGCACGGCCGCCCGGCCCCGGCCCAGCAGCCGCACGAGGGCCTCGGAGGTGTCCTCCCGCGGCCGGGTCCACAGGCCGCCGACGCCCCGGGCCGGGTAGACGACCGTGGGCTGCCAGGGCGGTTCGAAGCCGCTGACCACGTCCGGCCAGGAGAAGACGCTCGGCATCAGCACCAAACCCCGCCCGTCCAGGTCCCGCTCGTGGTCGGCGGCGACCGCCAGGGACAGGGTGCGGCCGCTGAAGGCGAGCCGCCGGTCCAGTTCGGGCAGCAGCGCGCCCAGGCCCACCTCGGCCAGCCGCCGGGAGTGGAAGGCGATGTCGGCCTCCAGCAGGGCGCGCAGCCGGGGCCAGTCCGGTGCGATCAGGGTGTGCCAGGCGGCCTCCACCAGCGCGGCCAGCTCGCGCACCGCCCGGGCGGGATCGGCGAGCAGCGCCCGGCCCTCGGGCGAGTCGAGGGCGCCAGGGGTGTCGCGCAGGGAGCGGGCGATGTCCGCGCGCGCCGCGTCCGGGTCGGCCGCGCGGACCGCGGCGATCTCCTGCTCGAAGTCGGCGACGGGCCCGATCGGAGGCGGGCCGAGGAAGTCCGGGCTGTGCCCGCGCCGGGGCATCAGCAGCCACAGCGGGGCCAGGTCCAGGGCGCGGGCCGCCTCCTGGATCCGGCGCAGCCACTGCGGGTGGTAGCCGTGCCGGTCCGGCCGGCGCAGGGTGCGCACCGCCTCCTGGGTCTCCCACAGCGGGGACACCGCGAACCGGCACCGCAGCAGGTCGTCGTCGCCGAAGCGCAGCTGGAACGGCACGGCCCTCCCCGGGACGACGGAACATTCGGCTGAGGCCGAAACTCTACGGCTCCGGCGGCCGCGCGTGCAGGCTGCCGCCATGTCCGAACAGCTGAGCCCGCCCGCACCGGGCACCGAGACGGAGCCCACCGGCTACCGCCGCGTCTTCGCCGTACGGGAGTTCCGGGCCGTCTTCGCCGCCCACACGCTCTCCCTGCTGGGCACCGTCGTGGGCGAGATCGCCCTCACCGTGCTGGTGTACCGGCTCACCGGCTCGCCGCTGCTCAGCGCGCTGACCTTCGCGATGGGCTTCCTGCCGTACCTGATCGGCGGCACCCTGCTGTCCGGCATCGCCGACCGGTACCCGGTGCGGCGCGTGCTCGTCCTGTGCGACCTCGTCTGCGCGGTCTGCGCGCTCGGCATGGCGGCGCCCGGCACACCGGTGGCCGCTCTGCTCGCCCTGCGCTGCGTGATCGCCGTGGTCGCCCCGGTGTTCAGCGGCACCCGGACGGCCACGCTCGCCGAGATCCTCGGCGACGGCGACCTGCTGGTCCTCGGGCGCTCCCTGCTGCGGATCGTCTCGCAGAGCGCGCTGCTGGTCGGGTTCGGGCTCGGCGGCCTGCTGCTCACGGTGGTCTCGCCGCGGGGCGCCCTCACCGTCACCGTCGTCACCTTCCTCGCCTCCGCGCTGCTGCTGCGCCTGGGCACCCGGCGCCGGCCCGCCCGCCCCGGGTCCGGCTCGCTCGTGCGGTACTCCCTCGCGGGCGCCCGCGAAGTGCTCGGCGACCGCAGGATCCGCGCGCTGCTGCTGCTCCTGTGGGTGCCGCCGATGTTCATGGTCGCGCCCGAGGCGCTGGCCGCCGCCTACGCCGACGAGATCGGCCTGGGCGCCGGCGGGGTCGGCCTGCTGATGGCCGCGATGCCGGTCGGCACCATCGCCGGCGAGGTGTACGCGGGGTCCGCCCTCTCGCCCGCGGCCCGCTCGCGGATCGTGCTCCCGCTGGTCACCTGCGCCCTGCTGCCGCTGCTCGTCTACCCCCTCGCCCCGGGCCTCGGCTGGATCCTGGCCGCCCTGCTGGCCACCGGTCTGGCGAGCGCGTACACCTTGGGGCTCGACCGCTGGTTCGTGGACGCGGTGCCGGAGGAGCTGCGTGGACGGGCGATGACCGTGCACACCGCGGGCGTCATGACCATTCAGGGCGTCGGCATGGCGCTGGCCGGGGCCGCGGCCGAGTTCTGGCCGGTCGCGACCGTGGTGGGCGGGGTCGGCGCGGTGGGCGCGGTGTGCTGTCTCGTCCTCGCCCTGGAGGTCCGGCGGACCGTCCGCGGACCGAGGGGCGAGACGGGGCTGACCGCCATATGACCGGCCGGTAGGGTCTGGTGCCGTGCCGAAGCCGCTCAGTCTTCCCTTCGACCCCATCGCCCGCGCCGACGAACTCTGGAAGCAGCGCTGGGGAAACGTGCCGTCCATGGCCGCGATCACCTCGATCATGCGGGCCCAGCAGATCCTGCTCGGGGAGGTCGACTCGGTCGTCAAGCCGTACGGGCTGACCTTCGCGCGCTACGAGGCGCTGGTGCTGCTCAACTTCTCCAAGGCCGGCGAACTGCCGATGTCCAAGATCGGCGAGCGGCTGATGGTGCACCCCACGTCGGTCACCAACACCGTCGACCGGCTGGTCAGGTCGGGGCTGGTCGACAAGCGCCCCAACCCCAACGACGGGCGCGGCACGCTCGCCTCCATCACCGCCAAGGGGCGCGAGGTGGTCGAGGCGGCCACCCGCGACCTGATGGCGATGGACTTCGGGCTCGGGGTGTACGACGCCGAGGAGTGCGGGGAGATCTTCGCGCTGCTGCGGCCCCTCCGGGTCGCCGCGCACGACTTCGACGAGCAGTGACCCGGGGAAAGATCGACCGGAACGTGCCGTTACGCTCGTCCGCATGAAAAAGAGCGTGCTGACCCGCTACCGCGTCATGGCCTACGTCACCGGTGTCCTGCTGGTGCTGCTGTGCTTCTGCATGACCGGCAAGTACGTGCTGGACGTGGACGGCGCCGAGGACGCGACCCGCGCCGTGTCCATCGCGCACGGCTGGCTCTACGTCGTCTACCTGGTCTTCGCCTTCGACCTGGGCTCCAAGGCGAAGTGGCCGGTGGCCAAGCAGCTGTGGGTGCTCCTGGCCGGGACCGTGCCCACCGCCGCGTTCTTCGTGGAGCGGAAGATCAGCAAGGAGCTGGACGCGCAGGTCGCCGAGGGCACGCCGGCCGTCGCCAAGGCGTAGTCCCTCCCCGCCGCCGCCCGGCCGAACGCGCCGCCGGACCCCCACGGGTGTCCGGCGGCCGTCACTGGAGAACCACTGGAACGCCCCGACCCGCCGCCGTCAGCCGTCGACATTTACTAGGACGTCCTAGTACTTTGGGAGGCATGGACGCTGACGCCATCGAGGAGGGCCGCCGACGCTGGCAGGCCCGGTACGACGCCGCACGCAAGCGCGACGCTGACTTCACCACGCTCTCCGGGGACCCCGTCGAGCCGATGTACGGCCCACGGCCCGGGGACACCTACGAGGGCTTCGAGCGGATCGGCTGGCCGGGCGAGTACCCCTTCACCCGCGGGCTGTACCCCACCGGCTACCGGGGGCGGACCTGGACCATCCGGCAGTTCGCCGGGTTCGGCAACGCCGAGCAGACCAACGAGCGCTACAAGATGATCCTCGCCAACGGCGGCGGGGGCCTGTCGGTCGCCTTCGACATGCCGACCCTCATGGGCCGCGACTCCGACGACCCGCGCTCGCTCGGCGAGGTCGGCCACTGCGGGGTGGCGATCGACTCGGCCGCCGACATGGAGGTCCTCTTCAAGGACATCCCGCTCGGCGACGTCACCACGTCGATGACGATCAGCGGCCCGGCGGTCCCCGTCTTCTGCATGTACCTGGTGGCCGCGGAGCGCCAGGGCGTGGACCCCTCCGTCCTCAACGGCACCCTCCAGACGGACATCTTCAAGGAGTACATCGCCCAGAAGGAGTGGCTCTTCCAGCCCGAGCCGCACCTGCGCCTCATCGGCGACCTCATGGAGTACTGCGCGGCCGGCATCCCCGCCTACAAGCCGCTCTCGGTCTCCGGCTACCACATCCGCGAGGCCGGATCGACGGCCGCGCAGGAGCTGGCGTACACCCTCGCCGACGGCTTCGGCTACGTCGAACTGGGCCTCTCCCGCGGCCTGGACGTCGACGTCTTCGCGCCCGGCCTGTCCTTCTTCTTCGACGCGCACCTCGACTTCTTCGAGGAGATCGCCAAGTTCCGCGCGGCGCGCCGGATCTGGGCCCGCTGGATGCGGGACGTCTACGGCGCGCAGTCGGACAAGGCGCAGTGGCTGCGCTTCCACACCCAGACCGCGGGCGTCTCCCTGACCGCCCAGCAGCCGTACAACAACGTCGTGCGCACGGCCGTCGAGGCGCTCGCCGCGGTGCTCGGCGGCACCAACTCGCTGCACACCAACGCCCTGGACGAGACCCTCGCCCTGCCCTCCGAGCAGGCCGCGGAGATCGCCCTGCGCACCCAGCAGGTGCTCATGGAGGAGACCGGCGTCGCCAACGTGGCCGACCCGCTGGGCGGTTCCTGGTACGTCGAGCAGCTCACCGACCGCATCGAGGCGGACGCGGAGAAGATCTTCGACCGGATCAAGGAGCGCGGACTGCGGGCCCACCCCGACGGCCGCCACCCCATCGGCCCGATCACCTCCGGCATCCTGCGCGGCATCGAGGACGGCTGGTTCACCGGCGAGATCGCCGAGTCCGCCTTCCGCTACCAGCAGTCCCTGGAGAAGGGCGAGAAGCGGGTGGTCGGCGTCAACGTCCACACCGGTTCCGTCACCGGCGACCTGGAGATCCTCCGGGTCAGCCACGAGGTGGAGCGGGAGCAGGTCCGGGCGCTCGGCGGCCGCAGGTCGGTCCGGGACGACGCCGCGGTGCGCACCGCGCTGGACGCGATGCTCGCCGCCGCCCGGGACGGCTCCAACATGATCGGGCCGATGCTGGACGCCGTACGGGCCGAGGCGACGCTGGGCGAGATCTGCGGAGTGCTGCGCGACGAGTGGGGCGTCTACACGGAGCCGCCCGGCTTCTGACCCCCCGGCTTCTGGCCTGCGGGCCTCGTGGCGGCGACGGGTTCACCCCGCCGTCGCCGCGAGCCCCGCCACCAGCACCCGGGTGAAGCCGCGCACCCACTCCTCGTCCGCCGGCTCCGCGCTCACCAGACAGCGGTGCACCACCGCGCCCGCGACCACGTCGAAGATCAGGTCCACCGTGCGGGCCGCCTCCGAGGGGTCCGTCTCCGGCGGCAGTTCCCCACGCGCCTGCGCCCGCGACCTGCCCTCCAGCACCAGGCGCTTCTGCCGGTCCACGATCGAGCAGCGGATGCGCTCGCGCAGCGCCTCGTCCCGGGTCGACTCCGCCACCACCGCCATCAGGCCGCTCTTCGCCTCCGGCCGGGCCAGGATGGCCGCGAACTGCAGCACCACGCCCTCGATGTCGGCGCCCAGCGTGCCCCGGTCGGGCAGCCGGAGTTCGTCGAAGAGCTCGGCGACCGCGTCCACCACGAGTTCGTTCTTGCCGGCCCAGCGGCGGTACAGCGTGGTCTTCGCGACCCCCGCCCGGGTCGCCACGTCCGACAGCGTCAGCTTCGACCAGCCCAGCTCCACCAGCGCCTCCCGCGTCGCCGCGAGGATCGCGGCGTCGGCCGCCGCGCTGCGGGGGCGCCCCGAGGCGCGTGGGGCGGGAGTGCTGCTCTGCATCCCCAGACCATAACCACCGCTCCCGGGACTTGACGCCGTGAGGGAGATCACGGGTGCGGGGTGCCGCCCGGGCGCCCGGGACCATTACGCTACGACTCGTAGCGAAACCACTGGCGTGGGGTGGGGACCCGGCGTCGAGAACGGTCCGGCGGCAGTCGGACGGCAGTCCAGCAACAGAGAAGCACGACCGGCTTTCTCATCGCTTTTCACTCGCGCGCGAGAACGGGGGAGGATAGACGCATGCAGCCACGGAACATGTCCATGAGCGGGGTCGTCGACCTCGCCGCGGTGAAGGCGGCCCAGGAGGCCAAGGCCAAGGCGGAGCAGGCACGCGCCGAGTCCGCGCGGCAGGGCGGGGGAGGAGCCGTCTCGCCCGCCGACCTCGTCATCGACGTAGACGAGGCCGGGTTCGAACTCGACGTCCTCCAGCGGTCCACCGAGGTGCCCGTCGTCATCGACTTCTGGGCCGAGTGGTGCCAGCCCTGCAAGCAGCTGAGCCCGGTCCTGGAGCGGCTCGCCGTCGAGTACAACGGCCGCTTCGTCCTTGCCAAGATCGACGTCGATGCCAACCAGATGCTGATGCAGCAGTTCGGCGTGCAGGGCATCCCGGCCGTCTTCGCGGTCGTCGCCGGCCAGGCGCTCCCGCTGTTCCAGGGCGCCGCCGGGGAGGCGCAGATCCGGCAGACCCTGGACCAGCTGGTGACCGTGGCCGAGCAGCGGTTCGGGCTCACCGGCCTGGACGTCGACCCCGAGGCCGAGCCCGGCGCGGCCGGCGAACGGACGCCCGCCGACCTTCCTCAGGGCCCCTACGACGCGCTCCTGGAGGCCGCCGTGCGCGCCCTGGACGCGGGGGACCTGGGCGGGGCGGTGCAGGCCTACCGGAACGTGCTGAGCGAGGACCCCGGCAACACCGAGGCCAAACTCGGACTGGCGCAGGCCGAACTGCTCCAGCGGGTGCAGGGCGCCGACCCGCAGCAGGTGCGCAAGGACGCCGCCGAGCGCCCCGCGGACTCGGCCGCCCAGATCGCCGCGGCCGACCTGGACCTGGTGGGCGGGCATGTGGAGGACGCCTTCGGGCGGCTCATCGACACGGTGCGGCGCACCGCCGGCGACGACCGCGAGGCCGTACGGCTGCGGCTGGTCGAGCTGTTCGAGGTCGTCGGGGCCGACGACCCGAGGGTGGCGACGGCGCGCCGGGCCCTGGCGCGCGCCCTGTTCTGACCCTGCGTGACCGGGGCGGCGGCCCCGTTCTGACCAGTCGTTAAACGTCCGGGCCCGTGTTGCCCGAGTGAAAGAACTGCCGACAGAGACTCAAAGCGGCCGCGCTTTACCAAATCTTGGTAAGCGCGGCCGCTGTTACTTCCAGTAAGTCCAGGCCGTTGTTCTGTCGGTTTGTGTCCGGTGAATCGGTATATGTCAGACCGACCGGGACCACCCTGCGTGCCTGCCCGAGACCGCCGGGTCGTTGTTCGGTTATCCGGCCGTTACTAGCGAGTAACGAACCCCCTTGTGCGGGCGGCGAGAATGCACCACGATCGGCGACGCTCGGTCCATTCCCGTACTACCCGACAGCCGGTCGGGGCGGCGGGACCCAGGGTCCCCACCGGGCAGAGCGGGCGGCAGTGGCGCCCGCTCTTGGACAGGGGGGTCTTCGCCCACCCGGCGAAGCCTGTCCAGCAAGGTTGTGCGTGATGCGTGTCAGGCGCGACCAGTGGTTGTCGCTCGGGGGTGATCGCCGGTTTTTCGAGCGCGGTTCCGCGCTGTCGAAACGGGCGCTCTCCTTACCGAGGACGTAGCACTTCTCCCAATCCCTGCCCGGCTGAGCCGTCGAGTTCGACAGGCAGTCAGGGTCAGGAGATGTACGTCCGAGAAGGAGGAAATATGGAGTCCCAGGTGCGTGGCGGGACCAGATGGAAGCGGTTCGCGGTCGTCATGGTGCCCAGCGTGGCCGCCACGGCTGCGATAGGTGTCGCCCTCGCGCAGGGCGCTCTGGCCGCGTCGTTCAGCGTGTCGGGCCAGTCGTTCAAGGTGACGACGAAGCAGCTCGACGGTACGGGCTTCGCCCAGTACGGCGCCCTCGACGAGGGCTACACGATGAGCGGCAAGAAGACGGTTCACCCCGTCGCGGTCTCGGCCTTCAAGTCCGCGACCATCAACAGCCTGTGCCAGTCGGTTGTCACCCCTGACATCCCGCTGCTCGGCAGCGTCAGCCTGATCCTGCGGGCGGGCGAGGACCCGAACAAGCCGGTCGAGGCCGAGAACCTGTACATCGACGTCGCCGAGCTGTCGGCCGACGCGACGTTCAAGGGCATCGACATCGGTGTGGCCGCCAAGGACGCCAGCAAGGGTCCGGGTCTGAAGGGCGGCGGCGAGCAGGCCAACCCGTTCGGGTTCGCTCAGCAGGCCGACTCGGTCGTGCTGAAGGACGTGAAGCAGACGGCGTGGGCGACCACCGCCGGAACCTTCAAGCTCAGCGGTCTGAAGATGTCGCTGTCGACGGGTGTCAAGGAGTGCTACTAAGCACTCGCTGACGGGCGGGGGCGCCGGTGGCACCCCCGCCCGTGCACAACTCCGGGCGCCCCGAGGGGCGCCCGCACCCCCAGCACCACAACTCACCACCACAGCAACGCCGCAGCAGGGAGCTGTTTTCCATGAGCGCCGAGACTCCTGCCGTACCCGGCCATGACGAGCACTACCTCCGGGTCTTCAGGCGCAACTTCCGCGCCTGGCGGGGCGAGAGGCCGTTCTGGGCCGGACTGTTCGTCATGCTCGGCGGACTCCCCATCGCCTACTTCCCGTACGCGAACCTCCAGATCGGTCATCTGACGCTGGCGATGGCCACCACCGCGGGCGCCGGGTCGCTGATCATCGGAGTCCTGCTCGTGGTCCTCGGCGTCAGCCTCTGGTTCCAGAAGCACGTCCGCACCTTCGCGGGTGTGGCGGCGATCCTGCTGGCGCTGGTGTCCATCCCCGTGTCCAACCTCGGCGGCTTCCTGATCGGCTTCCTGCTCGCCCTGGTGGGCGGCGCGATGGCCGTGTCCTGGGCGCCGGGCCCGCCCGCGCAGCCGCAGCCGGCCGCGCACGCCCTGGACAAGGACACCGGGGGCGATGCTCCCCGGACGGTCACGCACGAGCGGGACGAGCCTTCCGAGGGCTCGCTGCCGGACGAGCCGGTCACGGTGGAAGAGCCGAACGATCTGTCAGGAACGAGCCCGGCGAACGGGGCGAACGGGAGGCACAGTGCCGGCTGACGAGGTGACCCACGGGACTGACGTGGATACGTCCCGTGCGAGAACCGGGCCGCGACACGCGGCACCCAAGAAGCCGCTGTTCACCAGATTCCACGTGCCCGCCGGCAAGGCGATAGCCCTGGCGGCGATGCCGACCGCGGTGCTGATGGGGATGGGCTTCACGCCGACCCTCGCCAACGCCGAGGACCAGCCCGCCGCTCAGAGCCTGACGGCGGACGAGTACAAGGACTGCGTGGCCGCCATCGAGGGCGAGTCCGCGTCCCCGACGCCGTCCGCGAGCCCGAGCACCAGCGAGTCGCCCGCCGAGGACGACACGGCGGAGCCGACCCCGACCCCGTCGGCCGGCACGGACGACACCCCCTCGCCGGATTCAGGTTCCGACGAAGGGGCCGAGCCCGCGCCGACCCCGTCCGAGACCGGGACGACCGAGCCCCAGTCCGGCAGCGGGGAGACCGCCACGGCGACCCCCTCGCCGTCGGCCTCCGCGTCGGACGGCAACCTGCTGGAGGACATCGGCAGCGCCATCGAGGACATCTTCACCGGCGGCCAGGACGACACGGCGAGCGCGAGCCCGTCGCCGTCGGCCACCCCGTCGGCGTCCGCGTCGCCGAGCGCCACCGAGGAGGAGACCGCCCCCGAGCCGGCCGACGAGGCCGCGGACGAGGCCGCCGACACCGTCGAGGACGCGGCGAAGGACACCACCGACACGGTGGCGGACGAGGCCGAGGACGCAGCCGAGGCGGCGGAGGAAGCCGCAGCGGAGGCCACCGCCACGGCGTCCCCCTCGCCGTCGGAGAGCGCCACCACCGACCCCGAGGACTGCCCGGTCGCCACGGACGACAAGGGCGGCGTCGACAACACCGTCCCGCTGCCCGACGACCCGTGGTACCTGAACGCCAGCTCGCTGCTGCTCAAGGGCGCCGACTACCAGGGCATCGTCAAGGTGCGGACGGCCGGCGGGGACGTCAAGGAAGTCCTGAAGTACGTCATCTCCGACGGCACCGACATCGGCGACCTGCACCAGACGGTGAAGGACCCGCAGTCGGGCAAGACGTACCACGTCCAGGCGGCCGAGGGCTCGACCTCGACCATCCGCGACGGCGACACCGTGATGTACACCGAGTCCATCTCCGGCAACCTGCTGGGGCTGATCCCGGTGACCTTCAGCCCGGAGAACCCTCCGCCGCTGAACATCCCGCTGATCTACTTCACCAAGGTGGAGGTCGTCCAGGCCGGCCAGTTCGGCGGCACGCTGCACGTCCCCGGACTGCACCAGTTCACCACCGACTGAGCGGTCGGCACAGGCCCGTTCGGGAGCCGCACAACGCCTGAGGGCGCCCCCTGGTCCAGGGGGCGCCCTCAGCGCCGTATCAAGTCCCTTTGCAGGGGCGTCAGTTGATGCCGCCGCCACCGATGTGGTGGACGCGCACCATGTTGGTGGTGCCGGGCACGCCGGGGGGCGAACCGGCGGTGATGATGACGATGTCGCCGTCGTTGAAGCGGTTCAGCTTGACCACTTCGCCGTCGACCAGGTCGACCATCTCGTCGGTGCTGTTCACGAACGGCACGACGTGCGACTCCACGCCCCAGCTCAGGGTGAGCTGGTTGCGGGTGGCCTCGTCGGTGGTGAAGGCCAGGATCGGCTGGGCGACGCGGTAGCGGCACAGCCGGCGCGCGGTGTCACCGGACTTGGTGAAGGCGATCAGGCCCTTGCCGCCGAGGAAGTCGGCGATCTCGCAGGCCGCACGGGCGACCGAACCGCCCTGCGTACGCGGCTTCTTGCCCGGGACGAGCGGCTGCAGGCCCTTGGAGAGCAGCTCCTGCTCGGCCGCCTGGACGATCTTCGACATCGTCTTGACGGTCTCGATCGGGTACGCGCCCACGCTGGACTCGGCCGACAGCATGACCGCGTCGGCGCCGTCCAGGATGGCGTTGGCGACGTCGGAGGCCTCGGCGCGGGTCGGCCGGGAGTTGGTGATCATCGACTCCATCATCTGGGTCGCCACGATCACCGGCTTGGCGTTGCGGCGGCACAGCTCGATGAGCCGCTTCTGCACCATGGGGACCTTTTCGAGGGGGTACTCGACGGCCAGGTCGCCACGGGCGACCATCACACCGTCGAACGCCATCACGACGTCCTCCATGTTCGCCACCGCCTGCGGCTTCTCCACCTTGGCGATGACCGGGACGCGGCGGCCGACCTCGTCCATGACCTTGTGCACGTCCTGGACGTCCTCGGCGTCCCGCACGAAGGACAGCGCGACCATGTCGCAGCCCATGCGCAGCGCGAACCGGAGGTCCTCGACGTCCTTCTCGGACAGCGCCGGCACGTTCACGGCCGCGCCGGGCAGGTTGATGCCCTTGTGGTCGGAGACGACACCGCCCTCGATGACGATCGTCTTCACCCGGGGGCCCTCGACGTCCAGGACCTTCAGCTCGACGTTGCCGTCGTTGATCAGGATCTGGTCGCCGCGCGAGACGTCGCCCGGCAGGCCCTTGTAGGTCGTTCCGCAGATGTGCTTGTCACCCGGGACGTCCTCGGTCGTGATGACGAACTCGTCACCGCGCTCCAGCTCCACCGGTCCCTCGGCGAAGGTCTCCAGGCGGATCTTCGGTCCCTGGAGGTCGGCGAGGACACCGATGGCCCGGCCGGTCTGCTCCGAGGCGGCCCGGACGCGGTCGTACCGCCCCTGGTGCTCGGCGTGGGAGCCGTGGCTGAAGTTGAAGCGGGCCACGTTCATGCCGGCCTCGATCAGCGACACGAGCTGTTCTTGGGAGTCGACCGCGGGGCCGAGAGTACAGACGATTTTCGAACGGCGCATGGGGCGATCCTATCGGTTTGTTTCGCTGCGGAATATTCCGTCTGGCGGAAAATACAAAAGGGCGGGATGCCGCTCAGGTGAGATTCCCCGAACCATTTACGAGCGCGTACGTCTGTGTCGCAATCTCCAGTTCCTCGTCGGTCGGCACCACGGCCACGGCCACCCGCGACCCCTCGGGCGAGATCAGCCGCGGCTCGTCACCGCGTACGGCGTTCAGCTCGCCGTCCACCGCCAGCCCGAGTCCCTCCAGACCGGCCACGGCAGCCTCCCGCACCGGACTCGCGTTCTCCCCGACTCCCGCTGTGAAGGCGACCGCGTCCACCCGTCCCAGCACCGCGTAATAGGCGCCGATGTACTTCTTCAGGCGGTGAATGTAGATGTCGAAGGCGAGTTGCGCCTCTTTGTCGCCCTCGTCGATCCGGCGGCGGATCTCCCGCATGTCGTTGTCACCGCACAGACCGATCAGCCCGCTCTTCTTGTTGAGCAGAGTGTCGATCTCGTCGGCGGACATTCCCCCAACTCGCATCAAATGGAAGATGACGGCCGGGTCCATGTCTCCGGACCGGGTACCCATCACCAGCCCCTCCAAGGGCGTCAGCCCCATGGACGTCTCCACGCACCGCCCGCCCCGCACCGCCGACGCGGAGGCGCCGTTGCCCAGGTGCAGCACGATCACGTTCACCTCCCGGGGCGACCGCCCCAGCAGCTTCGCGGTCTCCCGCGACACGTAGGCGTGCGAGGTGCCGTGGAAGCCGTAGCGGCGGATGCGGTGCTCGTCGGCCGTGCGGACGTCGATCGCGTAGCGCGCCGCCGCCTCCGGCATCGTCGTGTGGAACGCGGTGTCGAAGACCGCGATCTGCGGCAGGTCCGGCCGCAGCGCCCGCGCGGTGCGGATGCCGGTCAGGTTCGCCGGGTTGTGCAGCGGGGCGACCGGGATCAGCCGCTCGATCTCGGCGAGCACGGCGTCGTCGATCACGGTCGGCTCGGTGAACTGCTGCCCGCCGTGCACCACCCGGTGCCCGATCGCGGCCAGTTCCGGGGAGTCGAGCCCGAGACCGTCCTCGGACAGCTCCTCGGCCACCGCCTTCAGCGCGGCCTCGTGGTCGGCGATCGGGCCGGTCCGCTCCCGCGAACTCCCGCCCGCCGGGGTGTGCTTGAGGCGGGAGGTCTCCTCGCCGATCCGCTCGACGAGGCCCATCGCGAGCCGGCTGCCGTCGCTCATGTCGAGCAGCTGGTACTTCACCGACGAGGAGCCGGAGTTCAGGACGAGGACACGGGACGGGCTCACTGCTGGGACGCCTTCTCGATCGGGGACTGGGCCTGGATCGCCGTGATGGCGACGGTGTTGACGATGTCCTGCACCAGCGCGCCACGCGAGAGGTCGTTGACGGGCTTGCGCAGACCCTGGAGCACCGGTCCGACGGCGATCGCGCCGGCCGAACGCTGCACGGCCTTGTAGGTGTTGTTGCCGGTGTTGAGGTCGGGGAAGATCAGCACCGACGCCTGCCCCGCCACCTCGGACTCCGGCAGCTTGGTCGCGGCCACCGTCGGCTCCACGGCGGCGTCGTACTGGATCGGGCCCTCGATCCGCAGATCGGGCCTGCGCCCCCGCACCAGCCCGGTCGCCTCGCGCACCTTGTCGACGTCGGCGCCCGAACCGGACGTGCCGGTGGAGTACGACAGCATCGCGATCCGCGGCTCCACCCCGAACTGGGCGGCGGTGGCGGCGGACTGGATGGCGATGTCCGCGAGCTGCTCGGCGTTCGGATCGGGGTTGACCGCGCAGTCGCCGTAGACCAGGACCCGGTCGGCGAGGCACATGAAGAAGACCGACGAGACGATGCCGGCGTCCGGCCTGGTCTTGATGATCTCGAAGGCCGGGCGGATGGTGGCGGCGGTGGAGTGCACCGAACCCGAGACCATGCCGTCGGCGAGGCCCTCCTGGACCATCAGCGTGCCGAAGTAGTTCACGTCCGAGACCACGTCGTAGGCCAGCTCCACCGTCACGCCCTTGTGGGCGCGCAGGGCGGCGTACTTCGCGGCGAAGTCGTCCCGCAGCTCGCTGGCGGCCGGGTCGATCAGCTGCGAGCCGCCCAGGTCGATACCGAGGTCGGCGGCCTTCTTGCGGATCTGGTCCACCGGGCCCAGCAGCGTCAGCTCGCACACCCCGCGCCGCAGCAGCACCTCCGCCGCGTGCAGCACCCGCGGCTCGGTGCCCTCGGGCAGCACCACCCGGCGCAGCTCGGAGCGGGCCTGCTCCAGCAGCTTGTGCTCGAACATCATCGGCGTGACCCGGTCGCTGCTCGGCGCGCTCACCCGCTTCAGCAGATCGCCGGTGTCGGCGTACCGCTCGAACAGGCCGAGCGCGGTCTCCGCCTTGCGCGGGGTCGCCGCGTTGAGCTTCCCCTCCAGCGAGAAGAGCTGCTCCGCGGTCGGGAAGCTGTTGCCGGAGACCGAGAGCACCGGGGTGCCGGGGGCCAGGCGGCCGGCCAGGGTGAGGACCTCGTCGCTCGGCACCTCGCCCAGGGTCAGCAGCACACCGGCGATCGGCGGGGTGCCCGCGCTGTGCGCCGCGAGCGAGCCGACGACCAGGTCGGCGCGGTCGCCGGGGGTGACGACGAGGCACCCCGGGGTCAGCGCGTGCAGGAAGTTGGGCAGCATCGCGCCGCCGAAGACGAAGTCCAGCGCGTCCCGGGCGAGCCCCGAGTCGTCGCCGAGGACCACCTTCGCGCCGAGCGCGTGGGCGATCTGCGAGACCGTCGGCGCGGACAGGGCGGGCTCGTCGGGCAGCACGTAGCAGGGGACGGGCAGCCGGTTGACCAGCCGCTCGGCGATCTCGTCGCGGTCGTCCCGGGCGACCCGGTTGGTCACCATGGCGAGGACGTCGCAGCCCAGGCCGTCGTAGGCGCGGAAGGCGTTGCGGGTCTCGGCGAGCACCGACTCCGCGGTCTGCTTGCGGCCGCCGACCACGGGGATGACGGAGGCCCCGAACTCGTTGGCGAGCCGGGCGTTGAGGGACAGCTCCTCGGGGAACTGGGTGTCGGCGTAGTCGGTGCCGAGGACGAGGACGACGTCGTAGTCCCGGGCGACCAGGTGGAAGCGGTCCAGCAGGGTGGAGACCAGTTCGTCGGTGCCCCGCTCGGCCTGGAGCGCGGACGCCTCGTGGTAGTCCAGGCCGTACACCGTGGCCGGGTCCTGCGTCAGCCGGTAGCGGGCGCGCAGCAGATCGAAGAGCCGGTCGGGACCGTCGTGGACGAGGGGACGGAAGACGCCGACCCGGTCGATCTGGCGGGTCAGCAGTTCCATGACCCCCAGCTCCACGACCTGCCGGCCGTCCCCCCGGTCGATCCCCGTCACGTACACGCTGCGGGTCACGCGTGCTCTCCCCTCCGTCGACGTCATAAAAATCGCCCACCGAGGTGAGCAGAACCCTCTTGACAGTACCTCTGCCGGTATATAAGGCGCCCGTCAGAAGAGAAGCCCGGAGGGGGCGTACGGGGGCGTACCGGGCGGAAGCGACATCGCCCTCGGCGGCATGAAACACTGAGAACGGCTCACCGGTCTCAACAGCGAGCAGGAGACACAGCACGATGCGTATCGGAGTTCTCACCGCAGGCGGCGACTGCCCCGGCCTGAACGCAGTGATCCGGTCGGTCGTGCACCGTGCCGTCACACAGTACGGCGACGAGGTCATCGGCTTCGAGGACGGTTACGCGGGCCTGCTCGACGGCCACTACCGCAGCCTCGACCTGGACGCGGTCAGCGGCATCCTGGCCCGCGGGGGCACGATCCTCGGCTCCTCGCGCCTGGAGCGCGACCGGCTCCGCGAGGCCTGCGAGAACGCCCCCGACATCGCCCGCGACTTCGGCATCGACGCGCTGATCCCGATCGGCGGCGAGGGCACCCTGACCGCCGCCCGCATGCTGTCGGACGCCGGTCTGCCGGTGGTCGGCGTGCCGAAGACGATCGACAACGACATCTCCTCCACCGACCGCACCTTCGGCTTCGACACGGCCGTCGGCGTCGCGACGGAGGCGATGGACCGCCTCAAGACCACCGCCGAGTCCCACCAGCGGGTGATGGTCGTCGAGGTCATGGGCCGGCACGCCGGCTGGATCGCCCTGGAGTCCGGCATGGCCGCCGGCGCCCACGGCATCTGCCTGCCCGAGCGCCCCTTCGACCCGGCCGACCTGGTCAAGATGGTCGAGGAGCGCTTCAGCCGCGGCAAGCGGTTCGCCGTCATCTGCGTCGCCGAGGGCGCGCACCCGGCCGAGGGCAGCATGGACTACGGCAAGGGCGAGATCGACCAGTTCGGCCACGAGCGCTTCCAGGGCATCGGTACGGCGCTGGCGTTCGAGCTGGAGCGGCGGCTCGGCAAGGAGGCCAAGCCGGTCATCCTCGGCCACGTCCAGCGCGGCGGCGTCCCCACCGCGTACGACAGGGTCCTGGCCACCCGGTTCGGCTGGCACGCCGTGGAGGCCGCGCACCGCGGCGAGTTCGGCCGGATGACGGCGCTGCGCGGCACCGACGTGGTCATGGTGCCGCTCGCCGAGGCCGTGACCGAGCTGAAGACGGTCCCCAAGGACCGGATGGACGAGGCGGAGTCGGTCTTCTAGACCGAGGGGCCGGGGCGGCCCGGCTACCTGGGGCGACGCGGGTGCCGGGGCGGCTCGGGCTGCCGCGGCCGCGGTGGGCACCGGTGTGCTGCCGCGGCACGAGCCGGGGCGGCGGCGAGGGTGGCGGCCGGCCCTGACTGCCGGGTTGGTATGGGTGCCGGGCCCCGGCAAGCGCTGTCGGGGGCAGGTGCTTGGCGGGCGCACAGGTTCGTCCCGGGAACGCTTCAGGTACGGCCGGGACCCTGGTCTCCATGCACCCACACGGACACACGCATGCGCACGGTCACCGGCCCCGCACCCCCGGGACCGAGCGCACCCGGCGCTGGTTCATGAACAGGTCGCTGCTCGTCGGCGGCGCCGCCGCGGTGGCGACGATGACGGGCTGTTCGAGCGGCTCCTCCTCCTCTTCGGAGGCCGGCTCCTCGGCGGCGGGCGGCGGGATGCCCTCGGGCGGCCCGGACGGTGGCGGCGGGGGCATGGGTCCCGGCGCCACCCAGGTCAAGTACGCCGACGTCAAGGGCGTCACCACCGACGGCGAGGTCGTCGAGGACCTGTTCTCGATCCACTCCACCGGCGTCTCCACCGACGCCCTGGTCAAGGCGGCCCAGGCGTTCCTCGACGGGCTCTCCGCCAAGGAGCGCCGCTCCTGCGTCTTCGACGTCGACGACGACGAGTGGACGGCCTGGAGCAACGTCGACGGCTACGAACGCGAGGGCGTCCGCATGGGCGACCTGACCGACAAGCGGCGCGCACTCGGTTTCGCGCTGCTCGGCGAGGCCCTGTCCGCCGACGGTCTGAAGCAGACCCGCGGGATCATGAAGCTCAACGCGTTCCTCGGCGAGTCCCGCGGCGGCGGCCAGGAGACCCTCACCGAGGGCCACTACTACTTCACCTTCATGGGCACCCCCTCGACCACCGAGCCCTGGGGCTTCCAGTACGAGGGCCACCACGTCGTCATCAACTACTTCGTCCTCGGCGACCAGGTCGTCATGACCCCCACCTTCATGGGATCGGAACCCACCTCGGAGACCTACCGGGGCGAGAAGATCACCCTGTTCCGCCCGGAGACCGAGTCCGGTCTGGCCATGGTCCGTTCACTGGACGACTCGCAGCGGGCGAAGGCGGTCTCCTCGCAGGCCAACGGCAACGAGGACATGAAGTCCGGAGCGGGCCAGGACAACCTCGAACTCGCCTACGAGGGCCTGGCCGGCTCCGAACTCACCACCGCCCAGCGGCAGAAGCTCCTCGACCTCGTCGGCGTCTACGTCGGCTACATCAGCGAGGGGCACGCCGAGGTGAAGATGACCGAGGTCGAGAAGCACCTGGACGACACGTACTTCTTCTGGATGGGCGAGACCGAGGACGACTCCGCCTTCTACTACCGCGTGCACAGCCCGGTCGTCCTGATCGAGTACGACGCGCAGGCCCCGCTGTTCTACAGCGAGGACTCCTCGTCCGGCGCGAGCGCGAGCCCCGGCGCGGGCGGCGGGGAGCCGTCCCAGCAGCACATCCACACCATGATCCGCACGCCCAACGGCGGTGACTACGGGGTGGATCTGCTCAAGCTCCACCTGGCCGCCGACCACTGAGGACGCCGGGCCGGCCCGCGGTCAGCGGGTGCCCGCCCCCATCGTCGCCCAGAACCGGTCCACGATCCGGTCGAGGAACTCCCGGCCGGACGCGCTGGAACCGCCGCTGTCGGCACTGCCCCAGCTCAGCGTGGCGACCATCTGCCCCTGGTAGTCGCGGTGCAGCTCCTGGAGGACGTCCTCCAGGAGCCGGCGGTCCAGCGGCAGCAGCCGCCCGATCGGCCGGACGTACGCCTGCCAGCGCGTGGTCACCGCCCCGCGCAGCAGGTCGGCGAGTTCGGCGTCCCGGCCGGTGACGGTGGCGAAGTCGGCCGTCGAGAGCCCGAGCAGCTCGGCGAGGGCGGAGGCCTGGCGTTCGGTGCCGCGCCACTCGTCGCTCTCCTCCATCCGCAGATACGCCCGGAGTTCGTGGCCCACGGCACGGGCGACGTCCTCGGGGGCGAGCCCGCGGGCCATGCGGTGCTCGCGCAGGGACCTTGGACGGCCCAGCAGTTCACCCGGCGAGCACCACAACACACCGGCCAGTGCGGTGAGTTCGGGACTGGAGGGAGAGGCGACACCCCGTTCCCAGGCGGTCACGAGGTCGGGGGTGACGTACGGCAGCCCGTACGAGACGCGCATTCCGTACGCGACGTGTTCGGGGCCCATGTCCAGGGCGGCGCGGAGCCGGCGGGCGGCGGGGGCGTTGAAGGGGGGATGGGACGGACCGGGCTGGTTCGGCTGAGCTGGGGGTCGGCGCACGGGGCTCAAGCTAGGGGCGCGCGAGAGTGGTGACTACGGTCTGTTCGGCCAGGATCACGGATTGTAGGAATGTACGGTCGGGGTGCCTCGGAGGGGTCGTCGAAGGGTTGCGAGGGTGGCCGGCGGGGGCGCGTACGTTCGACACCGGGGGTCGCCGCGACCCCCGGAACGGCAAGCTCGGCGGGCATATTCGCAGCCCGCTCCGGGTCTCCGGCCCGCCATGCGGCCTCGAACGGGCGTACGTACGAGTTCGCCCAGGTGAGCGGTTGTCGAAGACCGGTGCGACGCCCGACGCCACGGAACCCGCGGCGCAAACCGTTCGGTACCGAGTGCGAGTGCGGTGAGGACCACGACAGGGGGACGAGTCTCCGGCGCCCCTCTAAGGTACTGCCAGGTCCACCGGGGGAAGGGGTCGTGCCATGGCCGAACAGGATGTCACCGTGGGGCAGTTGCTGCTCACCGAGTACCAGACGATCAAGGACGAGCAGAAGGCCCGCATCGGCTTCCGGGACAACCTTCTCTACGTGACCCTCGCGGTCGTCGCCGCGGTCGTCGCCGCGGCCGCACAGGCCGAACAGCCGTCGATGCTGCTGGCGCTGCCGCCGGTCACCGTCGTGCTCGGCTGGACCTATCTGGTCAACGACGACAAGATCTCGGCGATCGGCAGATACGTCCGGGAGGACCTGGGGCCGAGGCTGGCCGAACTCGCCCGGCCCGGAGGGGAGTTCCGGGCGTTCGCCTGGGAGACCGGCCACCGCGGCGACGCCCGGCGGCGCTCCCGCAAGACCATCCAGCTGGTCGTGGACCTCACCGCGTTCTGCGCCGTACCGCTGGCCGCGCTGGTCGTGTTCTGGGCGGACGGCGGTGGTGGCCTCCTGATCGGGCTGTCGGTACTGGAGGCCCTGGCCGTGGCCGGACTCGCCGCACAGATCACCGTCTACGCGAGGCCGTTCGTCTAGGGCCCTAGACCCCCTGGACCCCCGACACCCACCGGTACTGCAACTCCGGCCGCCCCACCGTCCCGTACTGCGGGCTGCGGCCGGCCCGGCCCGCGTCCACCAGGTGCTCCAGGTAACGGCGGGCCGTGATGCGGGAGATGCCCACCGCCTCCGCGACGCCCGTCGCCGTCAGCCCCTCCCCGCAGTCCCGCAGCACCACCGACACCCGCTCCAGGGTCGGCGCGCTCAGCCCCTTCGGCAGCGCCGCCGGCCCCGGCGCGCGCAGGGCGGCCAGGGCCCGGTCCACCTCGTCCTGGCCGCTCGCCTCGCCCGCCGCCGCGTGGAACTCGGCGTACCGCACGAGCCGGTCGCGCAGCGTCGCGAAGGTGAACGGCTTCAGCACGTACTGCACCACGCCCAGCGACACCCCCTCCCGCACCACCGCCAGATCGCGTGCCGACGTCACCGCTATCACGTCCACATGGCGTCCCGACGCCCGCAGGGAACGCGCCAGTTGGAGCCCGTGGACATCGGGGAGGTGCAGGTCCAGCAGGAGCAGGTCCACCTCCGTGCGCTCCAGCGCGCGGCGCGCCTGGGCACCCGTGTGCGCCTTGCCGACCGCCGTGAAACCGGGGACCCGGTTGACGTACATGACGTGTGCGTCGGCGGCGACCGGATCGTCCTCCACGATCAGGACCCGGATCGGCTCTTCGGTGCTCATACCCCTCCTCCAGCGACCGCGCCCCCGGAGCCCACGCCCTCACCGGCCCGTACGGCCCCCAGGGGCAGCCGCACCTCGAACTCGGCGCCGCCCCCGTCCGCGCCCGAGACCGTCAGCGCGCCCTCGTGCCGGGCCGACGCCTGCCGCACCAGCGCCAGCCCCAGGCCCCGCCCGCCGGGCCCCGCCGGCTTGGTGGAGAAGCCCCGCTCGAACACCGCCTCGGCGAGCGCCGGATCCACCCCGGCACCGGAGTCCGACACCCTCAGCACCAGGTCCGACTCCTCGGTGTAGGCCGTCACCGTGACCCGCGCCCGCACGCTGCCCTGCGCCGCGTCCACCGCGTTGTCGATGAGGTTGCCCAGGATGGTCACCAGGTCCCGGGCGGGCAGCGACGGCGGCAGCAGACCGTCGTCGAGGCGGCTGTCCTGCGACACCACCAGCTCCACGCCCCGCTCGTTCGCCTGCGCCGTCTTGCCCAGCAGCAGGGCGGCGAGCACCGGCTCGCTCACCGCCGCCACCACCTGGTCGGTCAGCGCCTGCGCCAGCTCCAGCTCGGCCGTCGCGAACTCCACGGCCTCCTCGGCGCGGCCCAGCTCGATCAGCGACACGACCGTGTGCAGCCGGTTCGCCGCCTCGTGCGCCTGCGAGCGCAGCGCCTGTGTGAAGCCCCGCTCCGAGTCCAGCTCGCCCATCAGCGACTGGAGCTCGGTCACGTCGCGCAGCGTGACGACCGTGCCCCGGCGCTCCCCGCCCGAGACCGGCGAGGTGTTCACCACCAGCACCCGGTCCGCCGTCAGATGCACCTCGTCCACCCTCGGCTCCGAGGCCAGCAACGCCCCGGTGAGTGACGGCGGCAGCCCCAGCCCGGCGACGGAGGTCCCCACCGCCCGCTCCGAGACGCCCAGCAGCTCCCGCCCGCCGTCGTTGATCAACGCCACCCGGAACTGCCCGTCGAGCATCAGCAGCCCCTCGCGCACCGCGTGCAGCGCCGCCTGGTGGTAGTCGTGCATCCGGCTCAGCTCGGCCGCGTTCATACCGTGGGTGTGCCGGCGCAGCCGGGCGTTGATGACGTACGTGCCGACCGCGCCGACGGCCAGCGCCCCGCCCGCCACCCCGATCAGCGCCGTCAGCTGCTCCTGCACCCGCTTGCTGATCGCCTCGACCTTGATGCCCGCGCTGACCAGGCCGACGATCCGCCCGCCGTCCCAGATCGGGGTCACCGCGCGGACCGACGGGCCGAGGGTGCCGGTGTAGGTCTCGGTGAACGACTCGCCCCGCAGCGCGCCCTCGATGTGGCCGATGAAGCGCTGCCCTATCTCGTGCGGATCGGGGTGGGTCCAGCGGATGCCCTCCGGGTCCATGATCGTGACGAAGTCGACCCCGGTGTCCCGCTGGACGTGCAGCGCGTACGGCTGGAGCGAGGAGGTGGGCCGGTCGGTGCGGATCGCCTCCCGCACCGACGGCGAGTCGGCGATCGAGCGGGCCACGGCCAGCGCCTGCCGGCCCGCCGCGTCCTCGGCCTGGCTGCGGTCGCTGACGTAGCTGAACAGCGCGTACCCGGCGACCAGCACCGCGATCAGCACGGCCTGCATGGCGAAGAGCTGGCCGGCCAGGCTGCGGGGACGGGGGAGGCGCAAACGCATCCCGTCAGTGTGCACGCACGGCCGGGCGTGAACTAAATGAACGCAAGGGTGACCGCCCTCACAGGGCGGGAGATAGTCACGGCATTCCTCAAACCCCCGGACGTGAGCCGCACGCCGGTGATGCCGACGAAGACGTCAAGGAGGGCAGCCGTGGCCGCCAGCACCCCCGAAACGGCACCCGCAGCCAAAAAGGACCGCACGCACTACCTCTACATCGCGGTGATCGTCGCGGTCGCCCTCGGCATCGCCGTCGGTCTGGCCGCGCCGGACTTCGCGGTGGAGCTGAAGCCCATCGGCACCGGGTTCGTGAACCTGATCAAGATGATGATCTCGCCGATCATCTTCTGCACGATCGTGCTGGGCATCGGCTCGGTCCGCAAGGCCGCCAAGGTCGGCGCCGTGGGCGGTATCGCCCTGGTCTACTTCCTGGTCATGTCGCTGGTCGCGCTCGGGATCGGCCTGGTCGTCGGCAACATCCTGGAGCCGGGCACCGGCCTCGCGGTGACCGACGCGGTCAAGGAGGTCGGCCAGCAGCAGGTCGACGCCGAGGCCAAGGACACCACCGAGTTCCTGCTGGGCGTCATCCCGGCCACGATCGTGTCCGCCTTCACCTCCGGCGAGGTCCTGCAGACCCTGCTCGTCGCGCTGCTCGCCGGCTTCGCGCTCCAGGCCATGGGCTCGGCCGGGCAGCCGGTCCTGCGCGGCATCGAGCACATCCAGCGCCTGGTCTTCCGCATCCTCGCCATGGTGATGTGGGCCGCCCCGGTCGGCGCCTTCGGTGCCATCGCCGCCGTCACCGGCTCGGCCGGCCTCGACGCGCTCAAGAGCCTGGCCGTCCTGATGCTCGGCTTCTACGTCACCTGTGTGCTCTTCGTCGTCCTGGTCCTCGGCGCGCTGCTGCGGATCGTCGCGGGCCTGAACATCCTCACGCTCTTCAAGTACCTGGGCCGTGAGTTCCTGCTGATCCTGTCGACCTCGTCCTCCGAGTCCGCGCTGCCGCGGCTCATCGCGAAGATGGAGCACCTCGGCGTCAGCAAGCCGGTCGTCGGCATCACCGTCCCCACCGGCTACTCCTTCAACCTCGACGGCACCATGATCTACATGACCATGGCGTCCCTGTTCATCGCCGACGCGATGGGCACGCCGATGTCGATCGGCGAGCAGATCCCGCTGCTGCTGTTCCTGCTGGTCGCCTCGAAGGGCGCGGCCGGTGTGACCGGCGCCGGTCTGGCGACGCTGGCCGGCGGGCTCCAGTCGCACAAGCCGGCCCTGGTGGACGGCATCGGCCTCATCGTCGGCATCGACCGGTTCATGAGCGAGGCGCGCGCCCTGACCAACTTCGCGGGCAACGCGGTGGCCACGGTGCTGATCGGCACCTGGACCAAGGAGATCGACCGCGAGCGGGTCGACCAGGTGCTCGCCGGTCACCTCCCCTTCGACGAGAAGACGCTGCTCGACCACGGGGACGACGAGCCGGCCGAGGTTCCCGAGCAGGGCGGCGAGAAGAAGGAGCTGGCCAAGGCGTAGGCCCCGGCCCCCGCGGAACCCCGAGCGGTCGGGCACTCCCCCTGTCGGCCCGACCGCTCGGACCCACTTCCGAGGCCCCTCCTGCTCACGCCCAGGGATCGGTGATCTCGCGGAGCAGGGTGAGGGCCTCGCGCAGTTGCCCCATCCGCCGGGCGCCCAGATGCCGCGCCCACTCCCGCTCCACCTCGGCGACCACCGCGTCGGCGACCTCCTTGGCCGCCCACGCCTTCGCCGCCCCGCACACCAGCCGGGCCCGCCCGTCGGTGGGGTCCGGCTTCCGTGTGACGTAGCCGGACTTCTCCAGCTGGTCGACGAGGAACCCCGCCGTCTGCTTGGTGACCTGGGCCTGCTCCGCCAGCTCGGTCAGCCGGGTGCCGTCCGGTCCCACCCGTTGCAGGACCCGGGCCTGGGCGGGCGTGAAGTCGTCGAAACCGGCCTCGGCGAGGGCGGCGAAGACCCGGTCCTCCAGGGCGCGGTAGGGGAGGAACAGCAGTACCCCGGTGTTGGGCTCGCTCTCCATGACCACCCTCTCCGTCACTTGACACTGGTCAGAGTAGCTGACTAATTTAGTCAGAGAGCCTTACCACTTGAGTGGATGGTGATTGCCTTGGACGCCGTACTGGACGCCGACGAGCGCTGGCGGATCGTCGACGAGCAACGGGTGGAACTGGCCGACCTCCTCCAGTCCCTGACACCGGGAGAGTGGGAGACGCGGACGGCCTGCGGCGACTGGCGGGTGCGTGATGTGGCGGCCCATCTGACGCTGGCGCCCCGCTTCACCCTCAAGGACTTCGCGCGGGACATGGTCCGGGCGATGGGCGGCATGAACCGGCTGATCCACGACACCGCGGTACGTGAGGCGCGCCGGCCCACGGCGCAGATCGCGGCGAACCTCCGGGGCCTCGTGGGCAACCGCCGGCTGGCGCCCATGACCACGCCCCGCGAACCGCTGATCGACATCCTGGTCCACGGCCAGGACATCGCCCGCTGTCTCGGCCTGCGGCGCGAGATGCCTCCGGCGGCGGCCCGGGACGCGGCCGACCGGGTGCTGACCACGAACTTCCCGCTGCGCCTCTGGCCCCGGCCGCGGGCACGGCTCGTCGCCACGGACATCGAGTGGTCGTGGGGCGAGGGCGAGGAGGTCCGCGCCCCCATCGCGGACCTGCTGATGCGGCTGACGGAGCGCGACCCCTGGCCCACGGCGGCGACGGGCCGGGGGTGACGTGTTCCCGTGCCGGCGGTCCGCCCGCTCCCGCCGACCGGCTCCCGTGCCGGCGGTCCGCACCCCTGGCCCACGGCGGCGGCGGGCCGGGGGTGACGTGTTCCCGTGCCGGCGGTCCGCCCGCTCCCGTCGACCGGCTCCCGTGCCGGCGGTCCGCCCGCTCCCGCCGACCGGCTCCCGTGCCGGCGGTCCGGACCCCTCGCCCACGGCGGCGGCGGGCCGGGGGTGACGCGCTCCCGCGCCGGCGGTCCGCCCGCTCCCGCCGACCGGCTCCCGCGCCGGCCGTCCACCCGCTCCCGCCGACCGGTCGGCGCACCGATGGGCTGATAGCGTCTAGCGAACCCTTGACGGTGTAGCAGCAACGGTCGGGAGCCGCAGATGCCCGCGTCGGACGCGAAGACCCCCCGGGAGCGGTACCGCGCCCAGGTGCGGGACGAGGTCAAGGCCCTGGCCTGGGAACAGATCGCCGGTGCCGGGGCCTCCGCGCTCTCCCTGAACGCCATCGCCAAGCAGATGGGCATGAGCGGCCCCGCCCTCTACCGCTACTTCGCCAACCGCGACGAGCTGATCACCGAGCTCATAAAGGACGCCTACCGCAGCCTCGCCGACCGCTGCCAGGAGGCCGCCAAGGGCGGCGCCGACCTCGCCGGCCTCGCCCGGACCCTGCGCGAGTGGGCCCTGGACGACCCCCACCGGTACTTCCTCGTCTACGGCACCCCCGTCCCCGGCTACCGGGCGCCCTCCGACACCACCCTGATCGCCTCCGAGATCATGGCCGTGCTCCTCGACGCCTGCGCGACCGAGGACGCCCCCGAGGACCCCTTCGACACCCACATCGCCGAGCACCGCTTCTGGGCGGGCGACCACCCGGCACCGGCCGCCGCCCTCCACCGGGCCCTGCGCTACTGGACCCGGCTGCACGGGGTCCTCTCGCTCGAACTGGCCGGCCACTTCACCGGTATGGGCTTCGACCCGGCCGAGCTGTACGCGGCCGAGACCCGCTCCCTCACCGGTCCCTGAGACCTCGGACCCCGGGCCGAACCCGCCTCAGTCCTCTCCCAGCGTCTCGGCGACGGCCCTCGGCAGCCACTGCCGTGCGTCCCCGAAGGCGTAACCGAGGCGGGTGGCGCGGGAGTTGTCCATGCCGTAGGCGCGGGTGAAGGAGAGCGGGGAGGTCTCGCCCACCTCCACCTCGTGCAGGACGACCCGGCCGTCGGGCAGGTGCGCGGCGATCTCGGCGCAGAGGTCGCCGGTGGTCAGCGGGGTGTGGGAGGCCGCGTTGACCGGGCCGGTGAAGGCCGCGTCCACCGTCCAGGCCAGGAAGTCGGCGATCTCCTCGACATGGATGTAGGTGGCGGGCCGGTTCGCCGCCGGGACCGTGATCGGCGCGCGGTCGCGGATCCGGTCGGCGTAGTGGGCGAGCCGCCCGGTGAAGTCGTCGCCCCCGCCCAGCACATGGGCGACGCGCACGGCGGTCCAGGGGAGGTCCGGGGCGGCGGCCAGGACGGCCTCCGCCTGCCGCTTGCCCTCGCCGTAGTGGGAGTCGCGGAACTCCGGGTCGTGCCAGGGGAGTTCGAGATCCACGGGGACGGTGTGCGGGTCGACGGCCGACTCGGCGACCGGGGCGGGGGAGTCCTCGTACTCGTACACCTCGACCGTCGAGGTCATGACGTAGCGGCCGGTGCGGCCGGTGAAGACCCGGCGGGCCGTCTCGGCCTGGCGCGGGGTGTAGCAGACCTGGTCGACGACGACGTCGAAGGTGCGCGGGCCGAGCGCCCGGCGCAGCAAGTCCTCGTCGTCGCGGTCGGCGACCAGGTGCAGGGTGCCGGGCGGCGGCGCGGAGGAGCCGCGGTTGAGCACGGTGACCCGGTCGCCGGCCTCCAGCAGACGGCGGATCAACCGCTTTCCGATATAGCGGTTCCCGCCGATGACCAGTACCTCTCGGGGCTTTTCCATGGCCATAATTCTTCTTGCCCATAGGCGAGTTCTGAAGGGGGAACCATGGGACTCCAGGCCGCTGTGCCAAAAGAACCACGGCGTTCGCGCGGCACGGCTGAGGAAACCTTGGCGGGCTTCGACGCGGTGGACCGGCAGATCCTCCAGCTCCTCCAGACGGACGGCCGGATCAAGCTCAGCGAGCTGGGCCGCCGGGTGCGGCTGAGCCCGGCGGCGGTCACCGAGCGGGTGCGCCGGCTGGAGTCGGCGGGCGTCATCAGCGGCTACGGCGCCCGGGTCGTCCCGGCCCGGCTCGGCTACGGCATCCAGGCGTTCATCCGGGTCGACCCGCACGGCGGGTACAACCTCAGACACCCGAGGACCCTGGAACTGATCGGGCGCCCCGAGATCACCGAGGCGCACCACGTCGTCGGCGAGGACTGCTGGATCCTCAAGGCGGCCGTGCGGGACACGGTCCACCTGGAGGAGATCCTCGAAGCGGTCTCCGCGCTGGGGCGTACGACGACGTCGATCGTCCTCACCTCGCCGGTCGAGCACAAACCGCTGTTGCCTTGACGCCGGGGTGAAGGCTTACGTTCGTGGACATGCGAATCGGCGAGCTGGCCGAGCGGGCGGGGACGACGACCCGGACGCTGCGGTACTACGAGTCGCGCGGACTGCTGCCCGCGCGGCGCACCGGCAACGGCTACCGGACCTACGACGAGAGCGATCTGAGGCTGCTGCGGCAGATCAGGACGCTCCAGGACTTCGGGTTCGACCTGGAGGAGACCCGGCCGTTCGTGGAGTGCCTGCGCGCCGGGCACCCCGAGGGCGACACCTGCCCGGCCTCGCTCGCCGTGTACCGGCGCAAGCTGGACGAACTCGACGCGCTCATCGGTGATCTCCAGGCCGTACGGGCGCAGATCGGGGTGCGGCTCGCGGCGCTGGACGAGACGGAACCGCCGTTGTGCGAAATGGGAGGGCAGGAACGGTGATCAGAGCAGCGGGTGTGGCCGAGGTGACCGACGAGGACTTCGCGGCCGAGGTGATCGGAGCGGAGGTCCCCGTCCTGGTGGAGTTCACCGCCGACTGGTGTCCGCCGTGCCGGCAGATGGGGCCGGTGCTCACCGCCCTCGCCGGTGAGACGGCCGGCCGGCTGAAGGTGGTCCAGCTGGACGTGGACACCAACCCGGAGACGACGAACGCGTACCAGGTCCTGTCGATGCCGACCTTCATGGTCTTCCGAGGCGGGGAGCCGGTGCGGTCGATGGTCGGGGCCCGCCCCCGGCGGCGGCTGCTGGAGGAACTCGCCGACGTGCTGTGAACCGCACGGGACACAAGAAATCCCCCGGGCAATTGCGCCCGGGGGATTTCTTTGCGTATATTCAATGATTCGCGACTTCAGAAGAATTGAGTCGCAGAGAAGCTGAGTAAGCGCAGTATATCCGGGCGGGAGTGGAATTGTCAAACAGCGAATTTCCGGACGATGAAATGCGTGGCGAGCAGGAATTCATCGACGGACTGTACGCACGGGTGGACGCGCTGCGCGGCGACACCGAGGCCTCCGTCGCCGACGCGCTCGGCCAGGGCAACACGCCCATGCAGGCCCGCCTGGAGCGGGACATCCTGGTCGCCGAACGCTCCGGGCTGCTCGCCGCGCTGAACGCGGTCGACGGCTCGCTCTGCTTCGGCCGCATCGACCTCGCCTCGGGCACCGACCACCACATCGGCCGGATCGGGCTGCGCACCGAGGACGCCGACCGCACCCCGCTCCTCATCGACTGGCGCGCCGACGTGGCCCGCCCCTTCTACCTGGCCACCGGACACACCCCGATGGGCCTGCGCCGCCGCCGGCACATCAGCACCCACGACCGCACGGTGACCGCGCTGCACGACGAGATCCTCGACCTCGGCGACCGGGAGCGCACCGGCCACGAGGACCCGAGCGGTGACGCCGTGCTGCTCGCCGCGCTCAACTCCGCCCGCACCGGCCGGATGGGCGACATCGTGCAGACCATCCAGGCCGAACAGGACGAGATCATCCGCGCCCCGCACCGCGGCATCCTGGTGGTGGAGGGCGGACCCGGCACCGGCAAGACGGCCGTCGCCCTGCACCGGGCCGCCTATCTGCTCTACGAGCACCGCGAACTGCTGGCCAAGCGGGCGGTGTTGATCGTCGGCCCCAACCCCGCCTTCCTCGGCTACATCGGCGAGGTGCTGCCCTCCCTCGGCGAGACCGGGGTGCTGCTGGCGACCGTCGGCGAACTGTTCCCCGGGGTCCGGGCCACCGCCACGGACACCCCTGAAGCGGCCGCCGTGAAGGGCGGCGCGGCCATGGCGGAGGTGCTCGCCGCCGTCGTACGCGACCGGCAGGCCCTGCCCGACCCCGTGATCACGATCCAGCACGACCGCGAGATCCTCATGCTCGACGACGGTCTGGTGAGCGTCGCCCGCGAACGCGCCCGCGCCGCCGGGCTCCCGCACAACGTGGCCCGCGAGCACTTCGAGGGCCACATCCTCAACACCCTCACCGACATGGTCGCCGAGCGCATCGGCACCGACCCCTACGACGGTACGAACCTGCTCGACCCCAGCGACATCACCCAGATCCGCGACGAGCTGGCCGAGAACCCCGAAGTCTGGTCCGCGATCGACGAGTTGTGGCCGGTACTGACCCCGCGCCGGCTGGTCGCCGACTTCCTCGCCGACCCCGGCACCCACCTGGGCGAGCAGGACGCCGCCGCCGTGCGCCGCCCGGTGACCCGCGCCTGGACGGTCGCGGACGTGCCGCTGCTCGACGAGGCGGCCGAACTCCTCGGCGACGACGACCGGGTGGCCCGGCTGCGAGCCGAACGCGAGCGGGAGACGCAGATCGCCTACGCGCAGGGCGTGCTGGACGTGTCCTTCGCCTCGCGCACCTTCGAGTTCGAGGACAAGGAGGACGGCGACCCGGACAGCTCCGAGGTGCTCTCCGCGCACGACATCATCGACGCGGAGCGGTTCGCCGAGCGGCACGAGGAGGACGACCACCGCAGCGCCGCCGAGCGGGCGGCCGCCGACCGGACCTGGGCGTTCGGGCACATCATCGTCGACGAGGCGCAGGAGCTGTCGCCGATGGCCTGGCGGCTGCTGATGCGGCGCAGCCCGACCCGCTCGATGACCCTGGTCGGCGACCCGGCCCAGACGGCGGAGGCGGCGGGCGTCGGCTCCTGGCGGGAGATCCTCGAACCGTACGTCGAGGACCGCTGGGTCCACACCCGTCTGGGCGTCAACTACCGCACCCCGGCGGAGATCATGGAGCTGGCGGCGGCGGTCGTACGGGCGGAGGACCCGGACTTCGAGCCGCCGAGCTCGGTGCGCTCGACCGGGGTACGGCCCTGGGTGCGCGCCACCGACGACCTGCCCGGCGCCGTCGCCGAGGCGGTCGCGGAACTCACCCCGGCCGAGGGCCGCCTCGCGGTCATCGCCCCCCGAGAACTGCACCGCCGCCTGGCCGCCCGCCTGGACGGCGTGACGCCGACCGAGGACCCGGACCTCACCCGCTCGGTGGTCCTCCTGACCCCCCGCCAGGCGAAGGGCCTGGAGTTCGACTCGGTCCTGGTGGTGGAACCCGCCCACTACGGCACCAGCGACCTCTACGTGGCCCTGACCCGAGCAACCCAGAAACTGGGCGTACTGCACACACCTGGCTCTTTCACCCCACCCGCCGTCTGAGGCCAAGCCGGTCCCCCCTCCACCCCGTCCGGCGTACCCCCCAGCCTGTCCGGCGATTGAGGACAAGGCCCCTCAAGGGCCGATGGGGGTCCGGGGGCACAGCCCCCGGGGTCGGGACGGGAAGGGGCGGCGGGGGCGAAAACCTACACCGGCCGCAGCCACACCGTGGCCAGGGGCGGCAGGGTCAGCCGGACGGAAGCCGTCCGACCGTGCCACCCCTGAGCCTCCGGCTTGACCGGCTCGGGGTTGGTGACCCCACCACCCCCGAACCGCTCCTCGTCCGTGTTCAGCACCTCACCCCAAGCCGGAACATCCTCCGGCACCCCGAGCCGGTACTCGTACCGCACGACCGGCGCGAAGTTGGACACCGACAACAGCGGCACCCCCTCCGCGTCGTACCGCAGAAAGGCGAGCACGTTGTCCTCGGCGGCGTCCCCGACGACCCACCGGAACCCGCCCGGGTCGGTGTCCCGCTGCCACAGCGCCGGCGTGCCCCGGTACACCCGGTTCAACTCCCGCACCAGATCACGCACCCCCCGATGGTCCGGCTCGGCCCCGTACGCCGGGTCCAGCAGCCACCAGTCCGGCCCGTGCGCCTCCGACCACTCCGCGCCCTGGGCGAACTCCTGCCCCATGAAGAGCAGTTGCTTGCCCGGATGGGCCCACATGAAGCCCAGGTAGGCGCGGTGGTCGGCCCGCTGCTGCCACCAGTCGCCCGGCATCTTCGACACCAGCGACCGTTTGCCGTGGACGACCTCGTCGTGCGAGATCGGCAGCACGTAGTTCTCGCTGTAGGCGTACACCATCGAGAAGGTCATCTCGTCGTGGTGGTACCTGCGGTGCACCGGCTCATGGCTCAGATAGTTCAGCGAGTCGTGCATCCAGCCCATGTTCCACTTCAGCCCGAAGCCGAGCCCGCCGCCGTCGGTGGGCCGGGTCACGCCCTCCCACGCGGTCGACTCCTCCGCGACCGTGACCACACCGGGCACCCTCCGGTACACGGTGGCGTTCATCTCCTGGAGGAACCGCACCGCGTCCAGGTTCTCCCGGCCGCCGTGCTCGTTCGGGACCCACTGCCCCGGCTCGCGCGAGTAGTCGAGGTAGAGCATCGAGGCGACCGCGTCCACCCGCAGCCCGTCGATGTGGAACTCCTCGCACCAGTACACCGCGTTGGCGACGAGAAAGTTGCGGACCTCACGGCGTCCGAAGTCGAACTCCAGCGTGCCCCAGTCGGGATGCGCCGAGCGCAACGGGTCCTCGTGCTCGTACAGCGGCCGTCCGTCGAACTCCGCCAACGCCCAGTCGTCGCGCGGGAAGTGCGCCGGGACCCAGTCCATCAGCACCCCGATGCCGGCCCGGTGCAGGGCGTCGACCAGGAACTTGAAGTCGTCGGGCGTGCCCAGCCGGGCGGTCGGCGCGTAGAAGCCGGTCACCTGGTAGCCCCAGGAACCGCCGAAGGGATGCTCGGCGACCGGCATCAGCTCCACATGCGTGAACCCCAGGTCCTTGACGTACGCCGGGAGCTGCTCGGCCAGTTGACGGTACGTCAGCCCGGGCCGCCAGGAGGCCAGATGGACCTCGTAGACGGAGAAGGCGTCCTCGTGGAGAGGCGTCCGCCCGCGCCGTGCCAGCCACTCCTGGTCCCGCCACCGGTGGTGCGAGGTGTGCACGACCGAGGAGGTGGCCGGCGGGGCCTCGGTGCGGCGGGCCATCGGGTCGGCGCGCTGGGTGTGCGAGCCGTCCGGCCGGGTGATCTCGAACTTGTACAGCTCGCCCTCGCCGAGGCCCGGCACGAACAGCTCCCACACGCCGGTCGCGCCCAGGGACCGCAGCGGGAAGGCGGTGCCGTCCCAGTAGTTGAAGGAGCCGGCCAGCCGCACTCCGCGCGCGTTCGGCGCCCACACCGTGAACCGGGTGCCGGTGACGCCCTGGTGGGTCATCGGCTCGGCGCCCAGCGCCTTCCACAGCTCCTCGTGCCGGCCCTCGCCGATCAGATGCAGGTCCAGTTCGCCCAGCGCGGGCAGGAAGCGGTACGCGTCCTCGGTCTCCAGTTCGGTGTCGTCGTAGGCCACCAGGAGCCGGTACTCGGGGAGAGTGCCGAGCGGCAGCAGTCCGGAGAAGAAGCCCTCGCCGTCGTCGTGCAGCCCGGCCCGCACCTCCCCGGCGAGCACGGTCACGGCCCGGGCGTACGGCCGGAAGGCGCGGAAGGCGATACCGCCGGGCACGGGGTGCGCGCCCAGCACGGAGTGCGGATCGTGATGGGTGCCGGCCAGCAGCCGGGCCCGGTCCTCGGCGTCCACGGCGGGGGAGACGGCGGGTGAGGCGGCCGGGGAGACCGAGGGGGAGACGGGCTCCGGCGCGACGGCCTTCCCGGCCGGCACCGCCCTCTTCGCCCCGGCCTTCTTGACCCCTGCCTTCTGGGCCCCCGCGCTCTTGGCCGCCGCCTTCCTGACCGTCGCCGCCTTCTTCGCCGCCGCCTTCTTCGCGGCCTTCTTCTTCCCGGAAGCCGGTTTCGCGGACGGTGTCGCGGACTGCTTACCGGAAGACTTCCCGGACGGCTTCCGCTCGGCGCTCTTCTCCTCGGCCGTCTCCTCGGCCGACTGCTTCGGATCCGGACCGGTGGACGGGGGGCGGGGGGTCACGGGTGGGTCCTCCTGGACAGGGGTGACGAGGGTGAGGTCGGCGCAGAAGAGGCCGTGGTGCCGTCGTCCCCGGCGAGCCGGCGCACGGCGGACAGCGGGACCGGAAGCCAGTCGGGGCGGTGGCGGGCCTCGTAGACGACCTCGTAGACCGCCTTGTCCGTCTCGCACGCCCGCAGCAGCACCGGGTCGGTACGGGGATCGACGCCGGAGACCTCGGCGTAGCCGGAGCAGTAGGCGGCCCGGCAGGTCTCGGCCCAGCCCGGTACCGGCAGGTCCGCCGAGTGGGCCGCGTAGTCGAAGGAGCGCAGCATCCCGGCGACGTCCCGCAACGGGGGCTGCGGCAGACGCCGTTCGGCCAGCGGCCGCGCCGGTTCGCCCTCGAAGTCGATCAGCCGCCACGGACCGCCCGGCGAGCGCAGGCACTGGCCCAGATGGAGATCGCCGTGGACCCGCTGGGCGGTCCAGGTCCTGCCCTCCGCCGCCAGCTCGGCCAGCGCCTCGAAGGCCGAGCGCAGCCCGGGCACGTACGGCCGCAGCGCGGGCACCGCCTGCGCCGCGGCCTCCAGCCGCGCCAGCATGGCGTCGGTCATCAGCGTCAGCTGGGCCTGCCCGAGGGTGACCGTCGGCAGCGCGCGGGCCAGCGCGGTGTGCACCTCGGCGGTGGCCCGGCCCAGCGCCCTCGCCTCCGCGGCGAAGTCCTCGCCCTTGGCCAGCTCCCGCAGGGCCAGCTCCCAGCCGTCCGAGGCGCCCTGCACGAACGGCTGGAGCACACCGAGGACGTACGACTGGCCGGACCGTTCGGCCCGTATCCACGCCGTCGGCGCCGGCACCCGGGGGCAGCCCTCCCGGGCCAGCGCCAGCGGCAGCTCCAGGTCGGGGTTGACGCCCGGCAGGACCCGGCGCAGCAGCTTCAGGATGTACGTGTCGCCGTAGACGACCGAGGAGTTGGACTGTTCCGCGGTCAGCATGCGGGGCACCAGACCCGGGCGGATCTCGTGCTCCGGGTCCCGTTCGAAGAACAGCCCGCCGATGCGGGCCTGGGAGCGCAGCGCCTCCAGGAGCACCTCGGCGGGCCGGGGGTCGTACAGGGCCTCGTACACCGTCCGTCCGGCGAGCGGGCCCTGCTCCACATGTCCGATGAGCGCGGGCGCCAGCCGGGGCGGCAGCGCCTCGCGCACGCCTATGAGGAGCTGGTAGCAGTCACCGGGGTGCGGTTCGGCGCCGAGGGCGGGCGGCTGGTGGACGCGGACCAGCAGGTGGTACAGGCCCAGCCTGCCGTCGGCCGGGAGCAGTTCGGTCGCGGCGACCGGCGAGAACCCGGTGACCGGACGCCCCTTCCCGGCGAACCACCGCTGCCGGGGGAGCCACTCCCTGAGCAGGGGGTCCAGCGACGCCAGGAGGCCCGGAGTCGAGGCGAGGGTGCGGGTGACGGATTCCGACATGACGTCGTGTCCTTTCCCCGGGGTGGTCGGGGTGTTACTGATGGGTGCCCCGGGCGGGGCGGCGGAAACCGCCCCGCCCGGGCCTTCTAGGCGTTCTCCCTGCGCAGCCGGAACCAGTAGAAGCCGTGCCCCGCCAGGGTCAGCAGGTACGGCAGTTCACCGATTGCCGGGAAGCGCACCCCGCCGAACAGCTCCACCGGATGACGGCCGCCGAACGTGCTCAGGTCCAGCTCGGTCGGCTGCGCGAACCGGGAGAAGTTGTGCACGCACAGGACGAGGTCGTCCTCGTACTCCCGAAGGAACGCGATCACCGCCGGGTTGCTGGACTGGAGCTCGGTGTAACTGCCCAGTCCGAAGGCGGGGTTCTGCTTGCGGATCTCGATCATCCGCCGGGTCCAGTGCAGCAGGGACGACGGCGAGGACATGGACGCCTCGACGTTGGTGACCTGGTAGCCGTGGACCGGGTCCATGATCGTCGGCAGATAGAGCCGGCCCGGATCGCAGGACGAGAAGCCGGCGTTGCGGTCGGGTGTCCACTGCATGGGGGTGCGGACGGCGTCGCGGTCGCCGAGCCAGATGTTGTCGCCCATGCCGATCTCGTC